>NZ_LDQC01000099.1 GCF_001475545.1 Curtobacterium luteum | reverse complement strand
CGGCGCCGACCGGCGCTACACAAGGTCGGGCGAGTCGAGCATCTCCGTCACGAGTGCGGCGATCGCCGACCGCTCCGAGCGCGTCAGCGTCACGTGCGCGAACAGCGGGTGTCCCTTGAGCCGCTCGATCACCGATGCGATGCCGTCGTGCCGGCCGACCCGCAGGTTGTCCCGCTGCGCGACGTCGTGCGTGAGGACGACCCGCGAGTTCTGCCCGATCCGGGACAGCATCGTGAGCAGGACGTTCCGTTCGAGCGACTGGGCCTCGTCGACGATGACGAACGCGTCGTGCAGAGAACGACCGCGGATGTGGGTGAGCGGCAGGACCTCGAGCATCCCCCGCTCGACCACCTCGTCGAGCACGTTGTCCGACACCACCGAGCCGAGGGTGTCGTACACCGCCTGCGCCCAGGGGTTCATCTTCTCGGAGGCGTCACCCGGGAGGTATCCGAGCTCCTGCCCGCCGACGGCGTAGAGCGGACGGAAGACCATGATCTTCTTGTGCTGCTGGCGCTCGAGGACCGCCTCGAGGCCGGCGCAGAGCGCGAGCGCCGACTTGCCCGTCCCCGCTGCGCCGCCGAGGGAGACGATGCCGATCTCCGGGTCGAGGAGCGCGTCGATCGCGAGCCGCTGCTCGGCGGACCGTCCGCGGAGCCCGAACACCTCGCGGTCACCGCGCACGAGCGCGACCGAACCGGCGGTGTGCACACGGCCGAGGGCGGAGCCGCGCTCGGAGTGGATGACGACCCCGGTGTTGATCGGCACGTCGGCCAGCGCGGCGGAGCGGATCTCCTCGTGGTCGTAGAGGTCGGCCATCTGCTCGCCGGACACCTGCAGGTCGGTGAGGCCCGTGTAGCCGCTGTCGACCGCGAGTTCGGCGCGGTACTCCTCGGCGGCCATGCCGATCGACGACGCCTTGACCCGCAGCGGGAGGTCCTTCGACACGACGACGACGTCGAGGCCGTCGTTCGCGAGGTTCATCGCGACCGCGAGGATCCGCGAGTCGTTGTCGCCGAGCTGCAGCCCGGACGGCAGCACCGCCTGGTTGGAGTGGTTCAACTCGACCCGCAGTGAGCCGCCGTCACCGATCGCGATCGGGAAGTCGAGTCGTTCGTGCTCGACCCGGAGATCATCGAGGATCCGGAGTGCCTGTCGGGCGAAGTAGCCGATCTCCGGGTCGTTGCGCTTCGACTCCAGCTCGCTGACGACCACCACGGGCAGGACGACCGCGTGCTCGGCGAAGCGGAACAGCGCCCGCGGATCGCTGAGGAGCACCGAGGTGTCGAGCACGTACGTGCGCTGGGCGACCGGTGTGGACGAGTCCGCGGTGGGCTGCTGCTGCGTTCCGCGAGAGACGTTCTGAGAGGTCACGACCACTCCATCCCCGGGCCGCGAGGGACCCGGTCCTTGTCCTCGACGCGGCCACTGGAGCGGGTCTCGAAGCACCTGCTGCGGCCGCTTCGATCGGGCGCGGTGCCCGATGCCGTCAACCTACGACCGTCGCCTGCCGGGTGGAATCGCGACACGCTGCCTGTCCGGTTACGGTCGTGTGAACGCGACCAGAGCGGTGCGCCCCGCGCCCGAGGTGCGCGCCCACCGGCCGGGAGGCACGGTGCGGGCCCGCCACGGGCCTCCCGTCCGGCGCGGCGCAGCTGACACTCGTGCTCGCGCCCGCGTCCCGTGCGCGCCGAGCCGAGTCTCGG
>NZ_LDQC01000098.1 GCF_001475545.1 Curtobacterium luteum | reverse complement strand
ATGGAGGGATGGCGATGACCGACCACGACCTCCATCTGCCCGACGACGACCTCGACGGGCACACCATCGAGGAGCTCGCCGACTACCTGGACCGCGGCCGTGAACCCCGCGACCCGTCCATCGAGTCCTCGCCGGGGTGCCGACTCGCCCTGGCGAACATGCAGCGGCTGCGCGAGCTGTCCTTCGGCGCGCTGCAACGCCGTGCCGAGGACGAGGCCGATCGTGAGACGGCCTGGATCGACCGGCTGCTCGACACGATCCGCGCAGAGGTCCGGTCCGGGCGGGACGTGCCGATCGCGCACCCGGACCCGACCCTGCGTCTCGCGATGACCGAGGCCGCGGTGCGCGGGATCGTCCGACGAGCGGGCGACGGCCTCCGCGAGGTCGTGATGGGACGCTGCGAGCTCGACGGCGACGTCGACCTGCCGGGAGCGCCCGTCCGGGTCGCGGTGACCGCGGGGCTGCTGTACGGCGCCTCCGCCGAGGCGACCGCGGACCGTCTCCGCGACGTCGTCGCCGCCGCACTCGCCCGCCACACCGAACTCACGATCGAGTCGATCGACGTCCGCTTCGACGATGTCGTCCTGCCCTGAGGAGCCCGCCGTGGACGATGCCGCACTGTCGAGCGAACTGACCTCCGCGATCCGCGCGGTCCCCGGCGTGGTGGCGGTCTACCCGCCCCGCCCGATCGTGCACGCCGCGGCCGAGGTGGTCGCCTCCGCCCTCGCGCTCCGGGAACCGGACGTGCTCGTGGACGTCGACCGCCACGGCGCCACCGTGCGCATCGCCGCCGGCATCGCGGTCTCGGGCGACCGACCCGCCCCGGACACGGTCCGCGACGTCGGGGAACGCGTCCGCGACCTCGTCGACCAGCGGGTCGACGGCGGAGCCGACCTCGTCACGGTGACCATCCGCCTGGTCGAGGACGCGGTCACGCCCGGCGCGACCGCCTGACGGTCGGGAGGCGCGTGGCGGCGCCGCGACGCGCCTCCCGGCCGCCAGCGGGAACCGTTCCGCGCCCGCGGCGGAGTGCGCACCGTGTCTCCCGGTCGGTTTCCGCTCGTCAGTCGTCCGGGTGCAGGCCGGCGTCGGGTGGGGTCGATCGCCACCCGGTGAACCGGACGCGGAGCCCGGCACGGGTCGGGGCGCAGCAGAACGGTCCGGCGGCCACCGTCGCCTCCGGATCGAGGGGCGACACACGCACGAGTCTCCAGGGCTCGTCGTCCACCCTGGCTCGGATCGTCAGGGCGTCGTCGACGCGGCTGCCACGGATCGTGACCCTTCGTCCTGCCCAGTCCGCGACCGGTGCGAGCGACCAGTCCGACCGTCCCCGGGTGACGACCGCGCCCAGGCTGTCAGCCCCGTCGCTGCGCTCCACACCGGCCTTCGTCCAGGTGCGGTCGTCGACCCGCACGAACAGACCTGCCTGGTCGAACTGCTCGCTGAGGTCGAGCAGGAACGTCACCTCGACCGCGCTGTCCTGCGGGAAGTCGACGAGCAGCGCGTGCTCGGTGTCGTGCACGAAGCCGTACGAGGTCTCCCGCCACGCATCGCTGCCCTCCCGCGCGGTGACGAGCAGGTGGTCCCCGTCCCGCTCCACCGACGCGGGCGCGTTCGTCCACGTCCCGTCCTGCCAGTCGACATCGGTCGTCTCGGTACGTCGTCCCATGACCGGAACCTACCGTTCTGCCCCACTGGTTGGGGTATCCGCCGCCCCCAACCGTGCCGGACAGCTCCCCGAATGATCCTCAAGCATCCACCCGAGGATCGGAACCACCGTGCTCATGTCCGCCCGCGCCGCCGCCGACATCCCGTTCGCATCGACCGTGCACCGACACACACGACTCGTCCACGCCACCGCACTCGGTGTCCTGAACGCACCTGCCGAAGCTGACGACGTCGCGCAGGAGACCTTCATCGCGGCGTGGGTCCACCGCGATGCGATCGACGATCCCGCGGCCATCGCCGGGTGGCTCGCGACGACCGCACGCCGTCGCGCGGTCGACGTCCTGCGCACTGCCAGCCGACGCACACTCGTCGAGCTCGACGAGTCCGTAGCAGCATCGGACGACCACGCGCCGGCGCGCGTGGCAGAGCGGGCGGAACTGGTCCGGGCCGTACGGGAGGTGCTCGGGTCGATGCCCCGGTCGCAGCGGCGGTGTTGGGAGCTCCGGCACCTCGACGGGCACTCGTACCACGATGTCGCCGCCGAGCTCGATCTGCCGGTGTCGACCGTTCGCGGGATGCTCGCACGGGCTCGCCGGGCCCTGGAGCGGGAGCTCGCCGCATGGCGCTGACGGGATCGCGGTCAGAGGATGTCCGCGCTCTCCCACAGGACGCGGAAGTGAGCTCCCAACCACAGCCGAACGGGAGTGGCGAGCAAGCCCACCAGCGCAGTGACGGTGAGGATCTGGGCGATGAGGAACAGCTCCAGCGGGATCGGTGCGAGTGCCCCGACCAGCCACACGATCGCGAGCACCAGCATCGCGAGCGAGAGGAAGCGTTCGCTCGTCCTCCGAAGGCGCCGCCGAAATCCCCAGGCCACCATGACGAACCCGAGGGGCAGCACCATCTGGATGATCGTCACGACCACCGCCGGAAGCTGCAGCGGCAGTCCGTACGGCCCCGCAGCCACGAAGCCGATCAGCAGCGCCGCGACACATGACCCGAGCCACTCGCGAATGCGCGCGGCGTACAGGGCCGCGACGAAGCCGACCGCCACGCACAGCACGGCGAGTACCTGCACGACGGGTGCCGCGAAGGCCTCGACACCAGCGAACCCCAGAGCGTTGTCGACGGCGAGCAGCACCGCCGCGAGAGCCTCGATGACGACGATCGCCGCGGCACGGTCGCAGACGAAGCGCGCAGCAGTCAAGACGCCCCTCCCAGCGGCGCGACCGAGTCTTGCACCTCGTCGTACGCAAGGGCGCACTGGGCCTTCACGCCAGGGCCCAACGGGGTGAGCGCTGCCGGCCAGCGGTCCTGGACGATCGCGGCCCGCAACCGCTCCGCGCCGAACCTGTCGATCGCCTGGTGCAACTGCGCGGTGACACCAGGGAAGAGGGTCTCGTACTGGCTCGCGGACCCGCTGCGACGATCCGGGTGTCGCACGTAGCGCTCACCTTCGCTGGCGATGTAGCGCGCGCAGGTCGTTAGGTAGTCCTGCCGAGGCGACAGCGCCGCAGGCTCCCGGACATCGTCAGCGATCGCAGGGTCCGATCCCGGCGCGCGGACGGCCGCGACGTCGGAGGGCGCCCCGATCACGTACCAGTGCGTGCCACGTGCGATCGTGCGTTCAGCACCGAAGGTGTCACGCCACTCCTCGACGGTCTGCGGAACGGAAGCGGCGTGCTCGTACACCCGGATGAACATCGGGCCGGACGGTGCGGAACAGTCGTACCCGCGCATGGCGTCCCAGAACGCCAGATCGTCCAGCAGCGCGTCTCCGTCTTGGCACGACACCGACCGGCGCAGAGCATCAGCCATCGACTGCATCTGTCCGGCGGGCATCCCTGGCTCCGGCGGCGGCTCAGGGTTGGTGCCCGTCATCAGCGTGGGGTCCTGGCCGGCACACCCCGAGACGACGGTGGCGACGACGCAGCCGAGAGTGAAGACCGCGCCGCTGCGGCGTCGCGACCCCTCACCTCCTAGTGCCACTGCACGCCCGCCCACCCGATCGCGGTCAGGCCCTTCACCTTCTTGGTCGCAGCCACGTTGCCCCAGGGCACGCTCTTCGAGCGACCGGTGCCGCAGTCCAGTGCGGTCCAGGTGGGCGCGTGGCGGGAGTTGAACGACTTGCCCCAGATGCACGGGTTCGCGTTTCCGCGGTGCTTGTACCAGCCGTACCCCACCTTCGTGGCCGCCGTCGTGCCGATGACACTGCACCCGTTCAACGATTGGCTCATGACCGTCACTGCGGTGAACGCGCGGTCCTTGCAGTCTCCGGAACGGACAGCGGAGCCGTCGCCGACCGTGATGACCTCTCCGGACGCATCGAAGCTCGCGTCCACGACGACGTCCGCTGGGACATCGACCTTCGTTCCCCCGGACGGCTGTGCGGACGCGGGTGCCGCGATCGCGAGGCTCGCCGTGGTGATCGTTCCCAGCGCGAGCCCGACCAGGTTGCGTGTCTTCATCGGATCCCCTTCCACTTGCTGATGTTCTGTGTACTACACACATGATTCCGTCGGAGGGGAGAAACGTCAACAGGGGAACTGGTTGTCGAGCGCGGAACGGGACACACAGCGCGCTCGGAAGTGCTGCTCGCCGGCCGGTCGACGAACTCGACGACCCAGCGCTCGCTCGGTGCTGGGAGTTCCGGGGACCTCGACGCTGCCGATGCCCCCACACGAGATCAGGACGCGGAGCTCGTCGAGCCCTGGCTGACGACACTGCCCGAGGTCGGAGGTGACACCGTCCTCCCCTGACCAGGGGTGACGACACCAGTGGCCCGCTGCCGGAAGCCTTCAGCAGCCGGCGTCCGCAACCGGTGGAGCACCCCGCCCTCGTCCTCCTCGAGCCGGACGAGCCCCATCCGGCGCAGGTACGGCGCCTTCCGGTCGCTCGCCGCACGGTCGGCCACGACGGCGTCGGGCAGCTCGAACTCCTCGACGTTCCGTCCGCCCGCGGCGTACGACCAGTCCACGAAGTCGAACAACGGCCACCAGGTGAACCCCCGGACGTCGGTCCCGGAATCGGCGAGCGCTCGGACGGTGTCGGCGGCGTCGCGGACCCATGCGGACCGGAGCTCGTCGGAGCCCTCGATCGAGGTCTCGGTGACGAGCATCGGCAGCCCGTACCGTCCGGCGAACCGTCCGAGCGCCTCGGCGAGACCGTCCGTCCAGCGGTCGTGGGTGTGCTGGACCGTGCCGCCGGCGCCGGTGACGAGACGCCTCGGGGTGAGGTCGGGGTAGTAGTTAACACCGAGCAGATCGACGGCGACCGCGCCGTCGACGAGGCCGCGCAGCCCGGCCTCGGTTGCGCCGTGGTCGAGCAGCCAGCCGTGCGCCGGGTGCCCGGGGACGACGCGGCCGAGCACGAGGTCGGTCGGGACGCTGCCGAGCAGTTCGAGCAGTGCCGCCTCCGCCGTCGTCGCCGGATCGCCGTCGCCGGACTCGACGAGGGTGCTCGCCTCGACGTGCACGACCACCGCGCGGGGGTTCGCGGCACGGACGGCGCGGACGCTCCGCTGGATGCCGGCCGCGATCGCCAGCACCACGCACGTCCAGCCGTCCCAGCCGACGAGACCCGGGGGCCACACGCCGCGGAGCCCCGAGAACGACGCGGTCGTGATGGGCTCGTTGAGCGGGGTGACGTGGTCGACGACACCGGCGTACCGAGCGGCGAACGCTCCGGCGAACTCGGCGATCGCGTCCGGGTACCGCGGGTCCGCGAAGGAGTCGTCGAGCCAGGTGGGTGTGCCGTAGTGGACGAGGTCGGCGATGACGGTGACACCGCCGTCGGCGGCACGGGGCAGTCGTTCGTCGAGGACGGACCAGTCGAACCGGCCGGGTCCGAGGTGCACCTTCGGCCAGTCGACCCCGTACCGGAGCGCGGTCGCGCCGAGGTCCCGCACGGTGTCGAGGTCGGACCGCCAGGCGACGTCGTGTCCGGTGAGGACGTGCTCGTCGAGCGGCGCCATCGCGAAGCGGGCCGGTGGGTGGACGCACGTGTCCTCGATGCCGAGCGCCCAGGTGAAGGAACCCGGCGCGAAGGGCCGCCCGACCCCCGGGTCCGCCCCGGTCACTTCAACCCCGAGGTCGCGACGCCCGCGACGAAGTACTTCTGCGCGAAGAAGAACCCGAGCGCGATGGGCAGCAGGGAGATCACGGCCCCGGCGAGCAGCACGGCGTGGTCAGTGACGTGCGCCCCGCCGAACAGCGTGAGCCCGGCCGGGAGCGTCAGCATGTCGTTCGAGGTGCTCACGACGAGCGGCCAGAGCAGGTCGTTCCACAGCGCCATCCCGTTGAGCACGGCCACGGTCGCGATCGCCGGCTTCGCCAGCGGCAGGATCACCTGCCAGTAGATCCGCCAGTGCCCGGCGCCGTCGATGCGCGCCGCCTCGTCGAGCTCCGGCGGGATGTCGATGAAGAACTGCCGGAACAGGAAGATGCCGAACGCACTCGTCGCCCTGGGGATGATGAGGCCCTGGTACGTGTTGAGCCACCCGAGGTGGAACAGCTCGACGAACACGGGGATGAGCGTCACCTGGAACGGCACCATGAGCGTCGCGATGACGAGCACGAACGCGATGTTCCGCCCGACGAAGCGCATCCGGGCGAGGGCGTAGGCGCACATCGAGTCGAACAGCAGCGTCAGCACGGTGGTCACGACGGTGAACACGAGGGAGTTGAGCAGCAGCCGCAGGAACGGCAACTGCTGCCACACGCCCTCGTACCCGTGCAGCGTGATGCTCGTCGGGAACAGCGACGCCGGGTGTCCGAAGAGGTCGGCCTCGGACCGGAAGCTCCCGCTCACCATCCACACGAAGGGGACGAGCGCGACGACGAGTCCGATCCCGAGGTACACCCACTTGAGCACGGAGCCGGTGACGACGAGGCCGTTCCGGCGGCCGTGTCGCCGCCGGTGGTGGTCGGCGGCCGGCCGGGAGGCACGGGTCGGCTCCGTCACGGACGGTCGCCGGGTGAGCGCGTCAGTCGACATCGTCGTAGCGGAACAGCCGCAGCTGCAGGAGCGAGATGAGCATGATGATCACGAAGAGGACCCAGGAGATCGCCGACGCGTAGCCGGTCTGGTAGTTGACGAACCCGTCCCGGTAGAGCAGGTTCACGAGGGAATCGGTGGCGAACACGGGGCCGCCGCCGGTCATCACGTAGACGAGGTCGAACACCTGGAACGACTGGATCGTCAGGATCATCGACGTGAAGAGCAGCGTCGGTCGGATGCTCGGCAGGGTGATCCGCCAGACGGTCTGCCAGCGGTTCGCGCCGTCGAGTTCGGCGGCCTCGTACCGCTCCCCCGGCACGCCCTTGAGGCCGGCGATGAAGAGGATCATCGCGAAGCCGATGCTCTTCCAGACCGACACGAAGATGACGGTCGGCAGTGCGAGCGACGTCGACTGCAGCCACGCGACGCTCGGCAGGCCGAACAGTGCGGTCAGCCCGCCGACGAGACCGATGTCCGGGTCGAGGAGGAACTTCCAGACGAGGCCGATGGTGACGAGTGACACGATCGTCGGGAAGAAGAACACCGATCGGACGATCCGGTTGAGCAGGGTGTCCCGCTGCAAGAGCAGCGCGGCGACGAACCCGAGCACGACGAGCAGCACAACGGACACCACCGTGTACTCGAGCGTCACCCGCAGGGCGTTCCAGAACTGCGGGTCGTGGGCCAGCTGGACGTAGTTCCCGAACCCGACGAACTGCTGCGAGACGGCACCCACCGTCCAGTCGAAGAACGAGTAGTACAGCGAGCGCAGGATCGGGAAGAGGACGAACACGCCGAGGATGAGCAGCGACGGGGCCATGAACAGCCAGGCCGGCTGGAAGCGGCGCGCTCGGCGGCGGGTGGGGCGTGCCTCCCGGCCGGTGGCGGAGGCGGGGGCCCCGTCACGCGCGCTGCGTGACGGGGCCGACCCGGTGAGCTGGTCGGTCACTTGCTGCAACCGGTCAGACCGTCGATCGTCTGAGCGGCTTCCTTCGTCGCGGCGGCGACGGAGGTCCCGCGGGTGATCTTGCCGATCATCGGGACGTACGCGTCGGAGTCGACCTTGGTGGCGTTCGTGACGTGCGGCAGGTAGAGGCGGGAGTCGGGCACTTGGCTCGCGAACACCGAGACGGTGGCGTCGGCCTTGAGGTCGGCGTCGTCGGAGAGGTCGGTCCGGAGCGGCGGGAAGCCGGTCTGCAGCGAGAACTTCTGCTGCGCGGTCTTCGACGTCCAGTACGCGAGGAACTCCTGGGCCTGCGTCGGGTACTTCGTCTTCGCGGAGATCGACAGCGGCGCGATCGAGCCGAGCGTCGTCGACTTGCCGTCGACGCCCACCGGCACCTTCACGATGCCGAGGTCGATGCCCGCCGACTTGTACCCGGGTGCTGCCCACGGCCCGTTGATCTCCATCGCGGCCTTGCCGGCGGAGAACAGTGAATCGGCCTCGGCGCCGGTCAGGCCGACCGGGCTCACCTTGTCCTTCGCGACGAGGTCACCCCACGTCGAGAGACCCTGCTTCGACGCGCTCGTCTGGACGGCACTGCAGCCCTTGCTCGTGACGATGTCGCCGCCCTCGAGCCACTGGAGCACGGGCCACATCTGGATGGTCTGGTTGTCGGCGAGCGCGATGCCGTACTTCCCGCCGGTCGTCAGCTTCTTCGCGTCGGACGCCATCTCCTGCACGGTCGTCGGCGGGTTCGCGATCCCGGCGTCGGCGAAGAGCTTCTTGTTGTAGTACAGGCTCAGCGTGGCGAAGTTGGCCGGGACACCGTAGAGCTTGCCGTCGTAGGTGAACTCCTCCACCGTGCCGGGTGCGAACTCCGACGTGTTGATCTTGCCGTCGCCGGTGCCCGTCATGGTGATCGGCAGCACCGAGTTCGTCTTGACGTACTGCGCGACGGCGTTCGGGTCGCTCGAGACCGCGGCGACGTCGGGCCCCTGGCCGGTGAGCCACGCCGAGGGGAGCTTCTGCTGGATGGTGTCCCACGGCTGCACGGTCATGTCGACCTTGATCTTCGGGTGCGACTTCTCGAAGTCCTTGACGATGGTGGCGTAGCCGGGACGGTCACCACCGGTGAAGCCGGTCCAGACCTTCAGGGTGACGGGGCCGTCGCTGCTCGCCGCGCCGCCGGCCGAACAGCCGGTGAGGACGAGGGCGAGCGCGGCGGCTCCGGAGACGACCGCGAGGGTCGCATGCGTGTGCTTCATCGTTGTAACGCTCCTTTGCGTTGCAGTGGTGCGCGGGTCGGTGTTCGGTGTCGGACGGTGCGCTGTGGTGGATGGGTCGAAGAGGAGTTCAGGGGGCGGCGATGCCCGCGTCGTCGTCGCAGCCGCACGACCCGCGGAGGACGACCTCGACCGGGAGCTCGGTGTGCCGGTCGTCGCCGTCGGGGTCGGAGCCACGACCGTCCACGAGGCTGAAGAGCCGCTCGGTCGCGATCCGACCCATCTCCTCGGCGGGGACGCGGACGGTCGTGATCCCCGGGGTCGTCACGCGGGCGAGACCGAAGTCATCGAAACCGACGACCGAGATGTCCTCGGGCACACGGACCCCGGCGCGGCGGAGGACCCGCAGGCCCCCGACCGCCATGTCGTCGTTGGCGAAGACGATGCCGTCGTAGCCGGGCTGCTCGCGGACCACCTGTTCCATCGCCGCGGCACCGGACGCCTCGGACAGGTCGCCCTCGATGACGGCGACCTCGGGGAGCCCGTGGGTGTTCGCCGCGCGCAGGAAGCCGTCGCGGCGGTCGAGGCCGGTCTGGTGGTCGAGCGTGCCGGTCACGTGCAGGAGTCGACGCCGCCCGTGGACGGTGACGAGGTGGTCGACGAGATGCTCGGTCGCCGCGACGTCGTCGATCCCGACCGACACGGCGCGGGCCAGGTGGGGGTAGTTGCCGATGAGGACCACCGGCAACCCGCTCGCGACGAGGGCCTGGACGTGGTCGTCGTCGATCGCGGCACTCGTGACGATGGCGCCGTCGGCGGTGCGGGACCGCATGACCCGCTCGTAGGCGACGCCGCCGGTGGAGGTGTCAGCGTTCGTCGAGACGATCACCTGGGCGTCGTGGGCGTTCGCCGCGGTCGACATCCCGGTGAGCACGTGCATGAAGTACAGGTGGCCGAACACGTGCGTCGACGAGTTCGGGACGATGAGGGCGACGGCGTCGGCTCGCTGGCTCCGGAGCGCGCGGCCCGCGGAGCTCGGCACGTACCCGAGCTCGTCGGCCGCCCGCTTGACCGCGGCCCGGGTCTTCTCGCTGATGCGCTCGTGCCCGGACAGCGCCATGCTCGCTGCAGCCGAGGTCACGCCGACCTTGGCTGCCACGTCCTTGAGGGTGACGGACTTCGGCACGGGCGCCTCCTTGCGTCGCTTTATCGATTAACTCCGATCAGCATGCACCTGCTGAATCGATGAAGCAAGTCCCTGTTCCGAATTCGTCACCACCGACACACGGGAGGCCCGTGGCGGCGTCGCCACGGGCCTCCCGTCCGTCACCCGGTGGCTCCGATCAGTTGAAGCGGAACACCTGCGGTGCCTGCCCGTTGCAGTCGTAGAGCTGGAGCGGGGTCTGGTTCGCGGTGTTGCCGGACGGCACGTCCAGACACCGTCCAGACTGCGGGTTGAGCACCGAACCGTTCGCTTGGGGCACCCACTGCTGCCCTCCCACGCCGTTGCACGTGTACAGCTCCAGGTGCGTGCCGTTCGCCGTGGCGTTGCCGTCGAGGTCGAGGCACCGGCCGAGCGTGCGGATCGTGTGGTCCCCGGCGTTGTAGGCCCACTGCTGGTCGGACGTCTGCTCGTCCGTCAACAGGGTCTGGCAGTCGTACACCTGCACCTGCTGGCCGTTCTGCTGCAGGTCGTTGCCGGCGACGTCGACGCACTTGTCGCCGATCGTGCGGATCGGCACCGCGGCCACGAACTTCTGCGCTTGGTTCCCGTTGCAGTCGTAGAGCTGCAGCGGTGTGCCGTTCGCCGTGTTCCCGGACGGGTCGTCCAGGCAGCGACCGGACTGCGGGTTCTTGATCGATCCGTCGGGTTGCACGATCCACTGCTGTCCGCCCACGCCGTTGCAGTCGTAGAGCTCGAGATGCGTCCCGTTCGCGGTCCCGTTGCCGTCGGCGTCGAGGCACCGCCCGAGCGTGCTCAGCGTGTGCGCGCCGTACACGTTCCCGAGCCAGTGCTGGTCGGCCGCCAGAGCCTGGCAGTCCCAGAGCTGCACGACCGCGGTGTTCCCGCCGGTGTCGTCGCCGGACACGTCGACGCACTTGCCGCCGGGCCCGGTGATGGACGAACCCGGACCACCGCCGGTGGACACGCCCTGGTAGTTCTGCGCGACGACGTTCGCCTGCACCGCACCGTCGGCGGCGTCGGTCGAGTACCCGGACGTCATGACCCCCTCGAAGAAGGACTGCGTCCCGCGGTTCGAGTTGTCCCCGCCGGCACCGAGCACGATGGAGCCCTCGAGCTTCATCGGCGTGTAGCCCTGGCCGTCTCCGTCCTTGTCGGTCGGCAGCGGCCCCTCGTACCACTTCGACAGCGAGCCGCCCTGCGCGTCACCGCCCTTGAGCGCGAAGTTCGCGACGCCGTCGTTCTTGAGGAGCGCCGTGACGAACTTCGTGCTGTTGCCGGTGTTCGCCGTGTTGATCGCGGTCTTGCCCTCGTAGACGCCGTTCTCCAGGTCTGCCTGCACCCACGGGCCGCGACCGGCACTGCCCGTTCCGTTGAGCATCGAGAGGTTGAGGGCGTCCATGTGCCCCTTGCCGGTGTCCTTCTCCTGGGTCTCGACGTTGCCGAAGTCAGAGCAGCACCCGTGGTTCACGTTCGTGCCGCTGGCGACCTCGTACATCGACTCGGGGCTCGCACCGCGTGCCGTCCCCTTCGCGAGCGTGCTCGAGATCCGGTAGGCGACCTGCTGCGGCATGAAGATGCCGTACGCCTTGTGTCCGGCCACCGTGATCGGGAGCGCGGTCGCGTTCGCGGGGTTGTTCGCCGGACCCGCATCGCCCGCCGGGGCGACGGTGAGGTCGTTGTGGTTCGACGACTGGTCGTAGATCTTCGGGATGGTGCACGTCGTGCCGGAGCAGAACGCGTCCTGTGCTGCGGCGTTCGCGTACCCGCCCGCGGCGAGGAGTCCGATGTTCGTGGTCGCCCCGTCCGAGGCACGCTGCACCTGGTAGAGCGGCCCGTTGTACGAGGAGTACAGCGCCCGGGTGGAGCTGTACGCGGCGACACACGAGGTGCCGGCGCTGGCGTAGGTGTCGCACGGCCCGGCGGTCGCGGCAGCAGCGCTGCCGGTCCCTGCCGAGACGGCGAACAGGCTCCCGGTGACGAGAGCGAGGGCCCCGAGGAGGGCGGCGACAGTGCGCCGCGACCCCGAGGTCGACCCGATGTGCATGGATGCGGTCCTTCCGAGCGTCGTTGCTGGGGATGGTGGTCGATCGTCGGGTTCGCTGCGCCGAAGTGCTGCTTAATCGATTAACCATATTCAAGACTACGCCGGTTCCGGACCCCGAGCAACCGGTGCACCACACTGGTCCGATGGACGCACCACGGACGGACCGACTCCGCCTCCGCCCGTGGACCGTTGCCGACGCGGGTCTCCAGCGTCGGCTGTGGGCGGAGCGCGACCCTCGGGTTCCGGCGCACCGACGCATCTCCGACGACGGGCACCCCACCATCGCCGAGCTCGAGGAACGGCTCGGGGCGTACGAGCACACGCCGGCCCCCGGGCTGCTCGTCATCGAGGCGCTCGCCACCGCGACGCCGATCGGGTACTGCGGCCTCGTGCCGAACAGCGTCGGCGTCCCGGCAGAGCCCGAGCTGGCGTACGAGTTCCTCCGCGAGCACCACGGTCGCGGGTACGCGACCGAGGCCGCACGGGCGGTCGTCGACCAGGCCGCCTCGATCGGGTACACCCACCTCGCGTCGACGGTGCGAGCGTGGAACACCCTGTCGCTGCGCGTGCTCGAGAAGCTCGGCTTCGTCGACACCGGCGCGCGCGAGGTCGACCCGGTGCACGGCGATACGCTCCTGCTCCGACTGCGACTGCGTTGAACGACGTCCGCGGCGCCCCGACGTGCGCGCTGCCCCGACGTGCGCGCTGCCCCGACGGCCACGCGGGCCGCGTCGCTAGGCTGCCGCCGTGACCCTGGTGCAGCTCCGCGTCTTCGTCGCCGTCGCACGCCTCGGGTCGTTCACGGCGGCCGCCGAGGCCCTGCTCCGCTCGCAGTCCTCGGTGTCCGAGTTCATCCGGCGTCTCGAGGGCGCGTACGACACCGCCCTGTTCGTCCGGGGCCGACGCCGTCTCACGCTGACGGACGCCGGCGCCGTACTGCTGCCGATGGCCGAGCGGATCATCGCCGAGGCCGACGCCGCGGACCGCGCACTCCGAGCCGTGACGTCGCTCGTCGGCGGGACGGCGTCGTTCGGACTGCTCCGCAACGCGAAGTACTACGCCCTCGACGAGCTCCTCACCCGCTTCCACGCCGCGCACCCGGCCGTGCGACTCCGGGTGATCGGCCTCAACTCGGTGGAGGTCGCGAGCGAGGTGGCGTCCGGCGGACTCGAGGCGGGCCTGGTCGTGCTGCCGATCGACACCGAGGGGCTCCGGGTGACCCCGCTGCGCCGGGACGAGGTCGTCTTCGTGAGCCGCGACCCGTCGATCGTCGACGCGCCGATGACGATCGAGGCGATGGCCGCCCGACGACTCGTCCTCTACGACGCGCACTACGGCTGGAAGGACCCCACCCGGAGACAGTTCGCGGAGCGCGCCCGCCTGGCCGGGGTGACGCTCGAGCCGCACGTCGAGGTCGAGCAGGTCGAGACCGCGCTCGCGCTCGTGGCGTCCGGCGTCGGCGACACCTTCATCGCCCGCGCGGTCGCCGAGGTGTCCGCCGCGGCCCTCGGGCTGCACTGGACGCCGTTCGCCGAGCCGGTGCTCGACACCGTCGCGCTCGTCGAGCGGGACGGTTCGGTCCTGTCGGCCGCCACCGCGGAGCTCGCCCGTCTGGCACGCGAGCTCCTCACCGAGGGCTGACCGAGGCGCGACGGCGAACGGAACCCGATCGCCCGGCGGACCCGTCACCGACCGGTCAGCGGTCCGTAGAGGTCCGGCCTCCGGTCCCCGAAGAGGTCCGCGACGGGACTGAGCGTCTTGTCCCGTGTGGCGACGAGGTCGAGGTCGGCGACGACCATCCCCGCGCCGGGCCCCGTCGCGGCGCGCACCCACCCGTCGGCGTCGACGATCGAGGTCCCCTCGTTCCAGTCGACGCCCCGCTCGGTCCCACACCGGTCGGCGCACGCGATCGCCATCCGGTTCACCCGGGCCGCGGCCATCGCGATCTGCACCTCGGGCGCCCGTTCCCCCTCGGGCCGGTCCACCCACGGCCAGTTCGTCGGGACCGCGAGCAGTTCCGCACCGCCGAGGGCGGCGAGCCGGGTCCACTCCGGGAACTCCATGTCGAAGCAGATCGCGACGCCGATCCGCCCGTGCGGGGTGTCGACGACGAGCGGCGGCCGGTCCCCCGGGGTGAAGCAGGCCTTCTCGCCGTCCCACAGGTGCACCTTGCGGTACACGCCGACGACCCCGGACGCATCGACGACGGCGGCCGAGTTGTACACGACGCCGTCCTCGCCGAGTTCGGCGAAGCCGCCGACGACGATCCCACCGGCGCCGCCGGCCAGCCGGGAGGCAGTGGTCGCCCACCCGGTCACGGTCGCGTCCGTCGCGGGGACGGCCGAAGCGCGTGCCTCGGCCGCGTCCCGGAACACGTAGCCGCTGGTCGCGAGCTCCGGCAGGACGACGACGTCGACGTCGTCCGGGACGGCGGCGAGCGCCGCGCGGACGGTCGCCGCGTTCGCGGCGAGGTCGCCGACGACGGGCGCGAGCTGGACCGCGGCGACGCGCGTCACCGGACCACGTCCTCGTCGGGCTGCGGCGTGTGGGCCTGCCGACGAGCGGTGCCGTCGACGACTGCGGGAGGGGCCTCCCGGCCGTCCCCGGTCGACGCTGCCAGCGCGGCACCGACCCGTCCGACCAGCCCCCTGCGGAACGTGATCGCGAGCCCGATGAGCAGCCAGGCCGCGACGATGTACGGGAACCAGCTGTACGGGGCCTCGAGTCCGACGGCGTTCTTGTAGATCGTGTAGAGCACGAGGGCCAGCGCGAGCACGGGCACGACGATCTGCCACTTCGGGGTGTCGGTCCGGTGCGAGAAGAACAGGAAGCGGACGGCGCCGACGGTCGCGAGGACGTAGGCGACGAGCAGCGCGATGGTGCCGACGGTCAGCGCCCAGTAGGTCGCGTCGAGCACGGCGGCGCCGGTGAGCCGCTCGCCGATCACGACCAGGACGACGACCACCGCGACGACGCTCAGCGCGTTGACCGGCGAGCCCTGGCGGGACAGCTTCGCGATCGGACGGGCGATGCCGGTGTCCCGCGACAGCGCGAAGAGCACGCGCGACGCCCCGGAGAGCGTGCCGAGGAAGATCGCGAAGAGGCTGACGACGGCGGCGAGGGTGAGCAGGTCGGCGAGCCAGCTGCCGACGTACGTGCGGGCGAGGTCGCCGTACGGTGCGGCGGAACCCGCGAACTGCTTCACCCCGGCGGCCGAGGTGCCGTAGCCGAGCGACTGCGCGACGATCGAGAGCAGGTAGAACGCCCCGACGACGACGATCGCGATCTTCAGCGCCTTGGGGATGTCGCGCTTCGGGTTGCTCGTCTCCTCGCCGAGGGTGGCGGCACCCTCGAAGCCGGCGAACGCCAGGAACCCGAAGACCGCTGCCCCGGCGATGAGGCTGACGTCGGTGCCGCTCGGGAGCTCCAGGAACTCCCAGCTGAGGTGGCGCCCCGCCGGTGCGGCCCCGACCCCGAGACGGACGAGCACCACGACGTTGAGGATCGTGACGAGCACCGCGCCGATGAGCTCGGCGTAGAGGAGCGACCGGGTGATGACGTGCACCTCGCGACGCCCGAGCAGGACGACCACGGCGAGTGCGACGATCGTGATCCAGATCCAGTCCGGCTGCACGGCGATGCCGACGTCGTTCAGCAGTTGCGTGACGAACAGGCTGATCTCGATGCCCGAGCCCGCGCCGATCGTCACGTACGCGAAGAACAGCGCCCAGCCCGCGACGAACCCGGCCCGCGCTCCGAGGGTCAGACCGACCGTCGCGTAGACCGAGCCGGTGTGGGCGATGTGCCGGGAGAGCTTCACGAAGCCGTACGCCACGAGCGACACGGCGACGAGGGCGAACACGAAGGCCCAGGTGGCGCCGCGGCCGAGGATGCCCGCGGCACCGGCGCCGAGGAGCGCCATGACGCCGACGGGTCCGATGAGGCCGACGGAGAACGCTGCAGCATCGGCGACCTTGAGCTCGCGCTTCAGGCCGGAGGTGGCCGTGTCGGCCGGGGTGGGGTGGTGCTCGGTGGTCATCGCTGGCTCCGTTGCGCTC
>NZ_LDQC01000097.1 GCF_001475545.1 Curtobacterium luteum | reverse complement strand
CTAGGAGATGTGTATAAGACAAAGGAAAGAGAAGGAGAGAGGGAGGAGGGAAAGGAAGGGAGGAGAGAAGAAAAAAGGGGAAGAAGAAAAAAGGAGGAGAAGGGAGAGAGAGGAAGAAAAGGAAGGGAGAGGGAGAAAGAAAGAAGAAAAAGAAGGAGAAAGAAGAGGAGAGGGAGAGGAAGGAGAGAGAGGAGAAAGAAGGAAGGAAGAGAAAAAGGAGGAGAGAGGAGGAGAGGGAAGGGAAGAGGGAGAAGGAAAGAGAGGAAGAGAAAAAGAGAGAGAAGGAAGGGGGAGGGAAAGGAGGAAGGAAAAGAAGGGGGAGAGGGAGGAAAGGGAGAGAGAGGGAGGAGAGAGAGGAGGAGAGGGGGAGGAGAAAGGAGAGGGAGAAGAGAGGGGGGGAA
>NZ_LDQC01000096.1 GCF_001475545.1 Curtobacterium luteum | reverse complement strand
CATCCGGCGTCGGCTGCGGGTCGGGGGCGGGCGTCACGGTCGCCACCCGCGCGGCCTCCACGACCCGCTGCCGGTTGTAGTCCGCCACCGCGATCCGGTCCCCCGGCCCGACCGACACCCCCGTCGGGTTCACGAGCGTGCTCCCGTCCTGCGCCCCCGCGAACGCGACCGCCCACCCGCGGTCCTGCAGCACGAAGACCCGTCCGCCACCGTTGTCGACCACCACGACCGACCCGTCCGCGAGCAGTGCGACCCCGCGGAGCCGGACCCGCCCCTGGTCGTCCTGGACGGTCCCGAGCGACGTGGCGACACCGGTGGTCCGGTCGAGTCGCCACACGACGTCGGTCGTGCCGTCCGTCACCGTCCAGACCGAGCCGTCGGGCGACACCGCCACGCCCGCGGGGTCCACCCACGGGCCGTCGACCGCGCGCCACACCGGCGCCTGCGCCGTCATGTCCGTCTCCCACAGCGACCCCGTCCCGGGCACGGCGGCGACGAGTCGTGCGCCGTCGACCGCGAGTTCCGACACCGCTCGGTCGGCGGGGGCCGGGAACCGCCGCTCGACGTCGTGCCCGTCGAGCACGGCGATCGTCCCGGGGCCGCCCGACGTCGGACGCCGGCCGGCCTCGGCCACGACGAGCCGTCCGTCGTCGGTCTCGGCCAGCGCGGACGGGTTCCACATCGAACGGTCGTCGGTACCGAACGGCGCGACGACCGACCACGTGCCGTCGGTCTCCCGGCGCAGGACGCCGTTCCTGGCGAAGTCGGCGACGAGGAGCGCCCCGGAGCGCGTGTACCGGACATCGTTCGGTGCGGCGAACGACGCAGCGGCACCGGGTGCGTCCGTGATCGCTGCGCTCGGGGTCCAGGTCGCGACGGCTGCACTCGCCGCCCCGACCGTCGCAGCGCCGAGTCCGGCGGTCGCGAGCAGGGCCGCCGCGACGACGACGGCCGGGAGTGCGGCTCGCCGGGCGGACGGCCGGGACCGGTGCAGCGCCATCGGAGGACCCCCTCGTTCATCGGGGGTCGGGCACCCCCGGCCAGAACCTACCGACCGTGGGGGACGGGGCGGTCCCCCAGTTCGGGGACGACCGGGATCGGGAGCGCGATCAGGAGGGGGCGTGGATCCGCTGCTGGG
This sequence comes from Curtobacterium luteum, assembly GCF_001475545.1. Classification (GTDB taxonomy): domain Bacteria; phylum Actinomycetota; class Actinomycetes; order Actinomycetales; family Microbacteriaceae; genus Curtobacterium; species Curtobacterium luteum_A. The sequence goes on along the minus strand of NZ_LDQC01000096.1, from coordinate 53,485 downwards.
CGGCGAGCAGGCCGAGGTCCGCGATCGCTTCGACAGCGTCGGCGCCGTCGGCGACGAGGTTCGGGAGCGTCTTCTTCTCGGCTGGCGAGAAGTCGCGCAGCACGTAGTCGGCAGGGTCCTGTCGACCCGGGGGACGGCCGATGCCGATCCGCACCCGGGCGAACTCGTTCGTCCCGGTCGCCTTGATGATGTCGCGGAGGCCGTTGTGTCCGCCGTGTCCGCCGTTGCCCTTGAGGCGGACGGTGTCGTAGGGCAGGTCGAGCTCGTCGTGCACGACGACGAGCGACTGCGCATCGAGTCCGTAGAACCCGAGGATCGACGACACCGGGCCGCCGGAGGTGTTCATGAACGAAGCGGGCTTGGCGAGCACGAGCTTCGGTCCGCCGGGCACCAGGCGCCCCTCGGCGACCTGGTTCGGCGTCTTGTGCTTCTTGAACGTCGCCCCCATCCGGGCGGCGAGTTCGTCGAGGACCATCTGACCGACGTTGTGGCGGTTGCCGGCGTAACCGGGCCCGGGGTTCCCGAGCCCGACGACGACGAACACGTTGTCAGCCATCAGCGTCGGTCAGATGTCCGCGATCGGGGTCTTACTCGGAGTCCGACTCGGACTCGTCGTCGGAGGAGGCAGCGGCCTCGCCCTCGGCGCCGGCCTCGGCACCGGCCTCGGCGGCCTCTTCGTCGGCGGCGATGTCGTCGGCGGTCGCACGCGGGGTGACGATCTGGACGACGAGCGCGTCGGCGTCGGTCTCGAGCTCGGCGCCCGACGGGAGCTCGATCTCGGAGGCGAGGATCTGCTTGCCGTCCTCGAGGCCCTCGACGTCCACCACGACGTGCTCGGGGATCTTCGTCGCCTCGACGAGGAGCGAGACCGAGGCGAGGTCCTGGACGTGGATGGTGCCGGAGAAGGACTCACCCTCGACGACCACGGGGACGTCGACGGTGACCTTCTCGCCACGGCGCACGACGACGAGGTCGATGTGCTCGATGATCTGGCGCACCGGGTCGCGCTGGACGTCCTTCACGAGGGCGAGCTGCGCGGTGCCCTCGATGTCGAGGTCGATGATCGCGTTGGCGGTACGGACGATCAGCATCGTCTCGTGGCCCGGGAGGGTGATGTGCTTCGGCTCGGTGCCGTGGCCGTAGACGACCGCGGGGATCTTGTCGTTCGCACGGATCTTCCGGGCCGCGCCCTTGCCGAACTTGGTGCGGACTTCCGCCGCGAGCTTGGTGTTGTCGGCCATGGTTGCCTCCTGGTGTCGTGGTCGACGCCGGGGTGCCGGCATCGGGGGTCTGTGGTGTTGCAACTCGAACGCGTGCACGCGTGAGGAACGCTCCCAGGACTGGGCCGGGTCTCCCACTGCGTCGATCACGGCCGCGCGTACGCGGCCCTCGCCGAAGTCAGTCGCCAAGCCTACCAGGCGCGGACCGGGCGTGTCGCACCGGCGGGGTCGGAGCGTCCGGACGGGAGGTCCGTGGCGGTGCCGACACGTGCCTCCGTCCGAACACCGGGCACGTCAGTGCCCGACCGCACCCTCCGGGACCTTCAGGAACGACAGCACCACGAAGGCGACGGCGTAGAGGCCGACGAACGTCCAGACGACACCGCCCGGGCCCGCCCAGGGCAGGACCGCGCTGACGACCGCGTTCCCGAGGAAGGTCGCGCCGCCGGCGGCCGTCGCGTACATCGCCATCGCGGCACCACGGCGTTCCTCGCCCGCGAAGGCAGGGACGATCGCGCCCATGGGGGTGAAGCCCGCGAGCATGATGCCGAAGACGGTCCCGGCCGCGGTGGCGACCCAGAAGCCCCACTCGGAGCCCGCCGGCACGAGGTGCGGCACGTACCACCAGGCGAGGAGCCCGACGGCGGACGCGGCGATGCCGAACCACTTCACGGTACGGATCCACCCGATGCGATCACCCAGGGCACCGAAGAAGGCGTTGAAGAGGATGTTCCCCGCGTAGACGATCACGGTCATCGTGAGCCACTTCGACTGACCCCAGCCGAGCTGGGCCCCGATGATCGCGGGCATGATCACGAACATCCCGAACTCCGGCGCCGTGTTCACGAGCCGGATGACGACCGCGAGCAGGACCTTCGGACGCCTGACGCAGACCTCGACCCCGCTGGCGAGGACGCGCGCGGCGGAGTGCGACCGCGGGGCGATGCGCCCCAGGCCGGTGGGCTCGGAGACGCCGAACCGCACGATCGCCCATCCCGCCGCGACGAGCACCAGGGACAGCGCCATCGACCAGGTCTCGCCGGTGTGTCCGCCCCCGAACGCCGGGATCGACCCGATCGCGATGAGGGAACCCAGGGTCGGCAGGCCTCCGGTGAAGACGACGTAGAACCAGCCGACCGCGGTGGCGTTCCGGTCCCGGGCGACCGTGTGGTTGACCCAGCAGAGGAACGAGAACGCGAACAGCGGGAAGCCGAGTCCGCGCAGGAAGTAGGTCAGCGCGATGAGGCCGACCGAACCTGTCGGCAGCGCCGCGAGGAACGCGACCTGGAACGCCACCCAGAGCGCGGCTCCGACCGTCATCACGTTCCGGGGTCCCCACAGCTCGGACAGGACGCCGGCGAAGTACGACGCGACGAGGACCGCGACCCCGTAGAGACCGATCACCATCGCGGCGCTGTCGACCCCACCGGACCCGAGGGCCGCGGCGATGTGCGGCGAGATGAAGTTGGACTCGATGCCGTCGCCGGTCATGAAGACCAGGACGCCGAGGAACCCCCATCGGAGGGCGTGCGGGATGCCCAGGCGAGCGACGAGGCCCGTCCGTGCGCGTGGTGGTGGTGCGGTGCGGTCCACCGCGGACGCGGGGACGCCGTTCGGCGGGGTCAGTGTGCTGGTACGGGTGGTGCGGGGTTCCGACATGTGTCGTCTCTCCTGGAGGGCCCCCGGAGTGCTCGACCCGGCATCGCGGCATGTCTCCGGGGTGCGCCGCGCGCCTCGTCCCCGACCGCCCGTGTCGTGCAGCGGGCGCTCGGGACGCCGGCGATGATGCGAGTCCTGTGCCCGGGGCACCCCGTCGACGGCAGGGGTGGCACCCGGCGGACCATCGCCGGCCCGAAGCATGGTCACCGAGGTTAGACCGCTCCAACACCGATGGTCAAGAACGACAACTGTTGTACAACGATCTCGTTGCAGCGGCCGTCAGGCTCGGCGACCTCCGCGACGTGCACGCACGGCGTCGAGCTCGGCGCGGGCGCGGTCACTCGCGGCCTCGGCGACGTCCCGCGCGGCACCGAGCCGCTCGGTCTCGACGGCGAGGTCGGCGAGGTCGCGGTCCAGCTGCTCCAGTTCGGCTGCGAGTGCGTCACGACGGTGGTGGAGGTCCCGCTGGCGCGCGTCCGCTGCGTCGAGCGTTTCCTCGGCTGCGTCGAGCGCGGCGTCCGCCTCGCGGGACGCTCGACGGGCATCGGCCTCCGCACGGCGGAGGGCGCCGCGGTCCGGCACCGGCGCGTCTTCGTCCGGTTGCGTGTCCGGTTCCGCTTCGCGCTTCCGCGCTGTCGGCCGGGAGGCGCGGGTCGGCTCCCCTGCGCTGCCCTCGTCGTCGTCCTGGCCACCACGACCGCCCCGCCGCCCGCGGCTGGGTGCGTGGTCGATCGGGATCGGCTCGGCGTCGGACCCGGACCACGCGTCCGGCACGGCGTCGGGGTCGGCGAGCGCTCCGTCGAGGTCGACGCCGTCGAACCCGACGCTCTCGAGCGGCCGGACGAGCAGCCCGGACCGCACGGCCGCGGCGGCGTGCGGGTCCATCATGGCCGCTTCGATCGTCGCGGCCACCTGGTCGAGGACGGCACGGGTGACCTCGTGTCCGGCTCCTGCGGCGAGCGCTGCACCCCGGTCGGTCAGCCGCCGGACGAGTCGTGCGCGCTGCTTCCGGAGCGTGGCGATCTCGTCGGGGTCCGCGCCCGCCTGCGCCTCGCGGAGCGCCGGACCGAGGTCGATCGCTTCGTCGAGCGCCTCGTCGTGCACGAGGAGGTCGACGACCCACGCGGCCGGCGCGGGCTTCCGGAGCCCGCCGATCCGAGTGGCCAGGGCACGGTCGTCCTTCCGCACCGCGCGCTGCCGTTCCGTCCGTGCACGCACGAAGTCGCCGGGGGCCACGAGCAGCAGCTCCCCGGCGACCTCGCTGAACTCCATCAGCCCAGCATGCCCGCGTTCCCCCGGTGGGTCACCAGTCGTGGACGGTGCCGTCGGCGAGGCGGTTGAACGGCAGGTACGCCTGCTCGTACGGGTACTTGCCTGCTTCGTCGACGTCGAGCGAGACCCCGAGGCCCGGTTCGTCGCCCGGGTGGAGGTAGCCGTCGGTGAAGGTGAAGGTCTGCCGGAACACCTGGTTGGTCTTCGGGCCGTGCTGCATGTACTCCTGGATGCCGAAGTTGTGGATGGCGAGCCCCAGGTGCATCTGCGCCGCCAGGCCCACCGGCGAGATGTCGGTCGGCCCGTGGAACCCGGACTTGATCTGGTACATCGCGGCGTAGTCCATCGTCTTGCGCAGGGGGGAGATGCCGCCCATGTGCGTGACTGCTCCGCGGACGTAGTCGATGAGCTGGTCGCGGATGATGTCCTTGAAGTCCCAGATCGTGTTGAACACCTCGCCGATCGCGAGCGGCGTCGTGGTGTGCTGCCGGACGAGCTTGAGCGCCTCCTGGTTCTCGGCGGGCGTGCAGTCCTCGAGCCAGAACAGGTCGTACGGCTCCAGGCTCTTGCCGAGCTTCGCGGCCTGCAGCGGGGTCATCCGGTGGTGGCCGTCGTGCAGCAGTGGGAGCTCGGGGCCGAACTCGTTGCGGACGGCCTCGAACACGGTGGGCACGTGCCGGAGGTACGCCCGGGTGTCCCAGTCCTCCATCGCCGGGAACGCCCCGCGCTGCGCCGGCTCGAAGTCGTACCGGACGCCCGCGTTGCCCTCGGTGGTCCTGTTCGAGGCGATGCCGTAGATGCTCTCCAGCCCCGGGACGCCGGTCTGGACGCGGATGGACCGGTAGCCCTCGGCCTGGTGCTCGCGGATCGAGTCGAACAGCTCGGGGAGCTCCTTGCCCGATGCGTGCCCGTACGCCATGAGCCCGGTGCGGGAGGCGCCGCCGAGCAGCTGGTAGACGGGCATGCCGGCGACCTTGCCCTTGATGTCCCAGAGCGCCATGTCCACCGCGGCGATCGCAGCCATCGTGACCGGACCGCGGCGCCAGTACGACGAGCGGTAGAGGAACTGCCAGGCGTCCTCGATCCGGCTGGCGTCGCGGCCGACGAGCAGCGGCACGACGTGCTCGGACAGGTACGACGCGACCGCGAGCTCGCGACCGTTGAGGGTCGCGTCGCCCAGTCCGGTGACGCCGTCCGCCGTCGTGATCTTCAGCGTGACGAAGTTCCGGTTCGGACTCGTGACGACGACCTCGGCCCGGTCGATGAGCTGCCCGCGGTCCCCAGACGCCCACGTGTCCGGACGTCCGGCGGTCGGGTCCGTCGCGGCGCCGCCGTCGGTCGCGCCCGGCACCGGGGCCGCGGGGTTCGTCGTGCTGTCGGTCATGCGTGCGCTCCTTCTTCGGTGCGGGTGTCCGCGTGGTCGGTACGGGCCCCGGCGGTGTCGTGCCGGGCCGAGCGGATGCGGTCGGCTGCCGCGGTCACGGCGGCGACCACGGGGGTCGTGTCGAGATCAGGGGCGACGGCGCGCAGGACGTCGTGCACGTCCGAGTCCGGCCCGGGGGCTCCGGCGTCGTCCACGAACCCGGGCTGCTCGGTCAGGTGCATCCACCACGCGGCGAGCGTCGTGGTGGCCCCCGGGCCGATGTCGGCGTCGGGGTCGCGGTCGAGCCGGTGGCGAAGCACGTCGACCACTCGGACCGGGAGCTTCTGGGAGCCTCCGGACGCGATCTGCCGGAGGGTGTGCCGGATGCGCGGGTTCGCGAACCGCTCGACGAGGGCGGCGCGGGCGTCGACCACCTCGGCGTCCGGCAGCGGGAGCTCGGCGGCGGCTTCGTCCCAGAGCTGCTCGACGGCCGCGCGGCACCGGGGGTCGTCCATGGCCTGCGCCACGGTCTCGTGCCCGAGCAGGAGCCCGAGGTACGCGAGCAGGGAGTGGGCCCCGTTGAGCAGCCAGAGCTTGCGCTGCTCGTAGGGGGTCACGTCGTCGACGATCCGCACGCCCGCGGTCTCCCATGCCGGCCGGTCGATGCCGTCGAACCGGTCCTCGAGCACCCACTCGGCGAAGGGCTCGGTGACCACGGGCACGCGGTCGCCTTCGAGCGCCCCCGGGAGCCCGGCGAGCTCGTCCACGTCGGCCGCGGTCGTGGCCGGGGTGATCCGGTCGACCATCGACGACGGGAACGCGACGTTCGCCGTGATCCACGCCCGCAGCTCGGCGTCGGCCACGGCGGACGTGACGGCGTCACGCAGCACCTCGCCGTTGTGCGTCAGGTTGTCGAGCGACACGAGCGCGATCCGCCCGGCGCCGGCGGCACGCCGGGCGTCGAGCCCCGCGACGAGCCGCGCCGGGACGTCCGAGCCGGACCGGTAGCCCTGCTCGGTGACCGTCAGGGTGACGACGGTGGTCTCCGGGGACGCGACCATGCGCCTCCAGGCCGTGTCGTCGTCACCGGAGTGGGCCGCGACGATCGTGTCGACGACCTCGGCGGTGTCCCCGGACGGAGCGCGGGTGACCAGCGTGTACCGGCAGTCCTGCGCGGCCAGTGCCTCGGCCGCCGCCGGTGAGCGACCGGTGAAGGCGGTGATGCCCCACGGCTGCCCGTCTGCGTGCGCCGTGTACCAGGCGACGTGGGCCCGCGCGAACGCCCCCACCCCGAGGTGGACGATGCCCGGACGACGGTCGCTCACGCCGTCACCGGGACGAGCGAACGCAGGTACGCCAGGTTGTCGGCCGTGCGGGCCTCGAGTGGGAGGTCGGTGGAGAAGTCCTCGATGGTGACCCAGCCGTCGTAGCCGTGCTGCCGCAGCGCGTCGAGGTACTCGGCGACCGAAGCCTGACCGTCGCGCAGCGGTGCCCACTCGTTCTGCCAGATCCGACTGCCGTCGGCCCGGGTGTCGCCGGTGTCGACCCATCGGGCGTTCTTCACGTGGGCGTGCGCGAGGTACGGCCCGAGCAGCTCGAACGCGGCGAGGTGGTCCTCCTGCCCCTCGATGACGAGGTTGCCGAGGTCGTGGATGACGCCGACGTGCTCCGGGTCGAGGCCGTCGACGAGCCGGAGCGCCGCGGACGCCGACGGGGTGATCGTCATGTGGTGCAGTTCGACCAACGCCTTCACACCGAGCTCCGCCGCGCGGCCCGCCGCCCACTCGAGGTCGGCCCGGGTGCGGTCGAAGACCTGCGCGTAGGTCTCGCCGGTGCGCTCCCGCGTCTGCCGGTAGTGCGGCATGGTGACCCGGACCTGCCGAGCGCCCAGCTCGGCGGTGACCCGCAGCATGGTGTCGACGCCGTCGTGGTCGGACACCTGCTGGTAGCCGCCGATGCCGGAGTACTCGAGTCCGGCGGCGTCGGTGGTGCTGGCGATCTCGCCGACGCGGTCGGCGATGCCGGTGAACTGCCACGTCGACTTGTTGCCCGCCCAGAACGACCGATCGGCCGGGACCTCGGCGCCGTCGGCCGGCTGGTCGTCGAGGACACGCCACTCGATGCCGTCCCATCCCTGCTCGGCAAGGGTTCGCGCCGCCTCGGTCGGGGTCCAGTCCGGGGTGGAAGCGGTGAACACGGAGAACTTCACGAGACTGCTCCTTCTGTGTGGGCGCCGGCGCCGACGACCGGCACCACGTCGTCGTACCGGCCCTCGATGACGTCGTCGATGCGGACCGGCTTGCCGAGCGTCGCGCTGACGTAGAGCCCGCGGACGGTCGCGAGGGACACGAGTGCGGCGTCGACGGTCACGCCGGGCTCGCGGCCCTCGCGGATCGCGGCGACGATGTCGGTGTACTGCCGTGCGTGGCCGGCTGCGAAGTGGTCGGGCTCGGTCGGACCGCCGACGACGTGCTCGGGCGGGACGACGTCGGACTTCTGGTCGACCGCGTCCGCCACGGCGGTGGCGTTCGCGGTGGTGGACGCCGACTCGAGCGTCGCGGTGTCCGGCGCGACGTGGAAGTAGGCGAGCCGGTCGTCGTCGACGATCGCCGAACCGTGCGTGCCGTAGACCGCGTACCGAGCGGAGAGCCCCGGGTACGCCGCGGTCGTGCAGTGGATCACCCCGAGGGCGCCGTCCCGGAACCGGACCGTGGCGACCGCGGTGTCCTCGACCTCGATCCGGTCGTGGGCGAGGAGCCCGGTCTGTGCCGAGATCTCCTCCGGGCGGCCGAGCGCCCACACGAGGAGGTCGACGGTGTGGACGCCCTGGTTCATCACCGCGCCACCGCCGTCGAGCTCCCAGGTGCCGCGCCAGTCGCCCGAGTCGTAATACCCCTGTGACCGGTACCAGGCGACGCTCGCGACGCCCGAGGTGACCGTGCCGAACGAACCGTCGTGCGCGGCCCCGGCGACCGCGACCGAGGCCGGGTCGAAGCGGTGCTGGCTGATGACGCTCGTCACGAGACCGCGCTCGCGGGCGTCCGCGGCGAGCGCCGCGATCTGCCGCGCTCGCGGCATCGTCGTGTCGAGCGGCTTCTCGATCACGACGTGCTTGCCGGCAGCGAGTGCTGCCTCGGCGAGCTGGACGTGCATGCCGGAGGGCGAGCAGATCGCGACGACGTCGATGTCGGCCTGCTCGATCGCCTCCTCGATGGTGGACGTCGTGATCGGCCGCGTGACGCCCATCGCCTCGAGTTCGTCGGCTGCGCTCGTGGCCGCTGCGGGGATCGCGTCGACGAGGGCGACGACCTCGAGGTCCGGGTGCTGCACGGCGACGCGGGCGTGGTGGCGTCCGATGACGCCGGCGCCGACGACTGCCAACTTCAGTGGGGTGGTCATCGCAGGGTGACTCCGATCTGGTCGGTGAGGGAGCGGAAGGCGCGTCCGGCGCGACCGAAGGCCGCGGGACCGGAGAACCCGCCGAGGTTGGTGAAGTCGCTGAGGTGCGGTTCGAGGGATGCGTACCCGGAGTACCCGGCGTCGCGGAGCGCGGTCAGGGTCTGCAGCAGTTCACCGTCCCCCTCGCCCGCCGGCACGACGGACGAGTCGGCTGCGAGGGCGTCCTTGACCTGGAGGTAGTCGACGTACGGGGCGAGGCGCTCCCAGCCGTCGGTGAACGGTCGGACGCCGCACTGCACGTAGTTCGCGTTGTCCCACGCGAGGCGCAGTGCCGGGGAGCCGACGCTCTCGACGATGTCGAGCACCCGGTCGGGCACGTCGCCGTAGATGTCCTTCTCGTTCTCGTGGAGCAGGACCACGCCCTCGCGCTCGGCGAGGTCGGCGAGGGCACGCATGCGGGTGAGGACGTCGTCGCGGACAGATCCGGCCGTGCGCCCCTCAAAGTAGAACGAGAAGATCCGGATGTTCGTCGTGCCGAGGGCGTGCGCCGCGGCGATCGCGCGACCGAGCCGGCCGACCTCGTGCTCGACGGGCTCGTCGACCGGCACCTTGCCGATCGGCGAGGCGATGGCGGACACGGTCTGCCCACGCTCCTCGAAGAGGCGGTGGAGCCCGGCGAGCTGGTCGTCGTCGAGGTCGACGACGTTCACCCCCCAGGCGCTCCGCACCTCGATGGCGCTGGCGCCGAGCGCCTGCAGCACGGCGACCTGGATCGCCGGGTCGGCGTCGATCTCGTCGCCGAAACCGGAGAGTTCCCACGTGGGCTGGTCCGTCATTGCATTCCCTTCATGGAGGCAGTCTGGAGGCGCGGGGCGGGCTGGCACCGCGCCTCCAGGCTGTCTGTGGACAAGTCGGAAGACTGCACAGCGCTACTTCACCGAGCCGGCCGTGAGGCCGCCGACCAGGTAGCGCTGGAAGATGAGGTAGAGCGCGACGACCGGCACGGCACAGACGATCGATGCGGCCATCATCTGGCCGTAGATCGGGACGGCGCCGCCCTCCTGGGTGGTGCCGAGCACCTGCAGCACCACGGCGACGGTGCGCGTGTTCGGGGTCGTCATGATCGTGGAGAACAGGACGTCGTTCCAGCCGAGCAGGAACGCGAAGATCGCGGACACGACGATCCCCGGCCACGACAGGGGCAGGACCACGCTGCGGAGGATGCGGCCGCTCGATGCGCCGTCGATGCGAGCGGCCTCCTCGAGTTCCTTCGGCAGCCCACGGAGGTACGTCACCATCACCCAGGTCGAGAACGGCAAGGCGAACGTCAGGTAGGTGACGAAGAGTCCCCAGCGGGTGCCGATGATCTGCACGCCGGTCGCGCTCGCGATGTTCGAGAACACGACGAACACGGGCAGGAGCAGGAGCGTGCCCGGGATCGACTGCAGGGCGAGGAGCCCGCGGAGGATCGTCAGGCGGCCGAGGAACCGGAAGCGGACGAGGACGTAGGCGGTGGACACGGCGAGCGCGGCGCTCGCGACGGCGACCGCCCCCGCGGTGAGGATGGAGTTCACCAGTCCCTGCCCCAGGGCGACCGTCGACCAGATGTTCACGTAGTTCGCCAGGGTGAACTCGGACGGGAAGTACTCGCCGCGGGCGACCGCGACGTCGGAGTTGACGGAGCCGAACAGTATGTACAGCACCGGGACGGCGATGAACGCGACGATCACGGCGATGACGACGATGAGCAGCCAGCGCGGCAGGAGCCGGGTGACGTCGGTGTCGTAGGGCCGCTTCGCCGGGCGGCCGCTCCGTGCCGTGATGCTCTCGGTCAGCGTCGCGGTCGGGCGGGTGCGGGTGCGGAAGGTGCTCTGGGTGCTCATGCGCGGGCTCCGTCGATGTCGGCGGCTGCGGCCGGGGTGGCTGCCGCGAGCGAGGTCGGGTCCGCTGCCGCGAGCGTGGCCCGGTCGGCCCGTCGCTGCTTGCGGGTGGGGCCAGCGTCGTCACCGGTGTCGAGCTTCACGGCCCGGAGGTAGACGAACAGCGGGATGGCGACGATCACGAGCGAGCAGATCGCCATGGCCGCGGACAGACCGAAGCGGAACGACTGGAAGCTCGCGATGTAGGTCAGGACGGGCATCACCTCGACGCTCGACGGCAGCGGGATGCCGAACAGGACGAACGGGAGCGTGAAGTTGTTGATGTTGTGGAGGATCGAGATGATCACCGCGAGTGAGAGCGGGCCGCGCAGGTACGGGAAGATGATGTACCGGAGCTTCGCCCACCAGGTCACGCCGTCGAGCGCCGCGGCCTCGTGCACCTCGTTGTCGACGGCCTGCAGCCCGGCGAGGGACAGCAGGTAGACGAACGGCCAGCTCGTCCACACCATCACCCCGGCGAGCGCCCAGTAGGACGCGGAGCCGTTCAGCCAGAGCACGTCCGTGTGCAGGACCGAGTTCACGACGCCCTGCGGCTGCAGCATGGTCCGGAAGAACGTGCCGACGACGAACGCGGGGAGCACGTACGGGATGAGGTAGACGGACCGGACGAGTCCGCGGCCGGGGAACCGGTTCTGCGTGGAGATCGCCGCGGCGACCCCGATCGGTACCGTGACCGCGGTGACGAGCACGGACAGCGACACCGAGATCCAGATCGAGTGCAGGAGGGGCGAGGCGGTGAAGGCCTCGGCGAAGTTCGCGAACCCGATGAACGGGGCGCTGAACCACTGCCGCAGCGTGTACTGGTCGAGGTCGAGCATCGCGATGTACACGCCGACGAGGAGCGGCACCACGATGACGGCGAGCATGAGGACGCCGCCGGGGAGGAGCATCCAGAGCGGACGTTCCTTCTTGTAGAGCGGGGTCTTGCCGACGGGCCGGACGCCGTGGGGTCGCGAGGACTGCGTGCGGGGCCGGGTCTCGGTGGCGGTCATCACAGCCCTCCGTTCTTCTGTCGGTTCAGGGTGGACTGGGCATCCCGTTGCGCGGACTCGAGGCGCGACCGCAGTTGCTCGTCGCTCACCTCGCCGCTCTTGAGCTGCGGGATCGACTGCACGACGACGTCGACGAGGGCGAGCTGGATGTCCGACCACGCTCCCGTGAACGCGGTGGGCTTCGAGAGCTTGCCCGCCTGGATGATCGGCGCGAGCTGGGGGTTGTCGGCCGCGAGCTGTGCGGCCGCGTCGGCGTTGGTGGGCAGGTTGCCGAACAGCTCGTAGTACTGCAGCTGTGCCTTCGGCGTGCTGAGCTGCTTGATGAAGTCGAACGAGAGGTCCTGCTTCTTCCCGTAGTCCGCGACGACCCAGTTGTCGCCGGACAGGATGCTGGCCGCCTCGATCCCGTCGCTGGGGCGCGAGGTCGCCCCCGGCGGGACGGTCGGCAGCAGTGCGAACTCGTACTTGCCGTCGACCTTCGTGTCCTTGAACGAGTTGATCGCGGTGGTGGTCGTCATCGGGAAGAACGCGGCCTTGCCGTCGGTGAACTGCGCGAGGGCCTGCGCGTTGTTCCACCCGATCGCGGCCTTGTCGACGACGCCGTCCTTGGTGACCCAGTCGAAGTAGGTGCGGTAGGCGTCCTCCACGGCCTTCGTGTCGATCTCGGCATTGCCGTCCTTCGAGACGATCGTGTTGCCCGCGTTCTGCGCCATGCCCCAGACGAACTTCCACGGGTCGAAGCCGTCGGCGTACGCGATCGCCAGGCCGTGCACGTCGCCGCTGGTCGTCTTCTCCGCGTCAGCGGTCAACTGGTCCCATGTGGTCGGCATCTCGGTGATCCCGGCCTTCGCGAGCAGGTCCTTGTTCACCGCCATGACGAACGGCCGGCTGGCGAGGGGGATCCCGATCTGCTTCGACGAGCTCGGACCGGAGATGCCGAACGACGCCGGGTCGAACTGGTCCTTGCCCCCGACCGCGTCCCACTCCTTCTTCCCCATCTCGACGAAGGCGCCCGTGGCGTAGGCGGTCGGCGTGAACGTGGTGCCGATCGCGTACACGTCGGGGCCCTGCCCGGAGATGACGCTCGTCTGGATGGCGGTGAGTTCCTCCTGCGCCGAGGAGTACGTCTCCCACTGCACCTTCGCGCCGGTGGTTCGTTGGAACTCGGCGGCGACGTCCTGCTGCCACTGCTTGCGTTCCTTGGGGTAGGTGGTGTCCGCGCCCATCATGACGCGGAGCGTGTTCGGGTCGTCGCCGCTGCCGTTGACGATCGCGCAGCCCTGCAGCGACAGTGCTGCGAGCGCGACGACGGCGACGGCCCCGACCACGGAGCGGGCCTTCAGTCTTCGTGTCCTCATGCGGGGGCTTCCTCCTCGAGACCTCCGAGGGCTGCGTTGGACGACCGACCGTCGGCAGCGCTGCCCGGGTGCCACCACTGTCCCGCTGGTGGCAACATCCGGCAACCGGTTGCCACTTGTTGCCACGACGGCCTAGCTTCGGCAGCGTGAGCAGCGCAGACACGGTCCCCGTCGGGGGTGCGGACGTCGGTCGTCGGGTGACGATCCGGGACATCGCCGACGCCACCGGTGTGGCGCCGTCCACGGTGTCCCGCGCCCTCTCGTTGCCGGACCGGGTGAACCACGTCACGCAGCAGCGCATCCAGCAGGCCGCACGGGAGCTCGGCTACGTCGCGAACTCGCAGGCGCGGGCGCTGACGTCCGGCCGGACCCGCGCGGTCGCCGTCCTCGTCTCGGACATCACGAACCCCTTCTACTTCGACGTCATCCGGGGCACACAGCACCAGCTCTCGGCCGCCGGGTGGACGCAGCTGCTCGTCGACACCGAGGAGTCCGCCGACGCCGAGCTCGCCGCTCTCAGCGCGATCGCCACGAAGGCGGACGGCGCGGTGCTCACGGCCTCTCGTCTGTCCGACGCGCAGATCGCCCGGTTCGCCGAGCGCACCCCCCTCGTCGTCGTGAACCGTCGACCGGCCGGCGTCCCCTCGGTCCTCATCGACACCCCGGGCGGGGTCGAGCAGGCCGTGCAGCACCTCGTGAGCCTGGGGCACCGGGACGTCCTCTACGTCGCGGGTCCGGACAGCTCGTGGTCCAACGAGCGTCGGTGGCGGGCGCTCGTCCGGGTCGCGAAGCGCCTCGGTGTGCGGGTCGCCCGGGTCGGACCGCACGCCCCGTTCGTCGACTCGGGCGCCGCGGCCGCCGACGCCGCGGTCAACGCCGGGGCGACGGCGTGCATCGCCTTCAACGACCTCATCGCGATCGGCATGCTGTCGCGGCTGCGCGAGCGCGGCGTCCGGGTCCCGGAGGACATGTCGGTCGTGGGGTGCGACGACATCTTCGGCGCCGACTTCTGCAACCCGCCGCTGACCACGATGACGTCACCGATCGAGCGCGCGGGGCGGGTGGCGATCCGGATGCTCCTCGGCCGGCTCGGCGCCGCACCCTCGTCGTCCGGCGACGACCTGCCCGACGGGCAGACCGCCGGAGCCGTCGCCCTGCCCACCCACCTCACCGTCCGCGAGTCCACCGGCCCGGCGCCGAGCTCGCCCCACCGTCCGTCCTGAAGGAGTCGACGATGACCCGGAACAGCACGACCACGACCCCCCTGGTACCGCACCCCGACCGGCTGCTCCCGGCAGACCCGGCCGCCCGGGACATCGCCCGGACGGTGTACGAAACGGTGGCCGATGCGCCGATCATCTCCCCGCACGGCCACGTCGACGCAGCGCTCATCGCCGACGACGAGCCCTTCCCGGACCCGGCAGCGCTCCTCATCACCCCGGACCACTACGTCCTCCGACTCCTGCACGCCAACGGGGTGCCCCTCGACCAGCTCGGCCGGGACGCCGCGGCGCCCGTCACGGGCCGTGAGGTCTGGCGACACCTCGCCACGCACTGGGACGACTTCCTCGGCACACCCGTCCGGTACTGGTTCGAGACCGAGCTCCACGACGTCTTCGGCCTGCGGTCAGCGCCTTCCGCCGAGAACGCCGACGAACAGTACGACCACCTCGCCGCGCTGCTCCGTTCCCCCGAGTTCCGACCACGTGCGCTCTTCGACGCCTTCGGCATCGAGGTCCTCGCCACCACCGACGCACCGGACGCCGACCTCGCCGCGCATGCGCGGCTCGCGGCGGACCCCACCTTCACCGGACGGGTGCTCCCCACCTTCCGCGCGGACGCCGTGTTCGACCCGTCGCGCTCGGACTGGAGGCACGTGGTGACGTCGATCGGCGAGGCCGCGGGCATCGAGACGGGCACCCACGACGGGCTGCTCCACGCGCTGCGTGCACGGCGGCAGTACTTCATCGAGCACGGCGCGACGGCCACCGACACCGGGGTGCTCGACGCCGGGTCTGCACCGCTGCCGGCGGCCGAGCGCGAGCGCATCCACGCCGCGGCGATGCGCGGGCCGGACGCCGTGACCGCGGCCGAAGCCACCGCCTACCGTCACGACATGCTCTACCGCTGGGCCGAGATGAGCGTCGACGACGGCCTCGTCATGCAGTTGCACCCCGGCGTGTTGCGGAACCACCACCAGCCGACCCTCGACCGCTTCGGGCCGGACACGGGCCACGACCTGCCCGCGGTCGGGTCGTTCACCGAACCACTCCGGCCGCTCCTGAACGACTTCGGCACGGCGCCCGGCTTCCACCTCGTGCTCTTCACCGTCGACGAGACCGTGTTCTCGCGCGAGATCGGACCCCTCGCGGGCTTCTACCCCGCGGTCTACGCCGGGGCGCCGTGGTGGTTCATCGACACCCCGGCGGCGATCGGCCGGTACCGGGCGGCGATCACGGACTCGGCGTCGTTCACGAAGACCTCCGGGTTCATCGACGACACCCGCGCGTACTGCTCGATCCCGGCGCGGCACGACATGGCACGACGGGCTGACGCCGCGTACCTGGCGTCGCTCGTCGTCACGCACCAGCTGTCCGAGGAGGACGCGGTCCGCACGGCGCGCCGGATCGTCTCCGACATCCCGCGGGCGACGTTCAAGCTCTGAACGCGTGCAGACGTGCTGTGCATCAGGGTGTCCAGCCGGGGGTGACGAGTCCGGTCTCGTACGCGAAGACCACGAGCTGTGCGCGGTCGCGGGCGCCCAGCTTGATCATCGCCCGCGAGACGTGCGTCTTCGTGGTCATCGGACTGACGAAGAGCCGCTCGGCGATCTCGGCGTTCGAGAGGCCGGCGGCGACGAGTCGCATCACCTCGCGTTCCCGGACGGTGAGGACGTCGAGCTCGGGCGACAGTGAGGCCGGCTTCGCGTGCGTGGCGTACGCCTCGACGAGGGAACGGGTCGCACGCGGCGAGAGCAATGACTCCCCCGCCGCGACCGTCCGCACGGCGCGGAGGAGCTCGGCGGGCTCGGTGTCCTTCACGAGGAACCCGGCAGCGCCGCCCCGGATGGCCTCGAACACGTAGTCGTCCTCCTCGAAGGTGGTCAGCACGACGACGTGGACGTCGGCGAGGTCCTGGTCGGCCGAGATGCGTCGGGTCGCGGCGAGGCCGTCGGTCCCGGGCATGCGGATGTCCATGAGCACGACGTCCGGTCGCTCTCGGCGTGCGAGTGCGACGGCTTCGTCTCCGTCCCCGGCCTCGCCGACGACGGTCATCCCGGACTCAGCGTCCACGAGCGCGCGGAGTCCGGCGCGGACGAGCACCTGGTCGTCCACGAGCGCGACGCGCAGCGGTTCAGTGGTCATCGGGGGCCTCCGGGCGTGCGGTCGTGGTCGGCAGGCGGGCCTCGACCGCCCAGCCGCCGTCCGCTCGCGGTCCGGCGCGGAACGTTCCGCCGACGGCCGTCGCACGCTCCCGCATGCCGATGAGGCCGTTCCCGGAGTCGCCGATCGGCGTGGCGCGGGACGCGGTGCGGGGCTCCGTGCCGAGCGGGCGGTCGGTGACCGCGACGTCGAGCGTGTCGGCACCGATCACGACCGTGATCGTGGCACGGTTCGCGGGAGCGTGCTTCATGACGTTCGTGAGGGCTTCCTGCACGATGCGGAATGCGCTCCGGTCGACGGGTCCGTCGAGGTCCGCGGGGTCTCCGGTGACGTCGGCACCGACCACGATGCCGGCGGCGCGCGCACGTTCGACGAGGTCCGGGAGACGATCGAGGCCCGGCGTGGGGTTCCGCTCCGACCCGGGCTCGCCGTCGACGCTCCGCAGCACGCCGAGGATGGTCCGCAGCTCGACCAGGGCTTCACGGCTGGTGTCGCGGATGTTCCCGAGGGCCTGCTGGGTCGACTCCGGTAGGTCGGCACCGAGGTGGAGGGCGACCCCGGACTGCAGGTTGATCAACGACATGCTGTGCGCGACCGAGTCGTGGAGTTCCCGGGCGATCCGCACGCGTTCCTCCCCTGCCCGACGACGCTCGGCGTCCGCGCGGGCACGGCGACGCTCGGCCGCGCGCTCGACACGGACCCGCACGAGCTCGGTCAGGATGATCGTCACGACTGCCCACGCGAGCGCGAGCGACACCGCCGCCGGGTCGATGGCGGGCGACCGACCGAGCACGACGTCGGCGGAAGGCAGCCAGACGACCGCGAGCACGGCGGCGACGACGACCTCGACCCGACGGCCTCGGAACCAGGCGTTCGCGAGCGCCATGGTCAACGCGGCGACGAACGGCCCCCGCGGGCTGACGACCGCGGCGAACCCGAGCGTGGTCGCCAGGACGAACCAGAGCACGCCGCGCGGACGCCACCAGCGGAACGGCAGCGCGACGACACCCCCGACGAGGAGCGCCAGGGCCAGCGGCCCGAGAGCGACCGGTCCGACCGGCGTCGCGACGCCGTGCGCGAGCCACGGTGGCCCGACCCGACCGCCGCCCGACCAGCCGAAGGCGACGACGGTCCCGGCCACCTGGAGGAGTGCGACGGGCACGACCCGACCGACCCGCGCGAAGCGGGCTCGGCCGCCCGGCCGAGGGCCGGGTACGGAGGTCGTGTCGGTCATGCGTCGAGCCTAGGGTCGGGTGCTCGCGGCGGCATCGGGCGCGAGCACGACCTGTGGACTACTCCGCCGGGAGTACGCGCCTGTGCAGGAAGGCCGGCCGTACGACCGCGGGAGCAGTCGGAAGAGGGCCTGCGGGGCGGACGCGTGTCGGGCCTCCAGGCCGGACGCTGGAACGGTCGCCGACCAGCCGGACCGAACCGACCACAGGAGCAGTCATGATCACCACCGCACTCACCACCGCAGCCGCAGCGACCGGGCCGTACTGGCACGGCGGCGGGTTCCCGTTCTTCGTCTTCCCGGCCTTCTTCTTCCTCGCGTTCCTCGTCGTGTTCCTCGTGTTCGGCGTGTTCCGACGCGGGTCGTGGCGAGCCGTCTCCGACGCGCGGGCGGTCCTCGCCGACCGGTTCGCGCGCGGCGACATCAGTGCCGAGGAGTACCGGGCGCGGCTGTCCGAACTCAGCCGGAAGTGACCGCGAGGCCCGCGAGGATCGTCCGCACCGTGTCGTCGACGGGACCGTCGATCGGCACGGCGAGGGCGGCCTCGTCGGGCTGCGGCCGTTCGAGCGTCGCGAACTGGGAGTCGAGCAGCGAGGTCGGCATGTACTCGTGGTGCCGGTGCGACTGCCGCTCGGCGATGAGCTCGCGCGAGCCGTCGAGGAACGCGATGACGAGCCCGGGCGCCGACGCCCGGAGGCGGTCCCGGTAGGCGCGCTTGAGCGCCGAGTTCGCCATGACCGCACGGTGTCCCGACGCCTCGATCGCCGTGATCCGGTCCGCGCACGCGTCCAGCCAGGGCCAACGGTCCTCGTCGGTGAGCGGGACGCCGGCGCGCATCTTCTCCTTGTTCGCGGCGGGGTGCAGGTCGTCGGCGTCGACGAACTCGGCCGGTTCGCCGCGGTCCGCGAGCGCTGCTGCGACCGCGGCTCCGATCGTGGACTTGCCCGAGCCGGACACCCCCATGACGAGGACGGGCGGGAGGACTGCGGTGTCGGTCATCCCTCCACAGTATTGACGGCGATGAACGTTCTCCCCACGTTGCCGTAACACCCATCCGGATCCAGGGCGCGCGCCGTAGGTTGGTGGCCGGTACGACAGGACGAAGGAGACCTCGTGGCAGACAACGACGGACAGGCGAACATCGGCGTGATCGGGCTCGCCGTGATGGGCTCGAACCTCGCACGCAACCTCGCCTCGCGCGAGGGCAACACGGTCGCGGTGTACAACCGCACGTACGCCCGCACCGAGGAGCTCTTGCAGGAGCACGGCGACGCCGGGTTCATCGCGTCCGAGGACATCGACGGGTTCGTCGCGTCGCTGTCGAAGCCGCGCACCGCGATCATCATGGTGCAGGCCGGCAAGGGCACCGACGCCGTCATCGAGCAGCTCGCTGAGCGGTTCGAGGAGGGCGACATCATCGTCGACGGCGGCAACGCGAACTTCCACGACACCATCCGGCGCGAGCACGACCTGCGCGAGAAGGGCCTCAACTTCGTCGGCACCGGCATCTCCGGTGGCGAGGAGGGCGCACTCAAGGGCCCGTCGATCATGCCCGGTGGCTCGAAGGAGGCCTGGGAGACGCTCGGGCCGATCCTGAAGTCGATCGCCGCGGTGGCCGAGGGTGAGCCGTGCGTGACCCACATCGGCACCGACGGTGCCGGTCACTTCGTGAAGATGGTGCACAACGGCATCGAGTACGCCGACATGCAGCTGATCGCCGAGTCGTACGACCTGCTCCGTCGGGCCGGTGGGTTGTCGGTCGAGCAGCTCGTGGAGGTCTTCGACGAGTGGAACAAGGGCGACCTCGAGTCCTACCTCATCGAGATCACGGGCGAGGTTCTCAAGCAGCGCGACGCCGACACCGGCAAGCCGCTCGTGGACGTCATCCGCGACGAGGCCGGTTCGAAGGGCACCGGCGTCTGGACCGTGCAGAACGCGGTCGGACTCGGCATCCCGGTGTCGGGCATCGGTGAAGCCGTGTTCGCCCGTGCGGTCTCCTCGAAGCCGACGCAGCGCGCCGCCGTGCAGCGCTCGGTGGGGTCCCGCCCCGACATCGCGGAGGTCCCCGACACCTTCGCCGACGACGTCCGCGCCGCCCTCTACGCCTCGAAGGTCGTCGCCTACGCGCAGGGCTTCGACCTCATCATCGCCGGGGCGAAGGAGTACGACTGGGACATCGACCTCGGCAACGTCGCGAAGATCTGGCGCGGAGGCTGCATCATCCGGGCACAGTTCCTCAACCGCATCGTCGAGGCGTACGACAAGAACCCGTCCCTCGAGTCGCTGCTGGTCGACCCGTACTTCGCGGACGCCGTCGCCGAGGGCGAAGCAGCATGGCGCCGCATCGTCGGGATCGCGGCCGCGTCGGGGATCCCCGCGCCGGGGTTCTCGTCCGCGCTGGCGTACTTCGACTCGCTCGCGTCCGACCGGCTCCCGGCGTCGCTCATCCAGGGACAGCGCGACTTCTTCGGCGCGCACACCTACCAGCGGGTCGACAAGGACGGCACCTTCCACACCCTCTGGTCGGACGACGACCGCCGCGAGGTCGAGCAGGAGCCGTCCACGCACTGAGCGGCCCGCGCTGACCGCGGCAAGACCGTCCCCAGAGGGCCCCATCGATCCGGCGGGGCCCTCTGGGGTTCCCGGAGTTGGTTCTGAACCGGGTTCGGGTTCTGGTTCTGCTACGCGACGATGCGCTCGCGGGCAAGGTCGGCGACGAGCCGCTCGAGCCGCGGTCCCCGACCGACCATGCGCCGGGAACCCGGGCCGGAACGGACGAAGAACGTCGCGACGGCCGGGGTGTCGTCCATCCGGACGTGGTGCAGCACGACCGCGGTCCCGCGCGCGCCGGTCGGCGTCCGTTCGTCCTCGAGGCCCACGTGCACCATCCGCGACCACCGGATGACGAGCATCCGGGTCGCCCGCCGCTCGTCGAGCTCCCACAGCGACGCCTCCGTGGCACCGAACGCCCAGGTCACCCGGTCACCGAGGGCGAGGCCTGGGCGGAGGTCGGCCACGGAGCGCCGCAGTTCCTCCGTGGGAGCGGCCGGGACGAGCCACACGGTCGGGTCGATGCGACGGATCGCGAGCGCGAGTGCCTCGTCCTCACGCCGGAGTCGCACGCCGCGAGCACGCACGAGGGCGAACAGGATGAGGGCCACTCCGACCGCGATGGCGACCGCCTCGGTGATGCCGAACCACACGAGGTCGGTGTCCGGCGAGGTGGTGACGACGACGATCCGGACCGCGAGCAGCGCCGCCCAGACCCCGACGATGGTCCAGCGCAGGGCAGCGAACTTGCGGGCCGTCGACCACGGCGCGTGACCGCCCCGTCGCACACGCCCGGACCGGGGAACGCGGTCGGGTCGCCTCAGCACCCCTTGATCGTCGCACGGATCGCCGTGCCCCCGCTGGCCGTGTCGTGAACGTGGGGGGTCGGCCGTTCCCCACAGATGTACCGCGTCCAGCGTGCACGTGGGCTCGACGACCTACGATCTGCGGTGTGTGGAAGACGTGGGCAGCAGTCGTCGGGGTGATCGCCGCCGTCGTGTTCCTCGCGGCGGCCGAACTCGTTGCGGTGTTCCTCGGCGGCGCGGGCAGTCCGCTCGTCGGCGTGGGCGGGGCCGTGATCGACCTCGCACCGCGGGGCGCGAAGGACCTGATGGTCACCCTGTTCGGCACCGGTGACAAGGTCGCGCTCTTCGTGCTGATGGTCGTCCTCGTCGTGGCGATCAGCGCGGGTGCGGGCGTCCTCGAACGGCGACGCCCGCCGCTCGGTGCGATCGTGTTCGCGATCGGCGGGGTGCTGTCGCTCCTCGCCGTGACGACGCGCTCCGGGAGCGGCTCGCTCGACGGCGCCCCGACCGTCGTGGGGGTCGCGGCCGCCATCGTCGTCCTCCGGGTGCTCCTCGCGCGCCTGCGTCGATGGGAGGCCGCCGAGGACACGCGTGTCGTACCGACGGCCAGGGACGTCGCAGGCCCGCCCGATGCGACCCCGACGCCCGCCCAGGGCTCGGGCTCGGGCTCGACGGCAGCGCACTCCACAGGGCCTGCGCGCCGCGCGTTCCTGGTGTGGGGCGTCACGACCGCAGCGCTCGCGGTCGTGGTGGGCGGTGCCTCCCGGCTGGGGACCGCGACCATGCAAGCAGCGGTGGCCGCGCGCCGGGCGATCCGACTCCCCAGCCCCGCGACGGTTGCACCTGCCGTACCGGCAGGGGCATCGCTCGACGTCGACGGCATCACGCCCGTCATCACACCGAACGATGCGTTCTACCGGATCGACACTGCGTTGCGTGTCCCGCAGGTCGACCCGGCCACGTGGAAGCTCCGCATCCACGGTGCCGTCGATCGCGAGGTCGAGGTGACCTGGGACGAACTCCTCGCCCTGCCGCTCGAGGAGCACGTCGCCACCATGAGCTGCGTCTCGAACGAGGTCGGCGGCGACCTCATCGGGACCGCGAAGTGGCTCGGGTACCCGATCCGCGAGCTGCTGGCGAAGGCCGGGCCCCACGGATCTGCCGACATGGTCCTCTCCACGAGTGTCGACGGGTTCACCGCGGGGACTCCGCTCGACGTCCTCCAGGACCGCGGCACGGCCGCGCTGCTGGCCGTGGGGATGAACGGTGAGCCCCTGCCGCCCGAGCACGGCTTCCCCGTGCGCATGGTCGTACCAGGGCTGTTCGGGTACGTGTCGGCGACGAAGTGGGTGACCGACCTCGAGGTCACCCGGTTCGCGGACGCGCAGGGCTACTGGACCCCGCGGGGCTGGTCAGAGCGCGGGCCGGTGAAGCTCGAGTCGCGGATCGACGTGCCGCGCGGCGGCAGCACGGTGCGGGCCGGCTCGACGGTCGCGGTCGCGGGTGTCGCCTGGCAGCCGCACACCGGGGTGAAGGGCGTGCAGGTCCGGGTGGACGACGGTGCGTGGCAGGACGCGACCCTCGCCGACTCCATCTCCGCGGACACGTGGCGCCAGTGGGTGTGGAGGTGGACGCCGACGAAGGGGTCGCACCGACTGCAGGTCCGAGCGACGAGCGCGGACGGCGAGGTGCAGACGAGTGTCGAGCGGCCGCCAGCGCCGAACGGGGCGACGGGATGGCACGAGGTGACGGTCACGGCGTCCTGAGGTCAGCCCGCTCGGGATCGAGCGGTCCTCGCAGCCTCAGCCGTGCGGCCGAGTCGCGACCACGCACGTGCCGTCGACCGCGTCGTCGTGGACGACCGCCGTCTCGAAGCCGCCTTCCTCGAACGCCCGCATCGATGCAGCGGCCTGCGATTCCGACACCTCGATCACGACGGCCCCGCCCGGTCGGAGCCACTCCGCCGCTCCCACGGCGATCCGTCGGTGCAGGTGCAGCCCGTCCGCCCCACCGTCGAGCGCGACCCGGTGCTCGTGGTCCCGCGCCTCGCTCGGCATCGTCGCGACCGCGTCGGTCGGCACGTACGGCGCGTTCACCGCGATGACGTCGACAGCCCCCCGGAGTCGCACGGGCAACGGCTCGAACAGGTCGCCGCGAACGACGATCCCGCGGTCGCCGATGTTCTCCGCCGCCACGTCCACCGCGGCGGGGTCGATGTCGGAGGCGACGAGGTCGAGTGCGCCGACGCGTTCGAGGAGGGCCACGGCGATCGCTCCCGCCCCGCAGCACAGATCGACGACGCGGTCGTAGCGGTGGAGCCGCCGAGCAGCCTCGGCCACGACGACAGCCGTCCGGGTTCGCGGCACGAACACTCCGGGCGCGACGCGCACCCGGTGCCCGTCGAAGGCCGCCCACCCGAGGACGTACTCGAGCGGTTCACCGCCGAGCCGACGCTGGACGAGTCCGCGGAGCCGGACCGGGTCGCCGTCGCCGGCGGCGAGCAGCAGCTCGGCCTCGTCCTCCGCGTAGACGCTGCCGCCCGCACGGAGCCGGGTGGCAAGGGCCTCCCTGGCAGCCGAGCTCACCACGGGTCGGTGCGGCTCAGGCCGCGCCGTCGAACATCGACGTCACGGAGCCGTCGTCGAAGACCTCGTGGATGGCGCGGGCGATGAGCGGCGCGATCGGCAGGACCTCGAGACGGTCCCAGCGCTTCTCCTCCGGCAGCGGGAGGGTGTCGGTGACGACGACGCGGTCGATGAACTCGCTCTGGAGGAGTTCGGTGGCCGGGTCGGAGAACACGGCGTGGGTCGCGGCGACCACGACGCCCGTGGCACCGTTCGCCTTGAGCGCCTCGGCAGCCTTCGCGATGGTGCGACCCGTGTCGATGAGGTCGTCGACGAGCAGGCAGACGCGCCCCTTCACGTCGCCGACGATCTCGTGCACGGACACCTGGTTCGGCACGAGCGGATCACGCCGCTTGTGGATGATCGCGAGCGGCGCACCGAGCTTCTCCGACCAGATGTCGGCCACGCGCACGCGGCCCATGTCCGGCGAGACGACGGTGAGCGTCGACGGGTCGAGGATCTCCTGGAAGCGCTCGAGCAGGACGGGCATCGCGAAGAGGTGATCGACCGGGCCGTCGAAGAAGCCCTGGATCTGGGCCGCGTGCAGGTCGACACTCATGATGCGGTGGGCGCCGGCCGCCTTGAAGAGGTCGGCGACGAGGCGGGCCGAGATCGGTTCGCGACCGCGGCCCTTCTTGTCCTGACGGGCGTACGGGTAGAACGGCGCGACGACGGTGATCCGCTTCGCCGACGCACGCTTGAGGGCGTCGACGATGATGAGCTGCTCCATGAGCCACTCGTTGATCGGCGCCGTGTGCGACTGGATGACGAACGCGTCGCAGCCGCGCACCGACTCGTCGAACCGTGCGTAGAGCTCACCGTTCGCGAACGTCCGGGCGTCGGTCGGGACGAGGTCGACACCGAGCTCCTCCGCGATCTCCGCCGACAGCCTGGGGTGTGCCCGGCCCGAGACGAGGACGAGTCGCTTCTGACCAGTGGCTTTGATTCCGGACAAGTGCCGTGCTCACTCCCTGACCCCGAGGGGCCGTGTCGATCGACCCGGAGGCCGTCAGATCTGTTCGCCGCGCGCGCGCCGAGCCGCCTCGGCCGCCGGCGTTCCGGATCGGTGTTCCTCGACCCAGCCGTCGGTGTTGCGCTGTGGGGCGTAGCTGATCGCCAGCGACCCAGCAGGGACGTCCTTGCGGACGGTGGTCCCGGCGCCGGTGTACGCTCCGTCACCAATCCTAACCGGGGCGACGAACACGTTGTGCGACCCGGTGCGGACGTTCGAGCCCACCTCGGTGCGGTGCTTCGCGACGCCGTCGTAGTTCGCCGTGATCGTGTTCGCGCCGATGTTCGAGTCCTCGCCCACCTCGGCGTCCCCGATGTACGACAGGTGCGGGACCTTGCTGCCCCGACCGATGACCGCGTTCTTCGTCTCGACGAAGGTGCCGATCTTGCCCTGGTCACCGAGGATCGTGCCGGGACGCAGGTACGCGAACGGCCCGACGGACGCTCCCGCTCCGATGACGGCGAGCGTCGCGTCGACCCGGTTCACGGTCGCTCCCGCGCCGACCTCGGTGTCGCGGAGCGTGGTGTCCGGACCGACGACCGCGCCGGACGCGATCGCGGTGGCCCCGACGAGCTGTGTGCCCGGCAGGACCTCCGCGTCCGGCTCGATGGTGACGTCGAGGTCGATCCACGTCGTCGCCGGGTCCTGCACGGTGACACCGGCGACCTGGTGGCGACGGACGATGCGGGCGTTCAGCTCGCGGGCGGCGTCGGAGAGCTGCGCGCGGTCGTTGATCCCGGCGACGAGCCACGGGTCCGTGAGCGTGACGACGTCGATGCGCCCGCCCCGCTCGCCGATGAGCGCCGGCGCGTCGGTGATGTACTTCTCCCCCTGCGCGTTCGCCAGGGTGAGCGAGGGCAGGACCGCGCGCAGGTGCGTGACGTCGAACGCGTAGATGCCGGCGTTCGCCTCGGTGATCGTCAGCTGGTCCGGCGTCGCGTCCTTGTGCTCGACGACCCCGACGAACGCCCCCTCGGCGTCGCGCACGATGCGGCCGAGTCCGGTGGGGTCCGGGGCGATCGCGCTCACGAAGGTGGCGCCGTTGCCACCGCCGACGTGGGCGTCCACGAGGGACCGGAGGGACACCGCGTCGAGCAGCGGCACGTCGCCCGACAGCACCACGACGGCTCCGTCGAAGTCCGCGGGGAGCGCCTGCACCGCGACCTCCACGGCGCGGCCGGTGCCGGGGACGTCGTCCTGGTCGACCACGAGGGCGTCCGGCGCACGCTCGACGACCTCGGCGGCGACGCGGTCCCGCTCGTGCCGCACCACGACGGCCACGTGCTCGGGCTCGAGCGACGCGGCGGTCCGCAGCACGTGCGCGATGAGCGGCAGCCCGGCGAGACGGTGCAGCACCTTGGGCGTGGCGGACTTCATGCGGGTGCCCTGGCCCGCGGCCAGGACGACGACGGCGATGCGCTGGTCGGTCATGCCCCCATCCTGGCGCACGTCGCCTCGACGGGTGATGCGGAGCGCCCGCTCGTCGCGTGCCGCTCCCTCGGCCCGCTGCCGGCCCTGCTCAGTCAACAGCCGGCGGGTCCGTCCTGCTCAGCCCAGGTCGGCCGCGTTCCCGGTACCGCACTTCGACACGCCACCCAGGCTCGACTTCGTGGTGGCCGCACCGAACTGGATGCGTTCGACGTCGCCGCCGCTCCCGTTCACCAGGTACCGGTCAGCACCGGAGGTCATCTTGTCGGACGAGTACTCGACCGTCAGCCCATCCGCGGCCCAGCGCTTCCCCACCGACTTCGTCACGGCCTCCGGGTCGCGCACGCCCGCGCCCGTCCGCACGATGTTGTACATCGCGCCGGCCGAACCGTCGGGAAGCGAGCACGCCTGCGGGTACTCCTGCGACTGCGGGGCGTCCCAGTCGATGCCGGAGCGGTGCATCGTCTCCTCGACGTAGGCAGCTGCGAGCCGACGCTGGTGCTCGGCGGTGGGCGCTGGTTCCATGGTGTCCTCCTTGGTCGGGCTAGCTGCGGCGCACCCCGCGAGCACGAGGGCTGCGAGCAGCACAGCCCCGGACGCCACCGATCGTCTGGTCACAGGGACGGTTCCATCATGTTGTCGAACAGCGTCTTGTCATGATCGCTCATCCCGGCGTCGTCGGCTGGGGTCATGCCGGCTCCGCCGTTCATCGTGGCCCGCGCGACGTTGTTCAGTGCTTCCGTTCCGTAGTCGAAGTACCCGCTCCCGCCGCCGTACCCGATCGGGTCGTGCATCGTCGTCTGGCGTCCTTCGGACGGGTCGCCACCGTTGGTCCCGAACGTGGTCGCGGCGAACGAAGAGTCCATCGGGTCGTCGCGGCCGCTACCCAGTCGACCGAGCCAGGCGTACTGGTCACGCGGGTTGTCGTTCACGTCCTTGGTGGGCACGCCTGCCCTGCGTACACGTGGTCAGCATCGATCCCCTTCGCGCCGCCGACGTCACCCTCGATCCCGGCTGACGCGACTGCCACGAAGTTGTCGACGTGCACGCCCGTGCCGTGCAGCGCGTCGGCACCGGTCGTCGTCCCGTACGAGTGCCCGACCACGTTGAGCGTCGGACCGTCGGCCCGCGTCGCTCGGAAACCGGCCAGGTCGTCAGCGAGCCGGGTCGCGCCGGCCCGCGCCGCGTCGCCGTGGAGCACACCCCACGAGGCCGGGGGCGCGGCGGGGGCCCGGTAGTTCATCCAGAGCTTCGCTTCCTCGGTCTCGACCTGAGCCGCAAGGTCGTGTGGGAAGACCGCAGCCTGTTCGAGCGTCGCGTCGACGGCTTCGATCATGCCCTGATGCGCGAGTGAGAGACCGGCCGCGCGGCTGATCACCTCGACGACGCCGAGACACCCCTCGTCCAGCCCGGTGAAGCGTCTCGAGTCCGCTCCGAGCGCGCCTCCGTCAGGGCCGCCGCGACCGCGGACAGCGTCTCCGACTCGATCCAGAGCTCCCCAGCACCCATTGACTCCCCGTCCCCGACGTAGCGGAAGCAGCACATCAGCGGTCGGCAGGCTCCGGCCGCACGAACGCCATGCACACCAGCCCCGCCACGAGCACCACCACGATCCCGAGGATCCCGTACCGCGTGGATCCGCCGATCGTCACCGCGACCGCGAACAGCGTCGGGGCGAGGAACGTCGCCGCGCGTCCGGTGGTGGCGTACAGCCCGAAGAGCTCGCCCTCCCGCCCGGGCGTCGCGAGCCGCGCGAGGTACGCCCGGGAGGACGCCTGCACCGGTCCGACGAACAGCGCCAGCGTGAGCCCGAGCACCCAGAACAACGAGGACGAGGTGCCGGCCGCCAGCACCCCGAGCCCGCAGAGGGCGAGGCCGACGAGGGAGACCATGATGAGCGCCCGGGAGCCGAACCGGTCGTCGAGCCGACCGGACGCGAAGGTCGCGACCCCGGCGACGACGTTGGCGGCGATCGCGAACAGGATCACCTGCGACGGTGTGAAGCCGAAGACCTGTGCGGCGATGATCCCACCGAAGGTGAACACCGCACCGACGCCGTCCCGGAAGACGGCGCTGGCGACGAGGAACCCGAGCACGTTGCGGCGCTCCCGCCACAGCCGCGCGACGTCGCGTGCGAGGTCCCGGTAGGCGGTGGACACGTTGCCGCCGCGGGACCGGTCGGCGGCGGCTTCGGGCACGACGAGGAAGAGCGGCACCGAGCTCACGGCGAGCCACACGGCGGCGATGCCGATCGCGACACGGACGTCCCACTGCCCGGTGGCGACGGTGGCGGGCAGCTGCAGGAGCCCCGCGACGTCACCGCGCCCGAAGTCCTGGATGCAGAGGACGAGCAGGACGACCAGCAGCACGATGCCGCCGAAGTAGCCCGCGGCCCAGCCGATCGCGGACACCCGACCCGTTCGGTCCGCAGGTGCGACCTGTCCGAGCATCGCGTTGTAGCCGACGCTGGCGATCTCGTACGCGACCGTGCCGATCCCGAGCAGCGCGGCGCCGAGGTACAGGAACGGCTGGCTCGGGGCGACGAACACCATGCCGCCGATCGAGAGCGCGATGCCGATCGTCGCGATGAGGACGGACCGGCGACGGTGTCCGGTGCTGTCCGCGAGCCGGCCGACCGCTGGCGCGACGAGGGCGACGACGATCCCGGCGATCGCGAGCGTGGTCGAGACCACCGCCGCGTTGTGCGCGAGCTCGCGCTCCACGGCGGCCTTCCCGGCAGCCGAGGTGTCGGCCACCAGCGCCGGGTCGACGAACGCTCGGCTCGCGAGGTACGTGCTGAAGACGAAGGTGGTCACCACCGCGTTGAACGCCGCGGACCCCCAGTCCCACAGCGCCCACGAGACGAGCGCGCGGCGGTCGGTGCGCTGCGGTGGCACTGCGGTGGGCGACACGGTCATGGCCGAACCGTAGCGCGTCCCGGTGTCGCGCGGGTGGTCCCCGACG
This sequence comes from Curtobacterium luteum, assembly GCF_001475545.1. Classification (GTDB taxonomy): domain Bacteria; phylum Actinomycetota; class Actinomycetes; order Actinomycetales; family Microbacteriaceae; genus Curtobacterium; species Curtobacterium luteum_A. Next base: position 24,284 of record NZ_LDQC01000096.1, on the reverse strand, counting down.
AGGGGGCACCGCCGGTCGCGTGGCGGGTGCGAAGGACGGCCTGGAGGCCCGTGGCGGCGCCGCCACGGGCCTCCAGGCCGGCAGCGGGTCGCGCCGGGCGCGGGGCGCGACGTCCTCCGGCGCACCTCCGGACGGACGCGCGTGCCGCGCGCTGCCGACGCACGCGGTCGAGCGCGGTGCTCAGGCGGGGACGCCGCCCGGGTGCACGATCGACTTGAGCGATGCCGGGTCGGTGTCGCTCTCCAGGGCGTCGCGGACGTCGTCGAGCCCGTAGCGCCCCGTGACGAGCGCGTCGAGGTCGACCTGACCGGACGCCACCAACCCGATCGCGACCGGCCAGGTGTTCGTGTAGCGGAAGATCCCGGTGACGGTGACCTCGAGGTTCTGGATGTGCTCGACGGGCAGCGTCATCTCGGAGTTGCCGAGCCCGACGAGGACCGCGGCGCCGGCGGGTCCGACCGCCTTGATGCCGTCCGAGACCGCCCGTGGCGCACCGCTGGCGTCGATGAAGGCGTCGACGGGCACGATGTCCGCGGTGACGTCGACCGTCGTCGGGTCGACCACCTCGGTCGCGCCGAAGGACAGCGCGCGCTCCCGACGCTCGGCGACGAGGTCGCTCACGACGACCCGTGTCGCGCCGAAGGCCCGGGCGACCTGGGCGCAGATCACGCCGATCGGACCGGCGCCCGCGATGAGCACCGACGACCCGGGGACGATGCCGGCCTTGCGGGCGGCGGCGATCCCGACCGACAGGGGTTCGAGGAGCGCACCGGCCTCGAGCGAGACCGTGTCGGGGAGGGCGTGCGCGAACACCGACTCGATCGTGACGTACTCGGTGAACGCGCCGTCGACCGGCGGCGTCGCGTAGAAGCGCATGTGCGGGCAGAGGTTGTACCGGCCGGCGAGGCACTGCGCGCACCGGTGGCACGGCCGCTGGGGTTCGACCGCGACGCGCTCACCGACCCGGGACGCGTCGACGCCGTCGCCCACGGCGACGATCGTGCCGGACAGCTCGTGCCCGAGGACGAGGGGCTCCTCGACGACGAAGTCACCGATGCGTCCGTGCCGGTAGTAGTGGACGTCCGAGCCGCAGACGCCGACCGCCGCGACACGGACGAGCACGTCGCCGGGGTCGGGCGTCGGGACGGGGCGCTCCTCGACCGTGAGGTCCTGGGTGCCGAGGAGCACGCTCGTGCGCTGCTGCTCCGGGAGCTGCGTGGTCATGCGGGTCTCGCTTCCTCGACCGCTGCGTCGCGGTCGGTCTGGGGCTGGTGCGTGCTGGGGTCCGGGCTCGTCCCGACGGCCGGGGCCGTCCGCGTCACCGTGGCGGGGTCGCGCAGGAGTTCCCGGAAGCCGACCTCGGCCGCGCCGCGGGTCAGGACGTCGTCACCGAGGGCCGCGGGGACGATGCGGAGCCGGTCGGCCGTGCCGGGCATCGACTGGGCCCGGACGGCGTCGAGGATCCGGTCGCCGACGTGGGTCAGGAGCACCCCGAGGAACCCGCCGAGCACGACGACCTCGGGGTTGACGGTGTGGATCGCGTTGCGCAGGGCGGTGGCGAGCGCCGACACCTGGCGGTCGACGACGGCCTCCAGTTCCGGGCGCCCCTCGGCGAGCGCCGCGGCGAGCCCACGGAGGTCGTCCGGTGCTGTGCCGGCCGCGGTCGTGAGGGCCTCGCGGGACGCTTCGGTCTCGAGGCACCCGACGGCGCCGCAGTGGCAGCGGATGCCGTTCGCCGCGACGAACGTGTGGCCGAGCTCACCGGCGTACCCGTCGGCACCGATGAGGGGACGAGCGGCGGCGATGACCCCGCCACCGATGCCGCTCGCGCCGCCGTTGAGGTACACGATGTCGTCGACACCGCGACCGCTCCCGGCGAGCCGCTCCGCCCACGCGCCGAGGTTGGCGTCGTTCGCGACGGCCACCGGGAGGCCGGTGCGGGTGGTGAGGGGTCCGGCGACGGGTTCGTCGCGCCAGCCGAGGTGCGGGGCGTACTGGACGGTGCCGTCCTCGACCCGGACGGTGCCCGGGACGGCGACGCCGATGCCGACGACGCGGACCGCGGGCACGCGGTCGACCGTGCCCGGTGCGGCGTCGCCCGTGCGCTCGTCCGCGTCCGCCCGCAGTGCACCGAGCAGCGTCGCGATGGTGTCGACGGCCTCCGGCCCGGTCGGTGGGCGGTCCTGCGGGGCGGTGCGGTGGCGGCGGACGGAGCCGTCGAGGCCGACGAGTGCGACCGTGACGGCGTCGATCTCGACCACGGCTGCCGCGGCCACGACGTCCGCCGAGGCCCGCACCACCGGGCTCGGTCGACCGACCCCGGTGCCGCGCACACCGGCGGGCGGTGCCTCCTCGTGCACGAGGCCGAGGTCGACGAGCTCGCCGACGAGCGCGAGGGTCGTCGAGCGGTTCAGCCCCGTGCGCCGGGTGAGTTCGGCGCGGCTGATCGGCCCCTCCTCGTGCACGAGGCGGAGGACGCGTGCGGCGTTGCCGGGCGCGGGCCGCGGTGCCATACGGTCCTCCTTCGCGGTGACGGTGGGTGGTGGTGCGCGCCGAGTCTCGGCTCTGCGGACAGTTTCGCGGCCCCGAGACCGCGAAAGTGTCCGCCTGGCCGAGTCTCGGGCGAGCCGCCGCGGCGCGCGTCGGCGCCGCGGCTAGCGCGAGCGCGAGAACGCGGCGTCGAACGCGGCGTCCGGCGGGGCGATCGTGCCGAGCCGCCGCACGAACGCGAGCGCCTCGGGGCCGCCGACGAGCCGGTCCATGCCGGCGTCCTCCCACTCGACACTCGTCGGCCCGTCGTAGCCGATGTGGTTGAGGACGCGGAACACGCGCTCCCACGGCACGTCCCCGTGGCCGGCGGTGACGAAGTCCCACCCGCGTCGGGGGTCGCCCCACGGCAGGTGCGAGGACAGCCGTCCGTTGCGTCCGTCGAGCTGCTTCACCGACTCCTTGCAGTGCACGTGGTACACCCGGTCGGCGAAGTCGAGCAGGAACGCGGCGGGGTCGAGGTCCTGCCAGACGAAGTGCGAGGGGTCGAAGTTGAACCCGAACGCCGGCCGGTCCGCGAACACGTCGAGCGTCCGACGCGCGGTCCAGTAGTCGTAGGCGATCTCGGAGGGGTGCACCTCGAGCGCGAACCGCACCCCGACCTCCTCGAACACGTCGAGGATGGGTGACCAGCGGTCGTGGAAGTCCTGGTAGCCGGCGTCGATCATGCCCGGCGGCACGGGCGGGAACCCGGCGACGGTCTTCCAGATCGACGAGCCCGAGAACCCGGTGACCGTGCGGACACCGAGGGCAGCGGCGGCACGGGCCGTCCACTGCAGTTCCTCGGCGGCCCGCTGCCGGACGCCCTCGGGGTCGCCGTCGCCCCACACGTGCTCCGGCACGATGTCCTGGTGCCGCTGGTCGATCGGGTCGTCGCACACGGCCTGTCCGACGAGGTGGTTCGCGATGGTCCAGACCTGCAGACCGTTGCGTTCGAGGATCGCTCGTCGGTCCGCCACGTACTCCGGGTCCGTCGCGGCACGTCGGACGTCGAGGTGGTCGCCCCAGCAGGCGATCTCGAGGCCGTCGTAGCCCCACTCCCCCGCGAGGCGCGCCACCTCCTCGAAGGGCAGGTCGGCCCACTGGCCGGTGAACAGGGTGACCGGCCGTGTCGGCCGCCCGGCATCGTCCGGCCTGGAGGCGCTGCTCGCCCCCGTCGCGCCTGGACCGTCCGCTGTCGGGGTTCCGTCCGTCGTCGTCATCGTCGTCGTCCTTCCTCGCCTGTCGGCCGGGTCACCAGGACCCGGGGGTGGCGCCCGCGGGCACCGTCTCGGGGCGGTCGACGTGCGAGCGCACCTCGACCACGGTGTGCTCGCGGGCGGCGGTCGCGACGGCCTCCATCACCTCGAGCACGTGGAACGCCAGGTCACCGCTCGCCCGGTGCGGCCGGTCGGTCGCGACCGCGTGCGCCATGTCGGCGAGGCCGTACCCGCGGCCGGCGTCCGCGTAGCCGGCGGTCACCGGAAGCTCGCGCCACTCGCGGTCGTCGGCGGTCGCGATCGACACGGGGTCGGAGAACCGGTTCGGGTCCGGGACACCGAGCGTGCCCGACGTGCCGTACACCTCGAACAACGGGGCCCGGGTCGCCCACACCTCGAACGAGACCGTGACCGTCGAGACGACCCCGTCCGCGTGCTCGAGGACGGCCAGCACGTGCGTGTCGATGTCCACCCGGAGCGGAGTGCCCGCGGCAGGCCCGGTCGCGATCGAGCGTTCGCGGTCGGAGCGGGTCGAGGCACCGCTGACACGCACCACCGGACCGAAGAACTGCACGAGGCTCGTGAGGTAGTACGGCCCCATGTCGAGCAGCGGACCGCCACCGGGTTGGTAGTAGAACGCCGGAGCGGGGTGCCAGAGCTCGTGCCCAGGGGCGGACCACGACACCGCGGCGCCGACCGGCGTGCCGATCAGCCCGTCGTCGAGCGCCGCGCGGGCGGTCTGGATCCCGGTGCCGAGCACGGTGTCCGGCGCACTGCCGACCCGCAGGCCCGAGCGTCGGGCGAGGTCGAGCACGGGCTGCGCCTCGGCCGTCGACATCGCCAGCGGCTTCTCGCCGTACACGTGCTTGCCTGCCTCCAGGGCCCGGGTCGCGATCTCCGCGTGAGCGGCCGGGATCGTCAGGTTGAGCACGACGTCGACGTCGTCCGCGGCGAGCAGGTCGTCGACCGACGACCCCCGGACGCCCTGCGTCTCGCCGACGGACTGCGCACGGGCGACGTCGATGTCCGCCACCGCGGTCAACTCGAGCCCGGGCAGCGCCGGGAAGTGCTCGAAGTACTGCTGGCTGATGACGCCGACCCCGACGACCCCGACGCGGAGCGGCCTGGCAGCCGCGCCCTTCACCGTGCTGCCCACAGGAGTCCCCTCTCGATGATCGTGCGGAGTGGCTGCGACTCGACGACCTCGAGCCGGTGGCCGGGGGCGGAGACGAACACGCGTCCCGCGCCCCACTGCCGGGTCCAGATCGCCGGCGCCGTCACCGGTCGGTTCCAGGCGTCGAAGTCCCGCGCCTCCTGGGTGGTGGTGGCCAGGACGTCGTTGTACTCGTCGGAGAGCACCCAGTACTGCTCGGTGACCAGGTCGAAGTCCTCGATCCCCTGCGTGATCGGGTGCTCGTGCCCGGCCTCGGTGATGTGCACCGTGTACGGGATGTAGTTGTCCGACTGCTCGCCGGTCCGCTCGGACGGGTGCTTGCCCGCATGGTGCGCGAACTGCCCACCGATCATGTGCAGGTAGTCGGCGGTGTTCCGGAACGCATCCGCGATGCCGCCGTGCCACCCGGCGAGGCCGGCCCCGCCGAGGACGGCACGCTGGAGACCGGCGAACTCGTCGTCCGCGATGGTCGACATCGTCACGATCTGCACGATCAGGTCGACGTCGGCCATCGCGGACTCGTCGGCGTAGACGGCCGTCGACTCCGAGACCTGTACGTCGAAGCCGTTGTCCCGGAGGAACGGGATGAACAGGTCGGTGGTCTCGACCGGCATGTGGCCGTCCCAACCGCCGCGGACGACGAGGGCCTTCTTGTCGGCGGCCATCAGATCACCGTCCAGGCGCTGCCGTCGGAGGCGCTGCGCTCGACCGCGTCGAGGACCCGCTGCACGTGCAGCCCCTCCTCGAACGACGGGGACGGGTCCTCGCCCGCGACGATCGCCTGCACGAAGTCCTTCACCTCGTGGCTGAAGGTGTGCTCGTAGCCGATGAGGTGCCCGGTGGGCCACCACGCCGCCATGTAGGGGTGCTCGGGCTCGGTCACGATGATCCGCTGGAAGCCCTGTTCCCCCGCCGGGGCGGTGGCGTCGTAGAAGCGCAGCTCGTTCATCGACTCGAGGTCGAACTGGATCGCGCCGTCGGAACCGCTGATCTCGAGCGTGAGGCCGTTCTTCCGGCCGGTCGCGTAGCGCGTGGCCTCGAACGTGCCGATCGCCCCGTCGGCAGCGCCACCGGCGAGCCGCGCGGTGAAGAACGCCGCGTCGTCGACCGTGACCTGCCCGCGCTCCTCGGAGGCGGTACCGGAGAGTCCGACCCCCTCGGCCATGAGCGGGCGCTCGGTCACGAAGGTCTCGAGCGTGCCCGACACCGTGGCGAGCGACGCCCCCGTGACGTGCTCCACGAGGTCGATCGCGTGCGCGCCGATGTCACCGAGCGAGCCGGAACCCGCGAGCGACTTGTCGAGTCGCCAGGTCATCGGACCCTCGGGGTCTGCCAACCAGTCCTGCAGGTAGAGCGCGCGGACCTGTCGGACGGTGCCGAGCCTCCCGGCCGCCACCAGCTGCTTCGCGAGCGCGATGGCGGGCACCCGACGGTAGCTGAAGCCGACCATCGAGCGGACGCCGGACGCCCGCGCAGCGGCGGCGGCCGCGGTCATCGCCTCGGCCTCGGCGACCGAGTTCGCGAGGGGCTTCTCGCAGAGCACGTGCTTGCCGGCCTCGAGCGCCGCGATCGCCACCTCGACGTGCGACGAACCGGGCGAGCAGATGTCCACCACGTCGATGTCCGGGTCCGTGACGGCAGCGCGCCAGTCGGTCGACGCGGTCTGCCAGCCGTACTGCCGTCGGGCCGCTTCGGTCCGCTCCGGGTCACGGCCGACGATCACCGCCATCTCCGGTTCGACCCCGAGGTCGAAGAACCTGGGGGCGGTCCGCCACCCCTGCGAGTGGGCGGCTCCCATGAAGCCGTGGCCCACCATCGCCACACGTAGTCGATCCTGCGCCTGTCGGTCCGATGCCATTCGTTCGCTCCTTTGCGATCACGCTTGCCAGAGTCAACACTACCGCTTATGTTGGGCGCGGCAACATTTTGTTTCGACGACGAACGGTGATCCACCATGGCAACGACGCCCACCCGTGACGACAAGTTCTCCTTCGGTCTCTGGACCATCGGCTACAACGGCTCCGACCCGTTCGGCGGCCCGACCCGTCCCGCACTGGACGTGGTCGAAGCGGTCGAGAAGCTCGACGAGATCGGCGCCTACGGCCTGACCTTCCACGACGACGACCTGTTCGCGTTCGGCTCGACCGACGCCGAGCGCCAGGGCCAGATCGACCGGCTCAAGGGCGCCCTCGACTCCACCGGCATCATCGTGCCGATGGTCACGACGAACCTGTTCTCGGCGCCGGTCTTCAAGGACGGCGGGTTCACCTCGAACGACCGCCAGGTGCGCCGCTTCGCGCTCCGGAAGGTGCTCCGCAACATCGACCTCGCCGCCGAGCTCGGCGCGAAGACCTTCGTCATGTGGGGTGGCCGCGAGGGCTCCGAGTACGACTCCGCGAAGGACGTGCAGGCGGCGCTCGAGCGCTACCGCGAGGCCGTCAACCTCCTCGCCCAGTACGTCACCGACAAGGGCTACGACATCCGCTTCGCCATCGAGCCGAAGCCGAACGAGCCCCGCGGCGACATCCTCCTGCCGACCCTCGGCCACGCGATCGCGTTCACCGAGACGCTCGAGCGTCCCGAGCTGTTCGGCATCAACCCCGAGGTCGGACACGAGCAGATGGCAGGCCTGAACTTCACGGCCGGGATCGCCCAGGCGCTGTACCAGGGCAAGCTCTTCCACATCGACCTCAACGGTCAGCGCGGCATCAAGTACGACCAGGACCTGGTGTTCGGCCACGGCGACCTGCAGAACGCGTTCTCCCTCGTCGACCTCCTCGAGCACGGCGCTCCGCAGGGCGGTCAGGCGTACGACGGCCCGCGCCACTTCGACTACAAGCCGAGCCGCACCGAGGACATCACGGGCGTCTGGGACTCGGCGAAGGCGAACATGCGCATGTACCTCCTCCTCAAGGAGCGCGCGCAGGCCTTCCGCGCCGACCCCGAGGTCCAGGAGGCCCTCGCCGCCGCCAAGGTCGACGAGCTGAGCACCCCGACGCTGAACTCGGGCGAGTCGTACGACGACTTCCTCGCCGACCGCTCCGCCTTCGAGGACTTCGACGCCGACGCGTACTTCGGCGGCAAGGGCTTCGGCTTCGTGCGGCTGCAGCAGCTCGCGATCGAGCACCTCATGGGCGCTCGGTGACCTTCGTCGCCGGGGTCGACTCGTCGACCCAGTCCTGCAAGGTCACGATCCGCGACGGCGACTCCGGTGCGGTCGTCCGGGAGGGCCGAGCGGCCCACCCGGACGGCACGTCCGTCGACCCCCGCCACTGGTGGGACGCGCTCGGCGCCGCGATCGCGGACGCCGGCGGGTTCGACGACGTCGCCGCCGTCGCGATCGCCGGGCAGCAGCACGGCATGGTCGCGCTCGACGCCGACGGTCGCGTGGTCCGCGACGCGCTCCTCTGGAACGACGTCCGCAGCGCCGACGCGGCCGCGCAGATGGTCGAGGAGCTCGGCCGGGAGGCATGGGTCGCCCGCACGGGTCTGGTCCCGGTGGCCTCGTTCACCGGTACCAAGCTGCGGTGGCTCCGCGATGCGGAACCCTCGAACGCCGGACGGGTCGCCGCCGTCGCGCTCCCCCACGACTGGCTGTCGTGGCGTCTGCGCGGGTACGGTCCGGCGGACGAGAGCCCGCTCGGGCCCGACCTCGACGCCCTCGCGACGGACGGCTCGGACGCGAGCGGCACGGCGTACTGGGACCCGGTGCGCCGCGAGTACGACGAGGAGCTGTTCGAGACCGCCCTCGGCCGTGGCCTGCGGGTCGCCAGCGGTGCACCGGGCTCGGCTGCGGACGCGGTCGTGGTGCCGCGGTTGGTCGCGCCGGACGAGGCGATGGGGACCCTCGACGGCGACGTCGAGCTGCCGGGCGGCGCGGTCGCACGGGCGGGACTCGTCGTCGGCGCGGGACTCGGCGACAACGCCGGGGCAGCGCTCGGCCTCGGGCTGGGCCCGGGTGACGTCGCGGTGTCCCTCGGCACGAGCGGCACCGTCTTCGGGGTCACCGACACCGAGGTGACGGATCCGAGCGGGACCGTGGCGGGCTTCGCCGACGGGACCGGGTCGCGCCTCCCCATCGTCACGACGCTCAACGCAGCCCGCGTGCTCGAGGTGGTCGGCGGCCTCCTCGGCGTCGACCACGACGTCCTCGGCGAGTTGGCCCTGCAGGCGCCCGCCGGCGCAGACGGCCTGGTCCTGGTGCCGTACTTCGTCGGCGAGCGCACCCCGAACCGACCGGACGCCACCGCCTCGCTCCTCGGCATGACGCCGGCGACGACGGACCGGGCGCACCTCGCCCGCGCCGCCGTCGAGGGGATGCTCTGCGCCCTCGCCGACGGGCTGGCCGCCGTCGAGGGCACGGGGGTCGAGGTGTCGCGGCTGCTGCTCATCGGCGGTGCCGCACGCAACGAAGCCGTCCGCGTCGTCGCGTCCCAGGTGTTCGGCCGCGACGTCGAGCTGCCGGAGCCGGGCGAGTACGTCGCAGCGGGTGCCGCGCGGCAGGCGGCGTGGGCGCTCACGGGCTCGCTGCCGTCGTGGAGCATCGCGACGACGACGATCGCCGCGGACCCGCACCCCGAGGTCCTCGAGCGGTACCGTTCGGCTGCCGCCTGACGGTCCGACGCCCGCCGCGCCTCGCTCCGGTCCGCCGGGGCGGGGCGTCGTCGTGCGGTGGCCAGCCCCGTCTCGGGATCAGGCGACCGTGACGAACAGGGTGACGGCCAGTGCGACCGAGCACGCCGCGATCGCGATGCGCAGCGCCGTCTGCGGCACGCGCGCGGCGACCGTCGGCCCGATGAGCCCACCGACGACCGCGCCCGCGCCGAGTGCCAGCGCCGCCGACCACACCACGTGCCCGGACACGGCGAACACCAGGGCAGGCAGTAGGTCGGCCGCCAGCAGGAGGACGTTCTTCACCGCGTTCGCACGGGGCAGGCTCGGCTCGCCCGTGAGGAGCAGGACGGCGATCACCAGCACGCCGGACCCCGCGCCGAAGTACCCGTTGTAGAGCCCGACCCCGGCGATCCCGGGCGCGGCCGCGCCGGTCGGCGTCGCTGCTCCGGCCGGCGTCGCTGCTGCAGTCGACGCTGCTGCTCCGGTCGGCGTTCGGCGGCGTCGTCGGTCGAGGACCGGTTGGAGCAGGAGGAGCGCGCCGCCCGCGAGCACCAGGAACGGGACGATCCGGTCGAAGAGGTGCGCCGGGGTGACGACGAGCAACACGGCCCCCGCGAGCGAGGCACCGACCGTGAGCGGCAGCCATCGCCGGAGGGTGGCGGGGTGGTCACGGAGCTGCGACCGCGCCCGGAGCGCCGAACTCACGCCGCTGCCGAGGAGCGCCACGGAGTTCGTCACGTTGGCGGCGAACGGCGGGATCCCCACGGCGAGGAGCGCCGGGTACGCCACGAGCGAGGTGATGCCGCCGGCCGTGCCGATGACACCGGCCACGACACCGGCGACGACGAGGACCGCGACCGTCAGCACGCTCCATGCTGGCACGCCGGCGGGGGTCCGGTCAGGCGGACTGCTCGGTCCCGTAGACGGCCATGAGCATCGCGGCACCGAGCCGGGCGGTCCGGGCAGCCTGCGGGGATCGCTGCACGACCGAGTCGACCCGGGCACCCTCGACCAACAGCACGAGCGTCTGCGCGACGTGCGCGGGGAGCCCTGCACGGGAGCAGACCTGCGTGAGGTGCTGCTCGACCTGACGGACGTGGTCACGCGCGAGTTCGGCGATCTCGGGGTCTTGCCGCCCGAGCTCGGCGTGGAGGTTGATGAACGCGCACCCGTGCCAGTCCTCCGCTGCGAAGCACCGCTCGAGGTGGTCGAACACCGCGAGGACCTCGTCGCGCGGGTCCTCGGACTCGTCCGCGATCCGCTCCAGCGCGGCCGTCCACGTCGCGTGCCACCGCTGGAGCACGGCGACGACGAGGTCGTGCTGCGTCGGGTAGGCCGCGATCACGTCTGACGGGTCGAGGCCGGCTCGTCGGGCGACGTCCGCGTTCGACACCGAGGCGATGCCGTGCTCGGCGAAGAGTGCGTCGGCGGCGTCGATGACGGCGCGTTGCACGTCGGTCGTGCTCCGCGTGGGGGTCAGGGTCGTGGAGGTCATGTGTCCTTCGGGTCAGCCGGCGAAGAAGTCGGCGTACGACGGTTCCTGCACGGGACCGTCGTGGCCGTTCACCCGTGCCACCACCATGGCACGCAGCACTGCGGGGTGCGTCAGACCTCGGCGGTGCCACTCCCGCGGGTCCCGGCGGAGTTCCTCGAGCGTCGGTGCGGCCATGCGGTTCACGCTCCCAGTCCGAGGACGACCGCCGCCGATGCCGCGACCGACACCGACACGATCCCCGTGCAGACCGCGACCACGGCGAGCGCGCGCTGTCGGCGGGCCGCACGGACCTCGCTGAACGGGCTCCGGTGGTGACGTCCGGAGACGGACACGGACTGGTGTGCGCTCTTCGGACCGACCAGGAGGTCGGTGTCGGCGATCGTGGTCACGGCGGGTTCCTCGGGTCTTCCTCGCTGCGGTCCCCCGGCTGTTCCGGGGGCTCTCTCGACCATGACGGTACGAACGCACCGATCGTCACGCACGCGCTCCGGACGACGTCGTCGAAAGGTGGATGTCCGGGTGGGCCGCGGCGCCGTTCCGTGGACATCCGGCGTCCGGGGCGACCCGGCGGCGTCGGTGCCGGGTCGGCTGCGTCGGTGCCGGGCCGTATCCTTGCCCGGACCCCGGCGCTGCCCGCGCGGAGTGCCGGCCGAGGGAGGAACAGCCATGAGCATGGAAGGCGCCGCCTGGAGCTCGCTCTACAAGATCTCCACGGCGAAGGACGGGAAGCACGGACTGTCCCGTGCCTCGCTCCGACGGATCATGACCTTCGCCGTGCCGTACCGGTGGAAGCTCGTCGTGTTCATCGCGCTGTCCGTCGTGGGCGCGTTCCTCGCGGTGGCGACGCCGGTGCTCGCCGGACAGGTCGTCGACGTGATCGCAGCACGCGGCGAGGTCGGCACCATCGTCCGGCTGGCGGTCGTCATCGCGCTCGTCGCCGTGGCCGACGCGGGGGCCTCGCTGCTGACCCGCTGGTACTCCGCGCGGATCGGCGAGGGCGTGATCCTCGACCTCCGAACCGCGGTGTTCGACCACGTGCAGAAGATGCCGATCGCGTTCTTCACCCGCACGCGGACCGGCGCGCTCGTCAGCAGGTTGAACAACGACGTCATCGGCGCGCAGCAGGCGTTCAGCGGCACCCTGTCCGGCGTCGTCACGAACCTCGTCGCGCTCGTGCTGACGCTGGTCGTGATGCTGAGCACGTCGTGGCTCGTGACGGTCATCGCGGTCGTCATGCTCCCGGTCTTCCTCGTCCCGGCGCGGCGCATGGGCACCCGGCTGGCCGCGCTCCGCCGCGAGGCCGCCGACCACAACTCCGCGATGAGCACCCAGATGACCGAGCGGTTCTCCGCCCCCGGTGCCACCCTCGTCAAGCTGTTCGGTCGCCCGGACGAGGAGTCCGAGGAGTTCCGCGTCCGAGCGGCCCGCGTCCGCGACATCGGGGTGCGCACGGCGATGCTGCAGTTCGTCTTCGTCACGGCGCTCACGCTCGTCGCCGCGCTGGCCCTCGCGCTCGTCTACGGCCTCGGTGGCGCGCTCGCGCTCGGCGGGCAGCTGAACACGGGCGACGTGGTGACGCTGGCGCTGCTCCTGACGCGCCTCTACGTACCGCTGACGAGCCTCGCGAACGCCCGGGTCGAGATCATGAGTGCCGTCGTGAGCTTCGAGCGGGTGTTCGAGGTCCTGGACATCGTGCCCCTCATCCAGGAGAAGCCCGGTGCGGTCGCCGTGCCGACCGGTCCGGTGGCCGTCGAGTTCGACGACGTCCGGTTCGCGTACCCATCGGCAGACAAGGTCTCGCTCGCCTCGCTGGAAGAGGTGTCGACGCTCGACACCCGCGGCGGGGACGAGGTCCTGCACGGCATCTCCTTCCGGATCGAGCCCGGGCAGACCGTCGCCCTCGTCGGCACGTCCGGCGCCGGGAAGTCCACGATCGCGCAGCTCCTGTCGCGCCTGTACGACGTCGACAGCGGTGCGGTCCGACTGGCGGGGGCCGACGTCCGTGACGTCTCGTTCGCCTCGCTGCGCTCGACCATGGGCATGGTCACGCAGGACGGCCACCTGTTCCACGAGACGATCGGCTCGAACCTGCGCCTCGCCCGACCGGAGGCGACCGACGACGAGGTCTGGGACGCGGTCCGCCGGGCGCGGCTGGAGCCGCTCGTCCGGTCGTTGCCGGACCAGCTCGACACGATGGTGGGTGAGCGTGGCTACCGGCTCTCCGGCGGTGAGCGCCAGCGGATGACCATCGCGCGGCTCCTGCTCGCACAGCCCCGGGTCGTGATCCTCGACGAGGCGACCGCCGCGCTCGACTCGACGTCCGAGGCAGCGGTGCAGGCGGCGCTGGGAGAGGCACTCGAGGCGCGGACGGCACTCGTGATCGCGCACCGGCTGTCGACGATCCGGAGCGCCGACCAGATCCTCGTCGTCGAGGACGGCACGATCGTGGAGCGCGGGACGCACGAGGAGCTGCTGGCCGTCGGGGGTCGGTACGAGGAGCTGCACCGGACCCAGTTCGCCGTGCAGAAGGACGTGGCGCCCGACGAGCAGGCGTTGCGCGGCGTCTGAGCACGGTCCGGCCGCAGCACTCGGGCGGTCAGTGCTGCTCGAGGAACGCGTCGAGAGCGGCCCAGGTGGCCTCGGGGTTCTCGAGGTGCGGCAGGTGTCCCGCTCCCGGGACCACAGCGAACTCGGCACCCGGGATCGCTGCCGCGACAGCACGGCCGTACGCGGGGGTGACGATCCGGTCGCTCTCCCCGAACAGGACGAGCGTCGGGACGTCCAGGTCGCTCAGTCGGCCGAGGAGGTCCGGGTCGCTCATCGATCGCCCGGCAACGGCGGCCATCGTCGTGCCGTTCGCCTGCTGGTCCGCCCGCTGCTCGTCACTGATCGATGCGGGGTCCGTGTACCCCCGGTCCGGATCGTGCCATGCGGCCTCGGCGAGCTGGCGCGGGGTGAGCGAGAAGAAGTCCGCGATCGGCTCCCCCGCGACGACGGCACCGACCCCGTCGACGTCGACGACCGCGCCGATCGTGTCGACGGTGTGGCCGTCGGACGCTGCGAGCAGTGCGATCTCGAGCGCGAGCCAGCCGCCGATGGAGGACCCGACGAGGACGACGTCCCGGAGTCCGTCGTCGTGCAGGCGGCCCAGGTAGGCGGCGGCCAGGGCGCGGACGGAGTCGATGTCGTCCGGACGGCTCGTGCCGTCCCAGCCCGGGTGCGTGGGGGCGAGCACGTGGAACGAGGGGGCGAGGTGGGCGACCATCGGGGCGACGGTGCGCGGACCGCCGCCACCGTGCGGCGGAGGCGGCACTGCGGGAGATCGGCGTGACACTCGTGCAGTGGGACGCACTCCGCGCGATCGACCGCATGCCGGATGCATCCGGCCACGAACTCGCGCAGGCGACGTTCCAGAGCGACCAGGCCTTCGGGACGCTCGCGAGCCGCCTGGTCGATCGCGGACTCATCACCAGGACAGCCGGACGCGGTCGTCGGGTCGAGCATGCCCTCACCGAGGACGGCCGCGCTGCACTCGAGGCGGGTCGCCGGACCACCGCAGTCGTACTCGCCGAGTTGTTCTCGCCCCTGAGCGCATCGCAGCAGGCCGACCTCGAGCAGCTGCTGAGCACGCTCCTCGCGGCAGAGGACCCCGACCTCGCCGCACGCGCGGCTGCGCCCGGACCGACCTGACCCCCCGGACTGGGGTGCGCAGTCCACTGGCCGGTTTCGGCGCTCAGCGGACAGGACCCGGGCGGACGGGCAGGCTGCGACGGTAGCCCATGACCCACCCCACCCCCACCCGAGTCCAGGTCGATGCGCAGAGCGACGACCTCGACGTCGCGCGCAACCTCCTGGCGGAGGAGTACGCCGGCAGCGAGTGGCGGGCGGAGCGGACCGACGAGCCGTTCGGGTTCCGGTTCAAGGCCGTCGGGGACGCAGCCATGACCCTGCGGACGATCCGGTTCGACGGTCACCTGTCCGGCACGATGTCCCGGTCCGATGACCACATCGTGCAGTGGACGACGCGCGGCCAGGCCACGATCACGCCGCCGGGCGAGGACCCGATCGTCACGGAGGCCGGCCGACCGCAGCTGTGGCCGCAGAGCGGTGCCGGGTTCGACTACCGCGACTACGACCAGCGCCTCGTCCAGGTGAACCGGTCGGCGCTCCGCGAGGTCGCCGGTGAGCGCGGATCGGACCCGGACGCGCTGCAGCTCGACCACCGCGTGCGACCGGACGACCGAGCGCTCGCAGTGTGGCGGAACGCGGTGCAGCTCATCTCGCACACGGTGCTCGACGGGAAGGCCTCGCCGTTGCTCCAGGCGGAGATGGGTCGCCTCGGAGCCCTGGCACTGCTCGAGCTCTACCCGGTGGTCTCGGCGACGCTGCCGGACGAGCTGTTGCTCCCCCGCAACGCGCACCTGCGCCGGGCGGTCGAGTACGTCCACGAGCACTGCCACCTGCCGATCACGAGCACCGACCTCGCGCGGGTGGCGTCGCTGAGCCTGCGGGCACTGCAGCACGCGTTCCAGCGCACGTTCGACTGCTCCCCGAACTCGTACATCCGCCGGGTTCGGCTCGACCGTGTCCGGGACGAGCTGCTCCGCGGCGACCCGGCGACCACGAGCATCGCCGACGTGGCGAAGCACTGGGGCTTCGGCCACGCCGGACGGTTCTCGGCGTCGTACCACCAGCAGCACGGCGAGTACCCGCGCGAGACGCTCCGCCGCGCGGCGTGAACGGCGGACGCGAGCAGCAGAGGATCAGCCCACCGCTGCGGTCACCGCCCGCCGGTCGGTCGGCAGCACCTCGCGCAGCGGGCCGGTGACGTGGACCACCGCGCGGTCCGTCGCGGACCCGGGCACGGGGGCCTGAGCGGCACTGCGCCCGACCGCGACGATCCCGTCGGTGTGCACCGTGCCTCCCGGCCGGGACGCCCCCGCGTGTGACGCGACCCACACCTCGACGTCACCCGGCTCGACGACCCGGCGCATCGCGCGGTCGGTGAAGCCGAAGCGCTGCACGGGCACGTCGAACCGCACCCGGACCGTTCCGCCGGCCGGTACCGCGACGCGCGTGTAGCCGAGCAGCTGCACGAGCGGTCGGGTGACCGACGCGGCGACGTCGTGGCCGTAGAGCTGCACGACGTCCTCGCCGTCGCGGTCGCCGGTGTTCCGGACGGTCACGGCGACGGAGAACGCGCCCGCCGTGGCGACCGTGCCGTCGACGACGAGGTCCTCGTACGCGAACGACGTGTACCCGAGGCCGAAGCCGAACGGCCGCACGGGCGTCGAGTCCGCCGCCGTGACGTCGGACGGCCCGCCGAGCCGCGGGTGGAGGTACGTGTACGGCTGCGCTCCGGCCGACCGGGGCAGGGTGACGGGGAGCCGACCCGACGGCGACGTCGCCCCCGTCAGCAGGTCGGCGATCGCGGTGCCGCCTGCCTCGCCGGGGAAGAACGCCTGGACGACCGCGGCCGGTCGGATCCCTGGCCCGTCGAGTGCCCATCCGATCGCGTAGGGCCGGCCGGTCAGGAGCACCATGACGGTCGGGGTGCCGGTGGCGACGACGGCCTCGACGAGCTCGCGCTGCACGCCGGGCAGGTCGAGCGATTCGGTGTCGTTGCCCTCCCCCACGGTGCCGCGGCCGAAGAGCCCGGCCTGGTCGCCGACCACGACGACCGCCACGTCCGAGGCCCGGGCGACCGCGACCGCGTCGGCGAAGCCGGAGCGGTCCACGCCCGTGACCGAGCAGCCGGCGGCGAACCGCACCGCGGTGGAACCGAGGGCATCGACGAGGGCCTCGCGGACGGTGGGGATCGCGAACCCGAGGGGCAGGTCCGGGTGGGCGGCGAGCACGTGGTTCGCGAAGGAGTAGCAGCCCTGCAGGGCCTCGGCTCGGTCGGCGTTCGGGCCGATGACCGCCACCGAGGCACCTGCGGGGAGCGGGAGGACGGGGGCGCCGCCGACAGCAGCAGCGCCGTCAGCAGCAGCGCCGACGCGCTCGTTCGACAGCAGCACGAGCGACCGCGCGGCCAGCGCCCCGGCGAGGGAGCGGTGCCGCGGGGTGTCCAGGTCGACGCTGGTGGGAGCGTCGTCCTCGAACGCATCGGGGTCGAGCAACCCGAGCCGCTCCTTCTGCCGCAGCACCCGGAGCACGGCCCGGTCGACGAGCGCCTCGTCCACGGCACCCGACCGCACGCGCTCGACGAGCGGCCCGAGGTACGCGTCCCCGGTCGGCAGCTCGACGTCGATCCCGGCGGTCAGGGCGAGCGCCGCGGCCTCACCACGGTCGGCCGCGACGCCGTGCATGACCTCGAGGAACGCGACCGAGAAGTAGTCGGCCACGACGGTCCCGTCGAAGCCGAGCCCGTCCCGCAGCAGGTCGGTGAGGAGCGCCGGGTCCGAGGCGACCGGCACGCCGTCGACCTCGGCGTAGGAGTTCATGACCGACCGGGCGCCGCCGTCCCGCAGCGCCATCTCGAACGGCGGCAGCGACACGTCCGCGACCTCGCGCGGTCCGGCGTGGACGGGCGCGTGGTTGCGCCCCGCCTGGGACGCCGAGTACCCGAGGAAGTGCTTCAGGGTCGCGTCGACCCCGGCCGCCTGCAGCCCGCGGACGTACGCGGTGCCGACCGTGCCGACGAGGTACGGGTCCTCGCCGATGCACTCGTCCACCCGCCCCCAGCGCGGGTCGCGGACGACGTCGAGGACGGGCGCGAGGCCCTGGTGCACGCCGAGCTCACGCATCGAGTCACCGATCGCGCGGCCGACCTGCTCGACGAGCTCCGGATCGAACGCCGCACCCCACGCGAGCGGGGTCGGGAACGTCGCGGCCTTCCACACGGCGAGCCCGGTGAGGCACTCCTCGTGCACGAGTGCGGGGATGCCGAGCCGCGTCTCACGCTTGAGACGACGCTGCTCCGCCCACAGCCACGCCGCACGCTCGTCGGGTTCGACGGGCCGCGTGCCGTACACACGGGTGAACTGGCCGATGCCGTGCCGCGTGATCTCGGCGAGCGTGGTGCCGTCCTGCGCGGCGGCCATCTCGCCCTGCATCGGGGCGACGACGCCGTTCTGGTCGAGCCAGTAGCCGACGAGCTGCGCCGTCTTCTCCTCGAGCGTCATCGCGGCGAGCAGGGTGCTCGCGCGGTCGGGCGCGGTCGCGTCCGGAAGGTGGGTGGTCTCGGACTGGAGGCACGGTGCGGGCCCGCCACGCGCCTGGTGTCCGTCACCGGTCGCGGTGGCCACGGGCGTGGTCGACGCGGGTCGCGCCTCCCGGCCGTCCTTCGCCGCGCCCGCCGTCGTCGCCGTGCCGTCCGTCGCCTCCGTCGTCGGGCCGAGTGTGCTCACCCCTTCACCGCCCCGGTGAGGCCACCGACGATGCGCTTCTGGAAGATCGCGAAGAACACCAGTGCCGGGATCATCGAGAGCGATGTGAACGCGAGCACCCGGGCGGTGTCGACCGAGTACTGCGACGCGAACGCCTGCACGCCGAGCGGCAGCGTGTACGTCGACGCGTCGTTGAGGATGAACAGCGGCAGCAGGTAGCTGTTCCAGCTGCCGATGAACGCGAGGATGCCGACCGTGACGACGCCGGGCAGGGACAGCGGGACGACCATGCGGAAGAAGAACCCGATGCGGCTCGCCCCGTCGATGGCGGCGGCCTCCTCGAGTTCGTCCGGGATCGCCCGGAGGAACGGCACGAGGATGATGACCGTCGTCGGCAGCGCGAAGGCGATCTGGGGCAGGATGACGCCGGCGAGGTTGTTCGTCAGGCCGAGGTCCTTCACGAGGATGTAGAGCGGCGTGATCGCGACCGTGATCGGGAACATGAGGCCGGCGGCGAAGAGGGAGTACAGCGCCTCCCGGCCGCGGAACCGGTACCGGGCGAGGACGAAGCTCACCATGAGCCCGAGCACCACGACGCCGACGGTCGTGGTGACGCCCGCGATCACCGAGTTGCCGAGCTGCTGCCAGAACACCCCGCTGGTCAGGACGTTCACGTAGTTGCCGATCTGCCACGGGTTCGGCAGGCCGGCGGGGCTCGCGGTGATCTGCGAGTTCGTGCGGAACCCGCCGAGCACGATGTACGCGACCGGGCCGACGCACACGGCGATGAACAGCAGCGCGATGAAGTACGTGCCGAGGTTGCGCTCCCGCTTGACGGGACGGCTGTCGTGCGGCCGCCGCTTCGGCGCGACGATGGAGGCGGTGGCGGTCATCGGTCGCCCTTCTCGGTCAGGGCGCCGGCGGTGTCGCGACGCAGGACGAACCGCTGGTAGACGAGGGCGACGACCAGCGAGATGAGGAAGATCACCACGGCGACGGCGTTGCCGTACCCGTAGTTGCCGGAGAGCCGCCCGTTGCCGACCATGTAGGTCGCCATCGTCGAGGTGCCGGCGGTCGAGGCGATGTACTGGCCCCAGATGATGTAGACGAGGTCGAACAGCTGGAGCGACCCGATGATCGACAGGAACGCCCAGATGCGGAGCGTCGGGCCGAGGAGCGGCAGGGTGATGCGCCGCTGGATCTGCCAGTAGCTCGCACCGTCGAGCTGGGCGGCCTCGAACAGCTCCTCGGGGATGCTCTGCAGGCCGGCGAGGAACAGGATCACCGCGAAGCCGATGTACTTCCACGAGATGATCCCGAGCAGGGTCCAGATCGCGATGTCGGGGTTCGAGAGCCAGTCGTTGCGCAGGAACCCGAGACCGAGCGACTGCAGCAGGTCGTTCACCGCACCGCTCGACTGGAGCATGAGGCTCCACCCGGTGCCGACGATGACCTCGGAGATGACGTACGGCAGGAAGATCAGGACGCGGATGAGACCGCGGCCGCGGATGCGCTGGTTGAGCAGCAGCGCGAGGATGATCGCGATCGGGCCCTGCACGAGGAGCGATCCGATGACGATGAAGAGGTTGTGCCAGAGCACGGCCCGGAAGTCCGGATCGGTGAAGATGACCTTGTAGTTCTGCAGGCCCACGAAGTCGACGGGGGCGCCGTAGCCCTGCCACTTGTAGAAGCCGTAGTAGGCGGCGAGCGCGACGGGCAGGATGACGAACCCGACGAACATGATGACCGCGGGGCCAGCGAGGACGGCGATCTCGACCCGGGTTCGGACGTCGGTGCCCTTGCGGACCCGGCGGGCCGGGGCCGACGGCGTACCGTCGGCCCCGCCCGTGCGACGCCCCGTCCCGGACCGCGCCTCGTTCGAGCGCGGTGCGACGGAGGTGGTCATGCGTCAGCCCTTCGCTGCGGCCTGGTCGACGGTCGACACGATGTCCGAGACGGACCCCTTGCCGGCGAGGAGGTTGACGACGCTGGTGTTGAGCGCGTTGCCGACGTTCTGGCCGTAGAGCGTGTCGAGGTAGTTCGACACGAACGGGGCGTCGTTGTACGCCTTGAGCACGGTCTTCAGGTACGGCTCGGTGACGACCGACTGCGCCGACTGGTTCGCCGGGATCGAGTTGAACGCCTTGTAGTAGTTCTCCTGGACGCTCTTCTGGGTCACGAAGTTGAGGAAGTCGGTGCACGCCTTCTTCGGGGCCTGTGCCGAGCAGGAGAGCCCGCCGACGGCACCCATCATCGAGCCCGCTTCACCCTTGCCGCCGGAGACCTCCGGGAACGGGAAGAAGCCGAGGTCGGACAGCGGCTTGCCGTCCGGGGTGAGCGAGGAGATCACGCCCGGGTCCCAGGCGCCCATGAGCTCCATGGCGGCCTTGTGGTTCGCGATGAGACCGGCGGAGCTGCCGGCGCCCTGCTGCGCGGAGGTGGTCAGGAAGCCGTCGTTGAAGGGCTTGGTGTCGAAGAACGCCTTCGTGTCCTCGCCGGCCTGCTTCCAGCACCCGTTGTCGAACTTGAGGTCCTGCGCGGTCTTCGTGAGGACGCTCGGCGAGCAGGCGCGCAGTGCGAAGTTGTAGTACCAGTGCGCGGCCGGCCAGGCGTCCTTCGCACCGACCGCGACCGGCTGGATGTCCGCGTCCTTGAGCTTCTGGATGTCGGCGTTGAGCTCGTCCATGGTCGTCGGGGTGCCGTCGATGCCGGCCTTCTCGAAGAGGTCCTTGCTGTACCAGATGCCCTCGGGGTCGACGTTCGTCGGCATCGCCCAGGTCTTGCCGTTCAGCTCGAAGGCCTTGAAGGACCCCTTGCTGATCTCGCTCGTCGCGTTCGATCCGATCGAGTCGGAGATGTCCATGACCTGGCCGGCGTTGACCATCGCGGCCATCTTGCCGCCGCCGCGCTGCATGAAGACGTCCGGGGCGGAGTTCGAGTTGAGGGCGGTCTGGAGCTTGCCGTCCAGGTCCTCGTTCTGGATCGCCTGGATCTTGATGGTGACGTTCGGGTTCTTCGCCTCGAAGTCCTTCACGGTGGTGTCCCAGAACGCCTTGCCGGGGCCCGTGGTCGAGTTGTGCCAGAAGGTCATCGTGACCTTCCCGCCGTCGCTCGACGCGTCGCTGCCTGCCGAACAGCCAGCGGCGGTGAGTGCTGTCGCCCCGATCAGCGCGATGGCTGCCGCGGCACGGATCTTCCTCGTCATCGTGGAACTCCTGTTGTGTCGTCGTTGACTCGCAGCGACATCGACTGCCGCCTCTGCGGAGAGCGTGCCAGGGCGCGGCCAGGCTTGTCAATCGTTATCGATAACGTTTTCTTTACCGTCGGGGATGCTCAGCGGCGGTACGGTGTGCAGATGGACACGGCGATCGGCGCACGCCCCGGCGCCGGCCGGGTCACCATCGCGGACGTCGCGCGCGCGGCCGGCGTCTCGATCCCGACCGTGTCGAAGGTCATCAACCAGCGGGACGGCGTCGCCCAGGGCACGATCCTCCGGGTGCAGGAGGTCGTCGAGCAACTCGGCTACGAGACCTCCCTCGTCGCCCGGAGCCTCCGGAGTTCGCGCACCGGCGTCGTCGGGATCCTCGTGACCGAGTTCGAGCCGTTCTCCACCGAACTGCTGCGCGGGGTCTCCGGCGCGACGACGGGCACGGGGTACGAGCTGCTGGCCTACGCGGGCCTCGTGACCGGTGCCGAGCAGAAGGGCTGGGAGCGCCGGTCGCTCTCCCGCCTGTCCGGGACCCTCATCGACGGGGCGATCGTCGTGACGCCGAGCACCGCGCTGTCGGCGTCCTCGATCCCCGTCGTCGCGATCGACCCGCACACCGGACCGGAGGGGCACGCCACGGTCGACTCCGACAACGAGGGCGGGGCCGTGCAGGCGATCGAGCACCTCGTGGGGCTCGGGCACACGCGGATCGCACACCTGCGCGGGCGCCCGGACCTGGCGTCCGCCCAGCTCCGCGAGGCCGGGTACCGACGGGCGCTCGTCGCCGCGGGGTTGCGGGTGGACGAGTCGCTCGTGCGGGACGGCGGCTACCAGGAGGACCGGTCGGCCGAGGTCGCACTCGACCTGCTCGCCGGCCCCGACCGTCCGACCGCGGTGTTCGCGGCGAACGACTCCTCGGCCGTCGGTGTCCTGCGGTCGGCCGCTGCGCTCGGGCTCCGGGTGCCCGAGGACCTCTCGGTGGTCGGGTTCGACGACGTCCCGCAGGCTGCGACGACCACCCCGCCGCTGACGACCGTGGCGCAGCCCCTGGTCGAACTCGGGTCGCATGCGGTCGAGATGCTGCTCGCGATGCTGCGCGGGGAGCAGACCTCCGATCACGTGCGACTCCCGACGACACTCCGGGTGCGGCAGAGCACCGGGCCGGCGGCGGCGCGCTGACGACAGCCGGGGCGCGGCAACGGTCGGAGCGCGGCAACGGCCGCGGCGCGTCAGCGGCCGGAGCGCGGCAATGGCCGCGGCGCGTCAGCGGCCGGAGCGCGTCAGCGGCCGCGGCCGCGACGCCGGAGCGTCTCGGACGGCAGCTCGCCGAACGTGTCCGCGTAGTACCCCGCGAACCGGCCGAGGTGCCCGAACCCCCATGCGTTCGCGATCGTCGCGACCGTGGTCTCCGTCGGGTCGCCGGCGACGAGCTGCGCCCGGACGCGGTGGAGCCGCACCTGGCGGAGGAACGCCATCGGACTCGTGCCAGCGTGGCGTTGGAACGTGGCTTGCAGGCTCCGCGCGTTGATCCCCGTGACGCGGCTGACGTCGGTGCTCGTGATCGGCCGGTGTGCGTTCGCGACCATCCACTCCTGGGCGAACCGCATCGTCGCCGGCCCCTCGTGGAGCGGGATCTCGAGCGTCGGGGTGACGTCGTAGGCGTCGACCACGGCCTCGGCGACGAGCATGTTGAGTGCCGCGCGACGACCCCGTGAGGTGTCGGCACGGAGGAGTTCGGGGGCGGCCGAGGCGATCACCGAGCGGAGGCCCTCGAGTGCGCCGGGGGCGGCCGACACCGTGAACTGCAGGGGCCCGGGCACGGCCAGACGCTGGGCCGCAGCGACCGACTCGAGGAACGGCGCGTCGAACCGCACGGTGTGGAGCGTCGTCGGCTCACCGTCGAAGGTGATGTCGCGACCGGACGGCCACATCACCGGGATGCCCGGCTCCATCGCGATCGGGTCGCGGCCAGAGGTGTCGACGGCGAGTCCCGGACGGGTCGTCCAGGCGAGCACGTAGTTCGGCGCCTGTCCGATGGTCCCCCAGCGGGGCGCCTCGACCGCGGAGGTCCCGACGACGACCTCGTCGTCACCGACCGCGCGGAACCGCCAGGTGAACCGCTCGCCGACGGCTCGCCCGACGGAGATGTCCTTGCTCGAGTAGACGCGCTCGTAGAACGCGACCGCCTCGTCGATGTCCAGTCCGTGGCGGTCGACGTGGATGAGGGGTGAGGCATCCGTCGTCATGCACCGCTCATTCTGTCGGCACCCCCCGACACCGCGCTGCGACTGCGCACTGCGGACATTCCCGGCACGGGGGAGTTGGATCGGCCGGGTGAAGTACGTGGTGTACGGGGACAACAAGGTGATGACCGGCGACGCGATCGCGGACGCGGTGCTCGCGTACGCGGCAGCACTCGGCGAGAACGGGACGACCGACATCGTCGAGATCCCGACAGCGGACGACACCGGCACCGCGGTGAACGCGGAACTGCTGCTCGGACCGGCGTCACAGGTCATGGTCGAGACCGCGCCCGACGACGAACTCGAGCCGGAGGACGAGGACCTCGTGAACGAGCTCGTGCGGCGGACGGCTGCGGTCGGCGGCGGCCGGTTCGTGGACGCTGCGTCCTCCCACTCCGAGGAGCCCGAGGCCAAGCGCCTGCGGACCGACCCGCCGCAGACCTAGGGCTGTCCGGTCGCCGCGCGCGGCGACC
>NZ_LDQC01000095.1 GCF_001475545.1 Curtobacterium luteum | reverse complement strand
CGGGCAGATTCGGGCGTGCCTGGCGGATTCGGGCGTGCCTGGCGGATTCGGGCGTGCCTGGCGGATTCGGGCGTGCCTGGTCGATCGCTTCCGCCAAGGAAGCCCGATCTCGCCTGCCATCGCACACGGTGTGGGAAAGAACGGGCATCTCGGGTCAGATCGCGCACGCGACGCCCCGGCCCCGTCGATCCGGGCGCGCTTCGTCGACTCAGTCGTGCCTGGCCGATCCGGGCGTGCCTGGTCGATCCGGGCGTGCCTCGTCGATCGTTTCCGCTGGGAACGCCCGATCTCACCTGCCATCGCACTCGCTGAGGGAACGACGTCGCACGGCGCGGAGCTCCGCCCTCAGCGGAAGACGACGTCCGGCGCGTCCACGCGCCGGTCGGTCACGGTGGTGGGGGACTCCAGGTGCACCGCACCCGACGGCACGATCCCGGCACCGCCGAACCGCTCCATCACCCGCCACTGCGCGACGACGTCCTCACCGGCGTGCTCGGGCGGCAGCTCCGGCCAGAAGCGGAACCCGCCGACGGACTCGAGCCGCTCCCGGTCGTACAGGACGCAGGCGCCGACCCATGCCACCCGGTAGGGCACCCAGCCGCCGTGCTCGACACCCAGGTCCGAGGCGACGTGCGCGAGGTTCGCGGCGTTGTGGAGCGACCAGCGGTCGTGCGCCGGGGTCCCGCGGCGGACCACCTCCGGCTCGACGCCGTCCGACCACGGTTCGAAGACCGCGGTCTCGTGCGGGCGCCGGTCGGCGAGGTACGACAGCCCCTGCACCGCCGAGCCCACGAAGCCGCAGTCGAGCGTCCGGAGCGCGTCGAGCATCCGCCGCACGCTGCCCGGTTCGAGCCAGACGTCGTCGTCGAGGAACAGCACGGTCGGCGCCGAGGCGTGGTCGAGCAGGAAGTGCCGGTGCTCTGCGAGCCCCAGCCGCTCGTGGTGGGTGAGGAGGGTGACGGGCCGGCCCTGTGCCTCCAGGACGCGGAGCATGGCGGCGACCGCCGGCCGGGAGGCGGCGTCCCCGTCCGCGGACTGGTCGCTCAGGACCAGCCGCAGGTCGACGTCGACCTGTGCGGCGAGCCCGGCGAGCGTGGTCGCGAGCTCGGCGGACCGGCCGACCGTCGGTACCAGGACGTCGACCGCGGGCGCTGTCCCGTCGACCCGGGGCCGCGCCCAGTCGCCGGACCAGCGCGCGGTCACGAGGATTCGCGGATGCGCCGCACGACCGCGGTCGTGGAGTGCTCCGCGACGTAGTCGACCATGACGACCTCGCCGCCGTACTCGCGCACCACCGCGGTCTCGGAGAGCATCTCGGGGGAGTAGTCCCCGCCCTTGACGTAGACGTCGGGCCGGATGCGCCGGAGCAACGGGATGGGCGTGTCGGTCGCGAAGACGGTGACGAGGTCGACGCACGCGAGGGCCGCGAGGACGCCAGCGCGGTCCTCGGCGGTGTTGATCGGCCGCTCGGGACCCTTCAACCGGCGCACGGAGTCGTCGTCGTTGAGCGCGACGACGAGCAGGTCGCCGAGCTCGCTCGCCTGCCGCAGGTACGTCGTGTGCCCACGATGGACGACGTCGAAGCAGCCGTTCGTGAACACGATGCGGCGACCGGCCGCGCGGGCTGCGGCGACGGCGTCGGCGAGTTCGTCGTGGTCCACGACGGTCTCGGCCGGCGCGGTGACGGAGTCGACCAGCGCACGCGCCGAGCACACGGAGGTGCCGGCCTCGCGGACGACGACGTCGGCGGCGGCCTGGGCGAACGACACGGCCTGCCGACGGTCGGCGCCGACGGCGAGCGCCACGGTCGCCCCGGCGCAGAACGTGTCGCCGGCCCCGGACGCCTGTTGCTCCGCGGCGGGCGTCGCACGGGTCCGGAAGGCCTGGTCGGTGTCGGGTTCGAGCAGCACGGTCCCGTCGCGGTCGAGGGTCACGACGGCGGCACGGGCCCCGGTGGCGGCGAGGAGCGTGTCGCGGGCGTCGACGACCGCGGCGACACGTGCAGAGCCCTGGCCGAGGGTGGCAGCGGCTCCGTCCACGCCGGAGCGGGCCAGCAGTGCCGTGGTCTCGCCGGCGTTCGGTGTCACGAGGTCCGGCCGGAGTCCGGCCCAGCGCGTCAGGTCGTGCGCGTCCACGACGACGGCTGCCGGACGGTCCCGGTCGAGCATCGGGACGACGGTCTCCGGGTCGACCCCGAGGCCGTAGTCGCACACCACCGCGGCATCGGCACAGCGGACGGCACGGGCGACGGCCTCGCCGAATCGTGCCCGGGCGGCATCGTCCGGCGGCGCGGCGATGTCGTCGACCCGGACAACGACGCGGTCCCCGCCGACGACCCGGTCCTTCGTGGTGGTGCGGGCTCCGGTGACCTCCACGAGGAAGGACGTGTCGACGCCGGCCGCCGTCAGCCGGTCGCGCAGGGTCCGACCGGACTCGTCGTCGCCCACGTACCCGACCATGCGGACCCGGGCGCCGAGCGCGCGGGCGTTCACGGCGGTGTTGGCCGCGCCACCCGGCACCGCGATGCTCTCGGTGACACGGACGATCGGGGCCGGGGCCTCGCGTGAGACCCGCTCGGCCTCGCCGACGGTCCAGCGGTCGAGGATGCCGTCGCCGATCACGACGACGAGCGGCTCGCGGTCGTCGATGCGACCCACGAGTTCGCGGACGAGGCGCACGTCGGCGGTCACCGGACACCGCCGGCGGGCTCGAGGTGGACGACGGTCGTGGTGGTGAGCTCGTCGAGGAGGTGTGGGCCGTACCCGAACCCGGAGCCGGACGCGCCGCGGGGCTCGGCGCTGCCGCCCGGGGCGCCGCCGAAGACGGCGTTCACCTTGACGGTGCCGACCGGCAGTTCCGCCGCGGCCCGGAGCGCGTTGCCGGTGTCGTTCGTGAGCACCGTCGCCGCGAGCCCGTAGCGGTCGGCGGCGGCGAGCCGGAGGCCCTCGTCGAACGAGTCGACGACGCGGACCGGGGCGACCGGGCCGAAGGTCTCCTCGGTCATCACGGTCATGGCGTCGGTGACCCCGGTGAGCACGGTGGCCGGGTACGCCGATCCGGGTCCGTCGGGGACGACACCACCGGTGCGGAGCACGGCACCGCGGTCGACGGCGTCACGGACCTGCGCGTGCACGGCGTCCCGCATCCGGTCGTCGACGAGCGGGCCGTACTCGGCGGAGGGTGCCGTGGTGCGGCGGTCGGCCTCGGCGACGAGTGCGGCGACGAAGGCGTCGGCGACCGCACGGTGGACGTACACTCGCTCGACGCTCGTGCAGATCTGGCCCGTGTTCGCGAAGGCCCCGAGCGCCACCTGCGCCGCTGCCCACGCGGGGTCGACGTCGGCGTCGACGACGACGGCGTCGTTCCCGCCGTTCTCCCGCACGACGTGGGCGCGGGTGCTGGCGGCGACCTCGGTCAGTCGGTCGCCGGTCGCGGTCGAGCCGACGTGCGCGTACACGTCGATGCCGTCCTGCTCGAGCAGGAGTTCGCCCGTGGCCGCGTCGCCGTCGACCCCGACGAGGACGCCGTCGGGCAGGACCTCGGCGAGGAGGTCGTTCAGACGGGCGATGGTCGCGGGGCTGCGCTCGGAGCCCTTGTGCACCACGGTGTTGCCGGTGACGATCGCCGCGCCGAGGATCCCGCACGCCACCGCGACCGGGTCGTTCCAGGGTGTCAGGGCGAGGACGACGCCGCGGGGGTGCGGCACGGTCCAGTCGGCGGCGCCGTGCTGGCCACGGAGCGACTCGCCCCGGTGCACGGGTCCGAGTTCCGCGTACTGCAGGAGCGTGCCGATCCCGGCCTCGACCCCACCGCGCGCGTCCCCGGGGACCTTCCCCGTCTCGCGCGTGTTCAGCGCTGCGAGTTCGTCGGTGTGCTGGCGGAGGTGCTCGGCCGCGGCCCGGAGCAGCGCCCCACGCTCCGCGGGGGCCGTCCGACGCCAGGCCGGTGCAGCCGCGCGGGCCCGTGCGACGGCGTCCCGCACGTCCTCGGCGGTGGCACGAGCGGTGGTCGAGGCGACGGAGCCGTCGACCGGGTCGGTCACGACGATGTCGGACGAGCCGGAGCCGGTCGTGGCGGGGGCGGTGCGTGGGGCGGCGAGGGTCATGCGGGTCCTTCCGTGCGGGACTCGCACGTTCCTCGGACGGCCCTGGGCACGGTCACGGATCCGCGCTTCTCGTCCATCCGGTGCCGGACTGTCGGCCCCGGGTGGGTAGACCTGGACCGGTGCAACTGATCGGCAACGGTGGTCCCCGCTTCGACGACGTCCACGAGGTCGCGGTGCTGCGGGGCGGGGGACTCGGAGACCTGCTGTTCGCCCTGCCCGCGATCGACGCCCTCGCCGCCGCGTACCCGGACGCCCGGGTCACCCTGCTCGGCACCCCGGTCGCGCCCGCGGTGCTCGCCGGTCGGACCGCGTCCGTGCACGCCTTCGAGGAACTGCCGATCGCGACGGGTGTCCGGGACTCCGGTGACGGAGCGCCGAGCCGGGAGGAGTTCTACGCCCGGACGCGCGGACGCTTCGACCTGGCGGTGCAGCTCCACGGTGGTGGCCGGAACTCCAACCCGTTCCTCCTCGGTCTCGGGGCCCGCCACACCGTCGGCACCGCCACGGAGGACGCCGAGGTCCTCGAACGCTGGGTCCGCTACGTCTACTACCAGCACGAGGTGGTCCGCGGGCTCGAGGTCGTCTCGCTCGCCGGGGCCGCTCCGGTGACGCTCGATCCGCGCGTGCTCGTCACGGAGCCGGAGCGGGCCGCGGTCCGTGAGCGGCTGGGGGTCGCGGACCGGCTCGTCGCACTGCACCCGGGAGCGACGGACCCGCGCCGCCGCTGGAGCCCGGAGCGGTTCGCGGCGATCGCGCGGGCACGACTGGCGGCGGGGGACGACGTCCTCCTGGTCGGGGACGCCTCGGACCGGGTGGCGGCCGATGCGATCCGCGCCGAGCTCGGTGACCCCGCGCGCCTGCACGACCTCGTGGACGCCCTGCCCCTGACCGAGCTGCCCGTGGTGCTCGCCGCTGCCGACGTCATGGTCGGTGACGACTCCGGGCCGCGGCACCTCGCGGTCGCGGTCGGCACGCCCACGGTCGGTGTGTTCTGGTTCGGCAACGTCGTGAACGCGGGTCCGTTCGACCGCGGACGCCACCGCGTCCACATGTCCTACGTCACCCGGTGCCCGGTGTGCGGGATCGACGTCACGCAGGTCGGGTGGACGGCCGAACGCTGCGAGCACGACCCGTCCTTCGTCGACGAGGTCACACCCGAGGTCGTGCTGGCGGACGTCGCCGACCTGCTGGCGACGGTTGCGCCGCGACGCTGACGGTCGCACGGTGACGCTGACGGTCGCGTCGCGACGCTGACGGTCGCACGGCGACGCTGACGGTCGCACGGCGACGCTGACGGTCGCGTCGCGACACTGGCGGTCGGCACGGGGGCGCTGGCGGTCGCACGGCGCGCTGGCGGTCGCACGGCGACGCTGACGGTCGCGTCGCGACACTGGCGGTCGCACGGGGGCGCTGACGGTCCCACGGCGACGCTGACGGTCGCGTCGCGACACCGCCGGTCGTGCTGGGTCGCTGACAGCACCGGGTCGCGACGCGACCACGGACGGGAGGCGCGGTGCCAGCCGGCACCGCGCCTCCCGTCCGTCACGTGGTCGCGACCACCACGCCCGGGTGACGCCTACGGCCAGCTCGGCTCGGTCGCCGGCATGATCGACAGCTCGCGGATCTCGCAGCCCGCGGGCTGCGCGAGGGCGAAGACGATCGCGTTCGCGACGTACTCCGGCTCGATGAGCTGCGCGTCCGGACCCGGCTTGTACTGCTCGGTGCGGTCGGCGAAGAAGTTCGTGCGCATGCCCGCCGGGATCACGTTCGTGACGCCGACGCGACCGCCGGTCTCCGCGGCGAGTGCCTGGGAGAACCCGCGGACGCCGAACTTCGACGCCGAGTAGGCGGTGCCGTCGCCGACGCCGCGCAGGGCCAGCGACGAGGAGATCGTGACGACCCGGCCGTGCGAGGCCTCGAGGGCGGGCAGCGCGGCGCGGACGACCGCGGCGGTGCCGAGGAGGTTCACGGCGACGATGCGCTCCCAGTCGCCGGACGAGATACCGCCGATCGGGGCCGGCTTGTCGATCCCGGCAGCGGTGACGACCGCGTCGAGACCGCCGTGGCGCTCCGCGGCGTCCCGGACCGCCTGCTCGGTCGCGGCGGTGTCCGTGACGTCGACCGCGACGGCGTCGACGCCCTCCGGCACGGCGTCGACGGCGAGGTCGAGCACGACGGGGGTGCCGCCGGCCTCGGTGACGGCAGCGACGACCGCCGCGCCGAGGCCGGAGGCGCCGCCGGTGACGAGGACGCGTCCGATGGGGGTGGTGGGGACGGGCATGGACATCCTTTCGTGAGGGTGGGGCACGCTCCTGGGCCCGCGGGCTGCGAGCAGGGCGTGCCGCTCAGCCGACGTGCGCGAGCGCCGCGGCGAGACGGGTGGTGGAGCGGCCCGGGTGGAACGGGACGGTGACGACGCGCCCGCCCCACTCGGCGAGGGTGGCCGCCTCGGGGAGGTCGGCGGCGTCGTAGTCGCCGCCCTTCGCCCAGACGTCCGGACGGAACCGGCGGAGGGCCTCGTCCGGCGTGTGCTCGTCGAAGACCACGACGGCGTCGACGCAGTCCAGCGCGAGCAGGAGCTCCACGCGGTCGTCCTGCGTCATGATCGGTCGCTCGGGTCCCTTGAGTGCCCGGACGGAGTCGTCCGAGTTCAGGCACACGACCAGGCAGTCGCCGAGCGCCCGGGCTGCCGACAGCGTGCGGGCGTGTCCGGCGTGCAGCAGGTCGAAGCAGCCACCGGTGGCGACGACGGTGCCGCCCTCGGCGCGGACCCGGTGCACCAGACGCATCGCGTCCCGGTCGACGCCCGGCACGGCCACCGGCTCGGTGCCGCGGTCGGCGAACAGTGCGGTCACACCACCAGCCGCGAGGTAGGCGGAGGCGTCCGCGACCCCGGCTGCCACGGCGTCGACGACGTCCGCACCGCCGGCGAGCGCGACCGCGACCCCGGCGGCGAGTCGGTCGCCGGCACCGCACGGGTCGCCGACCGTGACGGAGGGCGCCGGGACGAAGCGGCTGCCCGACGGGGAGGCGACGAGCGCGCCGCGGTCGCCCATCGTGACGGCCACGGCATGCGTGCCCCAGCGCTCGCGGAGCGCTGCGGCGGCGTCGGTCGCGAACGGGACGCCGTCGCCGCCGAGGCCGCTGGAGGTCCGGGCCTCCGCGGCGTTCGGGGTCGCGACCGTGGTCCCGGGGACCGGCTCGGCGCCCTTCGGGTGCGGGTCCCACACGACGGGCGTGTGCGCGGCCACGGCGGACAGTGCCGCGCGGAGGGCGGGCGCGGCGGCCACGCCGCGGCCGTAGTCGGCGACGACGATCGCGTCGGCCCCCGTGAGCGCGCCGGTCATCTCGGGCGTGACGTCGGGGACGGGCGGGGTCGCGCAGCCCTCGTCGATGCGGACGAGCGCGTGGTCGACGACGCGGACGCGGGTCTTCACCGGCGTCGGCGCACCGGACGGCCCGGCGACGACGTGCACACCGGGGAGGAGCGCACGGACCTCCTCGCCGCGGCCGTCGTCGGAGAGGACCGTGACGAGGGTCACGTCGTGCCCGTCCTTCGCGAGCATGGTCGCGACGAGTCCGGCGCCGCCGGCGCGGCGGTCGTCGGTGCGGACGTCGACGACGGGCACCGGGGCGTCGGGGCTGAGGCGCTCGCTCGTGCCGGAGACGTCGACGTCGAGCAGCGTGTCACCGACGACGACGATCCGGCGCGCGGTGTCGTGTGCGCCCCCGGTCACCGGCGGGCTCCGCGGCGCAGGGCGGGCTCCATCGCGCGGCACAGGGCGTGCACGAGGACGAGCTGGGCCTCCTGCACGTTCGCGGAGGGGCCGTCGATGCAGATCGCGTCGTCGACGACCGAAGCGAGGGGGTTCGGCCGGGGCCCGGTCATGGCGATCGCGAGGGCACCGACGGCTCGTGCGGCCTCGGCGGCACGGAGCAGGTTCGGACTCTTGCCGCTCGTGCTGAGCAGCACGACGACGTCCCCCGCGCGGGCGTGGGCCCGGACCTGGCGGGCGAACACCTCGTCGTACCCGTAGTCGTTGCCGATCGCGGTGACGGCGGAGGTCTCGGCGTGCAGGGAGATCGCCGAGTACGCCGGGCGGTCCCCGTCGAACCGGCCGGTCAGCTCGGACGTGAGGTGCTGCGCCTCCGCCGCCGATCCGCCGTTGCCCGCGGCGAGGAGCCGCCGACCCGCGACGAGCCGCGTGGCGATGTCGTCGGCCCACGCGGCGATGTGGTCGCCGTGGTCGACGAGCGAGGCGATGACGGGGACGGACGCGGCGACGTGGTCGCGGACGAGCCGCACGCTGTCGGCAACGGTGGTCGGACCGGCGCCGGCGGCGCCGGGCGTGGTCTCGGTCGGGGAGATCGTCATCGTGCGGTCCTCTCGGTGGTCGCGGTGCGACGGGGGGCGCGACGTGCGCCGGAGCGGGTGTCCGCGACCGCGCCGCCGCCGGCGATGAGCCGGTCGTAGACGCGCTCGCTCTCGGCGGCGACCTTCTGCCACGTGTACCGGGCGACCGCGCGTTCGCGGCCGGCGGCGCCGAACGCCTCGCGTCGCTCCGGGTCCTCGAGGAGCGCGCCGATCGCGGTGGCGACGGCGTCCTCGTCGCGCGGTGGGACGTGCAGGCCGGTGGCGTCCTCGACGACCGTGTCGATGAGGCCGCCGACGCTCGACGCGACGACCGGCCGTCCGCACGCCATCGCCTCGAGCGGCACGATCCCGAACGGCTCGTACCAGGGCGCGCAGACGACGACGTCGGCACTCCGGTAGACGGCCGGCATGTCGTGCTGGCCGAGCTGCCCGCGGAAGTGGACGTGGTCCCGGATGCCGAGCGACCGGGCGAGTGCGTCGAGGCGCTGGTACTCCGGGTCGTCGGGCAGGTCGGCCCCCGCGACACCGGCACCGCCGACGACGACGAGTTCGACGTCGCGGCCCTCGTGCACGAGCTCGGCGACGGCCGCGATGGTCGTGCCGACGCCCTTCCGCTGCACGAGTCGGGACGCGGTGAGCACCCGCTGCGTGCGCCCGCGCTCCTCGACGGGCCCGTCGGGTCGGAAGGTCTCGACGTCGACGCCGCACGGCACCACGGAGATGCGGTGCAGCGGGACCCCGAGCGCCTTGAGCTCGAACGCCTCGTCGGAACAGGTCGCGACGACCTGGTCGACGCTCCGTCCGACGGCGGGTTCGACCCACTCGCGCTCGGCCGGGCTGGTGTCCGCCGCACCCTGGTGGCGGCGCTTGACGACCCCGAGCGCGTGGAAGGTCTGCGCGACGGGGATCCGCACCCCGCCGGTGCGGGCCTGCACCTGGGCGACGGCGTCGAGTGCGGCGTGCCCGGACATCCAGAAGTGTGCGTGCACGACGTCGGGTCGGTCGACGAACCACTCGGCGGCCAGGACGGCGGCGAACGTGCCCATGTACGGGAACAGCTCGTCCTTCGGCACCGAGCGGGCGGGCCCGGCGTCGACGTGGACGACCTCGACGCCGGGGCGCAGGAGCACCCGCACGGGCAGGTCTGCCGCGTCGCGTCGGGTGTAGACGGTCACCTGGTGGCCGCGGTCGGCGAGCGCCCCGGACAGCTCGGCGACGTGGACGTTCTGGCCGCCGGCGTCGACGCCGCCGAGGGTCGCGAGCGGGCTCGCGTGCTCGGAGACCATCGCGATCTTCATCGGGCACTCCCTTCGAGCACGACCTCGGTCGTGCCGTTCCGCCGCGCGGCGCGCGCGGTCCGGTGGTCGGAGACGACCCGGTCGAGCAGGTCGTCCCAGTCGGCGGTGAACCGCGTGAGCGCGTAGCGCTCCAGCGCGGCCTCCCGGGCGACGGCACCGCGTCGGCGCGCCTCGTCCGGGTCCTCCAGCAGCAGCCGGGAGGCACGGACCAGCTCGTCGACGTCCGTCGCGATCGCGCCGGCGTCGGCGGGCACGGTCCGCGGTGCGTCCGTCGTCGCGAGGACGAGGACGGGCATCGCCATGTGCATGGCCTCGATGAGCGACAGCCCGAGCGAGGTCCACCGGTTCGGGTGCACGTACGCACGACGCTCCGCGAGCGCGCGGTGCATCGGGTCGGCGGGGACGTCACCCTGTGCGACGACGCGATCGCCGAAGCCGAGTTCGCCGATCCGCTCGGAGCCGATGCCCCAGAGGTCGACGGGCGCCACCGAGGCGAAGCGGGGGAGCAGGTCGCTGCCGACGACCCGGCCGCGGCGCACCGGTTCGTTGATGACGACGCCGAAGCGCTCGAGCGACCCGGTGTACAGCGGCCCGGGGTCGACGACCCCGTGCTCGACCACGGTGGTCGGTGTCGTGCCGCAGTCCCACATCAGGGCGTTCCAGTGCGTGACGTGGGCGATGACGAGGTCGTCGCGGTCCCGTAGCGGGTGCCGGCTGTTCGGCACGTCGACGCGCGGCGCGTTGTGCTCGACGAAGACGATCGGTACCGAGCGGCCCCCCAGCAGCCGCTCGGCAGCCTCGAGCTCCTCCGTGCGCTGCAGCACGACCACGTCGACCTCGGCGTCGGCGACGTCCTCGGGGGCGATCTCGACGACCGAGTCGGGCCAGTCCCGGCCCCCGCGTCCGAGCCCGTCGGCGTCGCGCGCCGCGGTCGTCGGGACGAGGTACTGGTGCTGGCCGCGGACGAAGGCGTCCATCCAGCCGCCGTGGACGTGCCACACGAGGATGCGCATGCAGGCCTTCCGGGTCGAGGAGCAGGAGGAGAAGGAGAAGCAGTGGCGCACGCTACGCAGCGCCCGCCCCGCTACGTCGCAGGAAGGCGCTCGGTGATCCGCGAAGCGCGGTCCAGCAGCCGGCGGTGCGCATCCAGCACATCCTGGACGGACACACGGGACAGGCAGGGGTGGCCGGGGACCGGGCACGCGCGGGCCCGGCTGAGACGGCACGGCGCCGCCTGGTCGCCGAGCAGTTCGACGAGCGGCGCGTACGGCGCCCACTTCACGGCCGGCACGACGGGGGAGAAGAGGCTGACGATCGGTGCGCCGACGGCGGCCGCGAGGTGCGCCGGGCCGGTGTTGCCGACGACGACCACCTCCGCGCCCGCGAGCACCGCCGCGAGCTGCGCAGGGGTCGTCGCTCCGCCGAGGTCGATCCCGGTGTTCCCCGCGACCTCGGCCGTCAGTGCTCGCTCACCGGGGGACCCGGTGACCACCACGGGGACCCCGGCTGCGGCGTAGGCGGCGACGAGCGCTCGGTGCTGCTCGGCCGGCCACGCTCGGGCCGGGACGCTCGCGCCCGGGTGGACGACCACGTACCTGACCAGACCGGACACGGCCGGGGGCGGGTCGGCGTCGAGGCGCACCGCGAGCCTCCCGGCATCGTCGTCGGGGAGCGCGAAGCCCGCGGCCTCGGCGATCCGCAGCGCGCGCTCGGGCTCGGGCAGCTCCTCGGGCAGGTCCTCGCCCGGTCGGAGCCGCACGTCGAGGAGCGACCCCGGGTGGTCGACCGACGCGCCGCTCACCCGCCGGACACCGGCGAGCCGGAGCAGCAGCGCCAGCGGGAGCGGGGACTGGTGGAAGGACGTCAGGACGACGGCCTCGTCCGGGCGTTCCTCGGCGACCAGCGCACGGAACTCGTCGACGACCGCGTCGTCGATCGGTCGGGCCGTCTCGGTCACCCACGGCGCAGCCCACGTCCGGAGGCTGTCGACGCCGGGGAGCAGCCGCCCCGCGGGTGCGCCCTGGGGGCCGCAGAGGAGCGTGACGTGCGAGGCCCCGGCGGCGACCGCTCGCACGGCGGGACCGGCGACCAGGACGTCACCGAAGGAGTCGAGGCGCGCGACGAGGACGCGCGGACCGCCGGTCCCGCTCACGCGACCGGCGTCGGACGCTGTGCGAGGACGAGCGTCACCGCATCGTCGAGGGTCGCGGCGACGGTGTCCGCTGCGTCGACCTCGGCTTGTCGCGTCCGTGCGGTCGGGACGAGGATGCCCTGCGCCCCGGCTGCCCGGGCGGCCTCGACGTCGGCGCCGATGTCACCGATCACCACGAGTCCGGCGGCTGGTATCCCGAGGACCTCGGCGGCATGCAGGACCATGCCGGGCCGGGGCTTCCGGCAGTCGCAGCCGTCGTCGGCGTCGTGCGGGCAGACGCACCACACGTCGAACGGTCCGACCAGCTCGTCGACCCGCGCGTTCGTCGCGTCGACCTCCTCCCTGGTGGCCATGCCCTTCGCGATGACCGACTGGTTCGTGACGACCCCGGTCCGCAGGCCCGCCGCACGGACTCGCTCGACCGCCCGGTGCGCACCCGGCACCGGGACGACCAGGTGCGGGTCAGCGTTGTAGGGCACGTCGACGACGAGCGTGTCGTCACGATCGAAGAGGATGCCGCCGACGGGGCGGTCCGGAGCGAGGGCCATGCACCGAGCAGTACCGGCCGGGTACCCCGCACCGGCCCAGGAAGAGCCGTTCCGCGCGGTGCTGACCGTGCCCGCAGGGACGTCCGCCTACCGTTCGCGACCGTGACCGCCCTGCCGACCATGCCCCCGTCCGACGGCCGCCCGGAGCTCCTCGTGCTCCGCGCCATCAAGCTCGGGGACCTGCTCGTGGCCGTCCCCGCGCTGA
Source organism: Curtobacterium luteum (assembly GCF_001475545.1). Lineage (GTDB taxonomy): Bacteria > Actinomycetota > Actinomycetes > Actinomycetales > Microbacteriaceae > Curtobacterium > Curtobacterium luteum_A. The sequence goes on along the minus strand of NZ_LDQC01000095.1, from coordinate 28,516 downwards.
CCGCGTTGCGCCGTGCGTTCCCCGGTCACCGGATCACGCTCGCGACGACGGCCTGGCTCGCCCCCGTCGTCGAGCTCGTCCCGGCGGTCGACGTGCACCTCGCCCAGCACGGCCTCGACCACCCCATCGCCGCGCCGACCGGCTCCGTCGACGTCGCGGTGAACCTGCACGGGGTCGGCCCGGAGTCGAACGACCTCCTCGAGGCCCTCCGCCCGGGACGGGTGATCGGCCACCGGGACCCCGACCGCGGACACGACGGACCGGAGTGGCCGGAGGGCATCAACGAACGTGAGCGCTGGGCGCGCCTCCTCAGCTGGCACGGCATCCCCGCCGACCCGAACGAGGCCGCGATCGACCGTCCCGCCACGCCGTCGGTCGTGCCCGGGGCTGCGGTCGTGCACGTGGGTGCCTTCCACGGCGCGCGGCACTGGCCGACCGACCGCTTCGCCGAGGTGGTGCGCGGACTGCGTGCGCGCGGTCACGACGTGGTCCTGACGGGAGGCGCGGACGACGTCGTCCGCGCCCGGGCGGTCGCGGACGCGGCCGGCCTGCCGCCGGGGGCGGTCCTCGCGGGGGTCCTCGACCTGCAGCCGTTCGCCGCGGTCGTCGCCGAAGCGGCGGTGGTCGTCACTGTCGACACGGGCGCGGCGCACCTCGCCTCCGCCTACGGCGTGCCGTCGGTCGTCCTGTTCGGACCGGCACCGCCCGAGGCGTGGGGTCCGCCCGCGTCGGGGCCGCACGTCGTCCTCACCGACGCGGCGCAGCGACGTGGCGACGTGTTCTCCGAGGAACCGGACCCGGCGCTGCTGGCCGTGGGGCCCGACGACGTGCTCGCGGCGGTGGACGGACTCGGGGTCGTGCCGGGGCGGTCGGGTTCAGCCGTCCGTCAGTAGGTTCGGGGGCGGGCAGCCGGAGGGTCCGGCCGCCGGGAGGGAACGACCGTGTTCGAAGCTGCGAACATCCGGGACTGGATCGGCCTGCCGGTCGTGGACCAGTCCGAGGAGAAGATCGGGACGCTCGAGAGCATCTACTACGACACCGCGACCTCCGACCCGGCGTTCGGCGCGGTGACGACGGGACTCGTCGGGTTCCAGAAGCTCGTCTTCGTGCCGCTCACCGGTGCGCTCGTCGCCCCGAAGCACCTCGTCGTCGCGTTCCCGAAGAAGCTCGTCAAGGATGCACCGTCGATCGCCACCGACGGGGAGCTCGACTCCGCCATCGAGCCGGGCCTGTACGAGCACTACGGGCTGACCTACCAGACCGGCAGCAACGGCGAGCGACGACTCGGGCGGCGCTGAGGGGCACGCTGCGGGTGACGCCGAGGTCGAGCGGCTAGCCTGGGCGGTCCGCCCGTCCACTCCACCCGTCCGCCGGAGGTCACCCTGTCCCGCTCGGTCCGCCCGGCTTCCGTCGCCGTCCTGGCCCTGGTCGCCGCGGTCTCCGTCCTCGTGACGACCGCCGTGGTGCCGGGTGCCCCGGGGCCGTCGACCGCCGCGGCAGCGCCGTCCTGGCCGCAGCCCCAGCCGTTCCCGGTGTCGTCGGATCCGCCCGAGCGGCTCGCCGACGTCCCGCCCGGCAGCGAGTACGTGGCGCTCGGTGACTCGTACTCGGCCGGGTACGGACTCGACGACCCGAGTCACCTGCCGACGAACGCCTGCGGGCAGTCCGCCCGCGACTACCCGCACCGGATCGCACAGCGCTTCGGACTGCAGCTCACCGACGTCACGTGCGCCGGAGCCACGAGCGACGACGTCACCTCGGGTTTCCAGTTCAAGGGGGTCCCGCCGCAGATCCGTGCGCTGTCCGCCTCGACGCGGCTCGTCACGCTGACGATCGGCGGCAACGACGCCGACCTCTTCGGCACCGCCGCGTCGTGCCTGGCGCTCAGCGCGAAGGGACCCGTGTTCTCCGGCCGCGACGCCCCGTCCTGCGAGAGCACCCTCGTCCGGGACGGCGAGGACCAGCTCGGCACGAGGATCGCTTCCCGGGTCGCGCTCGGCGTCGCGGACACGCTCGCCCGCGTGGAGGAGGCGGCACCGAACGCGGTCGTCGTGTTCCTCGGCTACCCGGCGATCTTCCCCGACGCCGAGCACACGCCGGCGAAGGGCTGCTTCCGCGCAGCGGTCGACCTCGGGACCCTCGCGGGCTCCTTCCCGACCGACACGTACCCGTTCACCGACACCGACGTCGTGTACCTCCACGGCGTGCAGGAGCAGCTCGACGACGTGTCCGCCGACGCCGCCCGTGCCGCTGGGGTCCGGTTCGTCGACGTGTTCGCGGACACGCAGGCACGGTCCGCGTGCGCGACGAAGCGGCCGTACGTCGCAGGCGTGTCGCTCGACGGCACGAGCAACCTGCAGCGCATCGACCTCGAGCCCGGCGCGCTGCACCCGAACGAGCGCGGGGTCGCCTACCTCACCGACCGGGTGGCGTCGGCCGTGCGGGACCTCGCCGGCTGACCCACCGCCCGTGCTGCGTCACGCCGTCGCTGCACGTGCCTCGACGGCGTCGTGCGCGGTCGGTGGGACGACGCACACCGGCGACACCGCCTCCCGGAGCACGTCGTGCAGGACCGACCCCGACAGGGCGTGCACGTGGCCCTGCCCGAGCACGACGAGCGACGCCGTGCGCGAGTGCAGCGCGATCGCGTGACCGGGGTGCCCCTCCACCAGCAGCGGGTGGATCCGCAGGTGCGGCAACCGCTGCCGCAACTCGGCCGTCACGCGGTCGAGCAGCTCGGCGTTCCGTGCCCGCCATCGCATCGGGTCCTCCGCGAAGTCGGTGAGGCCGGTCCGGGTGAGGACGGGCATCTCCCACGCCCGGAGCACCGTCAGCCGCCGGTGCCGCCGCTCCGCCTCGTCGACGGCGATCGCGAGCGCCCGTTCGTCGAGCGGCTCGTCGACCGCGAGGACGACGTCGCCGTCGATCGGGTGCGGCCCGTCCGGCACCACGATGGTCGGCACGGGAGCGCGCTCCGCGACGCGTGCCGGCCCGGACCCGATCGTCGTTCCGCGACGGCTTCGCCAGGACCCGACCACCAGGAGGTCACCTTCGCCGGACGCCGTCACGAGGGCGTTGACGAAGGGCCCCGCATGCCGGTCGACCACGACCTCGACGCCGGGCAGTGCTGCACGTGCGGCGTCGGCGAGCGCGTCCGCGACACGCTTCCCGTCGGGGCCCACCCGGCCCTCCTGCGCCGGGTCCACGCCGATCACCCGGACCCGTTCGATGCCGGTCCCCGACCTGCCGGCGACCCACCGGAGCGCCTGCTCGTGGGGCTTCGCCGCGTCCGCTGCCAACGTCACCGTCGACCACCGTCCGTCCATCCCGATCGACCTCCTCGTGCCGGTGTCGGGGCGTCTGTCGGCGCTCCTTGGCCGCGCAGCGTACTCCCGTGCGCGCAGCGCCGGCTGCGCGCTCCCTGCGGTCCCTCCGAGGTCCGGCGCGGTCACGGGTCCTGCGCCGTGCCGCGCCGGACGTGGCGGACCCGCACCGCGCCTCCAGTCCGGACCGACGGGTGACGGAGACCGCGCCGAGACGGGTGCCGCGTGCGCTGCGTAGCCTCGGGACGTGCGAACGAGCGCCGGACTCCTCCTCCACCGTGCCGGACCGAGTGGCCCGGAGGTCTTCGTCGCGCACATGGGCGGACCGTTCTGGCAGCGCCGCCCGCGGTCGTGGTCGATCCCGAAGGGCGAGGTGGAGTCGGGCGAGGACCCGCTCGGGACGGCCAGGCGGGAGTTCGCCGAGGAGATCGGGACCGCCGCTCCCGACGGTGACGTCGTCGACCTGGGGGAGCACCGGCAGTCCGCCAAGGTGGTGCGGGTGTTCGCCCTGCACGCGCCGCGCTTCGAGGTCGCCGAGGTCGTGAGCAACACCGTGCGGCTCGAGCTCCCACGCGGCTCCGGTCGGTTCGTGGAGGTGCCCGAGGTCGACGCCGCGCGGTGGATGCCCGTCGACGAGGCACGGGACCTGCTCGTCCTCGGACAGCTCTCGGCCCTCGACGCCCTGGTCCGGGAAGTCCGTCTCACGTAACGGGCCGATTGCGGTCTGGACCGATTCCGCGCTCCCTGGATAGCCTGAGCGAACGTCGAGACAGCGGCGTCTGGCGCAGGGACCAGGTCAGCACGAGCAGGGGAGCACGATGCGGCTACGCACCGTCACGGCGGCACTGACCGCCCTCGCACTCGGAGGGGGACTCGCGCTCGTCGGCGCGTCGTCGGCCTCCGCCGATCCGGCCGGGCACTGGGGGACGTTCACCCTCGCCGGCCAGAGCAAGGCCTACACGGGCACCGTCAGCATGGCGGGCTTCCCGGAGACCACCTTCACCTCGAACTCGCGGCAGTCGACCGTCGTCAGCGGGAACTCGACCTGGCAGGGGCCGAACACCGGCCCGGGCGCCGCTTACGGCTCGAGCCGCGGCAACACCTACCTGAACCAGCGGCCGCTCGCAGACGCGGCTGGGCAGCCCTCGGTCACGACGTACACCTTCGCCGACGCGACCCCGGCCGGGAGCTGGTCGTTCGTGCTGGGTGACGTCGATGCCGACCGGGTGACCATCGCGGCGACGAGGCAGTCCGGGGGCGCCGCGACCGCGGCGGACCTCGGCTTCCAGAGCGTGTACAACTCCTGTTCGGCGGCGTCGCCCGGCGGGTGGTCCTGTCCGGCTGATCCGGACGGCACCACTGGACGGGACGTCCCCTCCTGGGACGCGGCGACGCTGACCCTCACCGGCAACGCGGGCTCCGTCGACACCTCGGGGGCCACCGCGTGGTTCACGCCCACCGTGCCGCTCACCAGCCTCACGCTCACGTTCGAGCGTCGCAGCGGGTTCCCCGTCTACCAGACCTGGTTCGCGAACCGCACCGCGGCGATCACCGGCACCGCGACACTCGACGGCACGCCGATCCCCGGTGCGACGGTCACGGTCACCGCTCCGCGTGGCACGGTGTACACGACGACGACCACGGCCGACGGCACGTACTCGTTCCCGGAACTCCCGGTCATCGGCGGGTACACGGTGGCGATCACGGCCCCGCCGGGCGCGACCGGGAGCCCCACCGCCACGGCATCGCTGAACACCGTCGCCGGGGGTGCGGACCAGGTCGTCCCCTTCGCCTTCGCATCACCGCCGGACACGACCTCGGTCGCCGGTACCGTGACCGACGACGGCGAACCGGCAGTCAACGTGCCCGTCACGATCACCGATCCGGACAATCCGGCCGCGACGATCGAGACGACCACGAACGAAGCCGGGTTCTACTCGGGGTCCGGGTTCACACCGGACGGATCGGTCCAGGTGTCGGTCGACGGACGAGACCCGGTCGTGGTGCAGACAGGAGCAGCGAACGAGCTGACGGTCGTGCCTCCCGTCGAGCTCGTGGTCACCACCAGCGCGACCGGCCGCGTCGTCGACACGGACGACGCACCGGTCGCCGGTCGCACCGTGACGGCGACACCCGACGAGGCCGACTCCGGCGGCCCGGTGATCGCGACGACCGGCTCGGACGGCCGGTACACGCTCGAGGGGCTCAACCCCTCGACGGCCTACACGGTCTCCGTCTCCGGCAGCACCGTCACCGTGGACTTCACCTCGGGGACGGACTCGGGCGACGTGGTGACCGTCGACGACCTCGTCGTCGCCGCCGCCGCAACCCCGAGCCCCACGCCGACCGTGACACCCACGGCGAGCGCGGCCCCGACGACCGCGCCGGTCGCCGCCACGGGCTCCGGTCCGACGACGGGCGCCCTCGCCTACACGGGCGCGGACCTCGGCCCGGGGCTCGTAGCCGCCGGCGTGCTCGTGCTGCTCGGCGCGGGCCTGCTGACGTACCGCTCCGTGCGGCACCGTCGCCGGACGCACCTGCGCGACTGACACCTGTTGCACAACGGGGTGGGGCCGATCGGTCCCACCCCGTTCGTCGTCCCGGGAACATTTCCCGGACCGGCGCCGTTGGAGCGCTCCGAGGAAGTTCTCAGCGGTAGCCCCCTCGCGCACGTCCGAACGCCGTGCAACACTGGAGAGGCGCACTCGCCGTGGAGTCGTACCCACCACATCGTCCACAGCTCGAGCGCGCAGCTCCTCGTCGTCCCCGACGTCGTCGCCGTGCGCTCGGACGTCCCCAGCGAGGAGGTCAGCCCCGTGACAACCGCCACCACCCGAACCTCGGCCGTGCCCGCGCACACGCGGCCGATCACCGTCACGACGGGCTCGATCGTCGGCATCGCCGTCCTCGGACTCGCGACGTTCTTCGCGATCACCACCGAGCTCATGCCGGTCGGGCTGCTCGGCACCATGAGCCGCGACCTCGGTGTCTCCGAGTCGACCATGGGCGTGGTCGTCACCGTCTACGCCGCAGCCGTCGCCCTGCTCGCGCTGCCGCTGACGTCCTTCACCGCGCGGCTGCCCCGGAAGACCGTGCTCGTCGCGACCCTCGTCGGCTACGCGGTGTCGAACCTCATGGTGGCGCTCGCGCCCTCGTTCGCCGTGGTGTGCGCCGGCAGGGTCGTTGGTGGCGTCGCCCACGCGCTGTTCTTCTCGGTGGCGTCGGCGTACGCCACCCGCATCGTGCCACCGCGACTCGCGGGCCGCGCGATCGCGTTCGTCTACTCGGGCAGCTCGCTCGGCTTCGTGCTCGGTGTGCCGATCGCCACGTGGGTCGCGCAGACCATCGGGTGGCGTCCGGCCGTCGGTTCGGTCGCGGTGGCTTCGGCCGTGCTCGCGGGCGTCGCGCTCGCGTTCCTCCCGGCCGTCCGCGGCGCGTCGTCCCCGCACATCGGCTCGCCACGTGCGTGGGCGCGCACCGGGCTGCTCTCGGTCGTCGTCGCCGACCTGCTGCTGTTCGCGGGGCACTACGTCGTCTACACGTACATCGGCCCGTACGCGATCGACGCCGGGCTCGACGCGCACCTCGTCTCCGGCGCCCTGCTCGTCCTCGGCGCCACCGGGGTCGTCGGGCTCTGGATCGCGGGGCTCTTCGTCGACCGGGCACCGCGCCAGACCCTCATCGTCGCCGTCGCGGTGATGGCGGCCGCGTTCGCCGTGCTGCCGTTCGTGCACGGCTCGCTCGTCGGCACCATGGCGGTCGCCGGTGTCTGGATGGCGGCGAACGGCACGACCGGCACGCTGTTCATGGCCGCCGCGATCCGGACCGGTGGTGTGTCGCCGGACATCGCCGGCGCGCTCGTCAACGGCGCGTCGAACATCGGCATCGCCGGGGGAGCGGCGCTCGGCGGGCAGGCCCTCGGCGTGGTCGGCCTGCAGTGGATGCCGCTCGCCGGCGGCGCGGTCCTGCTCGCGTCCCTCGGCGTCGTCGTCGCGGCGCGCAGGGGCTTCCCGGTGCACTCGCGCGCGCAGGAGCACCTGTCCACCTCCTCGATCGAGGCGATCACGTCGTCGCTCGCCGTGGTCACGACGTCGGTCCCGACGATCAGCCGGGCGATCCAGACCCTCACGGGGTCGGTCGCCGTCGTCACCGGCACGGTCCGCACCCACCGCACCGGCGAGCCGACCGCCTAGCGCGCGTCGCTCAGTACGTGTCGGTGACCGTGCCCTGCACCCCGCCGCCGCGCAGCCAGAGGGTCAGCGTCCCGCTCCTCGACTGCGCGGACAGCGACACCGACCCGTGCAGCGCGTCCTCTCGGGGGTAGCACGCAGTCGACGACTCGATCCGGTCGGCGGTGGCCACGAGGCAGATGGTCGACCGGTCGGTGCCGACCCCCGCCCAGACGTTCCACGGCGTCTCCAGGTCGCCGCCGTCGAGCGCCCGGTTCGTGAAGATCAGCCGGGTGCTGTGCAGGCTCACCGGAGCGTCGACGGGCCCCGGGAGCTGGTCCGCGTAGGTCTGCGGCACGTCGAGCAACTGCTCCAGCGTCACCGTGCCCGCCGTCGGTGTGATGCTCGGTGCCGCGGGCATCGACGGCTGCGCCGTCCCGACGACCGTGCCGGCCGCGAACGCCACCCCGACGGCGGCGGCCGCGCCGAGCGCGATCCACACGCGGGGTCGACGGGTCCACAGCAGGTCGTGAGCACGTCGGCGCCACCCGGCCTGGAGGCCCGCCCCACCTCCGGCACCCGCCGTCGCGCCGTCACCGGGGCCGGTCGGGGAATCGGTCGGCGGCATCCTCGTGACCCCGGAACCAGCCGCTCCGGGTGCCGAGTCGACCGCTGCGGCAGCGACCGGCGCGGGGCCGGGGTCGTCACGTCGGTCGTCCGCGCGCGCGTCGCCGACGGGAACGACGGCAGCGGCTCGAGCGGTCGGGATGTCGGGGGCGCTGTGCCCGCCGGTCGTTCCCGATCCGGGGATCTGCCGGGCCTCGCGCTCCGCGTGCGCTTCGGCGGACGACGGCCGACGTGGCCGCGGCCCCGCCGTGAGGTCCTCGAGCGCGATGCGGGCGCGCGCGGCCTCCATCGGCGTCGAGTCGGCACCCCACGCCACGGCTTCGAGTCGCGCTCGCTCCGTCGCCAGGTCGTCGTCGGCCATGCCGTGCTCCCGTTCCGGGTCCCTGCTGCCCGCCCCATGTTCGCACTCGGAGGTCGACCGTGTTCACCCAGTGCGCGAGGAGTACCCAGGGAGGATGACCACCCCCGCGAACGACCATCCCCGACCGGCCGCCGACGAGACCCTCGAGCCACTCGGTCACGACACCCAGTCCGGCGAGGCCGACTACGTCGCGACGAGCCCGGGCGGGACCGGTACCGAGCGCCACGTGCCGACCGCCGACGAGGAACAGGGCCGCGGCACCGAGTACGACCCCGTCGACCAGGGCCCGCAGCAGGAGGGCCAGGGCGGCTAGCCTGCGGTCCGGTCCAGCGCGCGCCGGAGGACCGCGCGCTCACCGAGGGCCCACACGGCACTCGTGACGACGTACAGCGCTGCCGCGAGGGGCGCGATCGCCGCGAACACGACCGTCACGAACGGCGCGATCCGTCCGACCGACGCAGCGGCCGCGGCGCCGGGGACGTCCTGGTCCACCGGGTCCGTCGGGTTCCACCGGGTGTTCGACCGTCGGCTCGCCTCCACCACCACCGCGAGGACGGCGAGCAGGACGAGGACGACCCAGGCGTGCACCCAGAGCGGTGACGTGACCGTGACCACGAGCGACTGTGCGAGCGGAACGCCCACGAGCGTCGCCTCGAGCAGCGTGTTCGCCACGCCCCCGATCGATGCGTGCGTGAAGAGCGTGTACAGGAGCGACACCACGGGAGCCTGCGCGAGCACCGGGAGACACCCGGCGAGCGGCGAGACCCGTTCCGAGGCGTACAACTCCTGGACGGCGCGCTGCAGGCGCTCGCGGTCCCGACCGTACCGGCGGCGGAGCGCGGCGAGCTGCGGCGCGAGCCGGCGTCGATCGCGCTCGGCTCGGACCTGGAGGACGGACAGTGGGACGAGCAGCACACGGACGGCGAGGGTGAGGGCGATCACTGCCAGTGCTGCGGAGAACGACCCCGCGAACGGTTCGAGGCTCGCGGTGAGGGCGGCGAGGAGGTCGGCGCCGGCGTGCAGCAGCGCGCCGACGACGGGCAGGGCGGTGAGGTCCATGGTGGTCCGATCGGTCGAGGTGGAGGGGTCGCGGAGCGGTCCGACCACCACGGCGGTCAGACCGGTGCGACGACTCCCGGTGCCCTCGGTCGCGCGTGTCCGTCCGCGTCCGGGTGCGACGACGCGATCTCCGTCCGGAGCACGGCCCACGCGGCGTGGTCGACCCCGCCGTCGTGCGGTCGGAGGCCGAGGACCGCAGCGGCGACCGTGGTGAGGACCACCAGCGCGACCGCGGCGGCACCGCCGAGAGCCGTGGCGACGACCGCGGGGAGCAGGTCGCTCGCCCCCGTCGCGACCGGTGCCCCCGCGCTGAGCACGGCGACGAGGCGCAGCAGGAACTCGACGACGACCATGGTGCGTTCAGCGTAGCGTCCGCGCGCCGCCCCGGTCCGGCGTCCGCGGGGCGGCATGATCGCGGCATGACCGCTGCATCGCCGAGCACCCCCGCGACGGTCGCACTGGACCGCGCGGGTGTGCCGTACACGCCGCACGTGTACGAGCACCACGAGACCGCCACGAACTTCGGGGAAGAAGCGGCCGCCGCCCTCGGGCTCCGCGAGGAGCAGGTGTTCAAGACCCTGGTGGTCTCGGTGGACGGCACCCTCGCCGTGGCGATCGTGCCCGTGGCGAACCGACTCGACCTCAAGGCGATCGCCGCGGCCGTCGGCGGGAAGAAGGCCACGCTCGCCGATCCGGCCCTCGCCGAGAAGCGCACCGGCTACGTCGTCGGCGGCATCAGCCCCGTGGGGCAGAAGACCGCACTCCGGACGGTCCTCGACGAGTCGGCCCTGGCGTACGACAGCATCTTCGTGTCCGGCGGACGCCGGGGCTTCGACATCGAGCTCACCCCTGCCGACCTCGTCCGGGTCACGGATGCGGTCACGAAGCCCATCGCTCGGACCTGAGCCAGTTCGCCGCAACTTTTCTCCGTGAACGGGAATGGTCCGCTCACCCCTGCGTTGCATTGAGTCGAAGGCACTCAAGTTCCCAGGAGGTCCCGTTGCCAGAGACGTTCGGCCCGACCAACGGCAGTGACTCGTTCGACGAGTTCCTCGCTCGTCTGCTCGCGGCGCAGAACCCCGGTGCCCAGCGTTCCGTACCGCTGGGTCGACCGGTGGACATCACGCGACTGCTCAGCCGTCGCACCCACCAGCTGCTCCAGCGGACCGCGGAGTACGCGACCGAGCAGGGCCAGCACGAGATCGACGCGTTGCACCTGCTGCACGTCCTCGTCCGCACCGACCCGTTCACCGCGGTCGTCCGCCACGCCGGCGCCGACCCGGAGCGCCTCGCCGACGAGGTCGAGCAGCGCCTGCCTGCTCCGTCCCACAACGGTGTGGAGCGCGAGGGCCGACCGGCCCTGACCGGTACCGCCCAGCGCATCCTGCTCGAGGCGACCCAGGCCGCCAAGGGCTTCGGGAGCACCTACACCGACCCCGAGCACGTCTTCTTCGCGCTCGTCATGGACCAGGACACCGTGACCGGGCAGCTCCTCGCGAGCGCCGGCGTCACCCCGCAGGTGGTGCAGGAGTACGCACAGGAGGCCGCAGCGGCCGCACGAGCAGGGAGCCCGATGCCCGGAACCACGACCGAGACCGCCGACCAGAGCGCGACCCCCACGCTCGACCAGTACGGCACGGACCTCACGGCCCGCGCCCGCGACGGGAAGATCGACCCCGTGATCGGCCGTGCGGACGAGATCGAGCAGGCCGTCGAGATCCTGCTCCGCCGGACCAAGAACAACCCCGTCCTCATCGGTGAGCCCGGCGTCGGCAAGACCGCCATCGTCGAGGGGCTCGCACAGCGCATCGTCGACGGGGACGTCCCGGTGCTCCTGCAGGGCAAGCGCGTCGTCGCGGTCGACCTGCCCGGCATGCTCGCCGGAGCCAAGTACCGCGGTGACTTCGAGGAACGCCTGACGAAGACCATGGACGAGATCGCCGAGCACGCGGACGAGCTCATCGTGTTCGTCGACGAGCTGCACACGCTCGTCGGCGCCGGCGGTGGCGGCGAGGGCGGTTCGATGGACGCCGGCAACATCCTCAAGCCGCGCCTGGCCCGCGGGGACCTGCACATGGTGGGTGCGACGACGCTCAGCGAGTACCGCCGCATCGAGAAGGACGCCGCGCTCGAGCGTCGCTTCCAGCCGGTGACCGTGGGGGAGCCGAGCGTGGAGGACGCCGTCGCGATCCTCACCGGCCTCGCGCCGCGCTACGAGGAGCACCACGACGTGACCTACACGCCCGAAGCGCTCCGTGCAGCCGTCGAACTCTCGCACCGCTACGTGACGGACCGCCACCTGCCCGACAAGGCCATCGACCTCGTCGACCAGGCCGGTGCCCGTCGTCGTCTGGCGCTGTCCGGCGACGTGGACGTCGAGACGCTCCGCGCCGAGGTCGTCGCGCTCAGCGCCTCCAAGGACGCTGCGGTGGCGGAGGAGCACTACGAGGAGGCGTCGCGCCTGCGGGACCAGATCGACGGTCTGGAGGCCCGCATCACCGCCGCCTCGGAGGCGGGCGCGAGCCGTGACTCCAGTCCGGAACCGGGTGACCGACTCATCACGGAGGCCGACATCGCCAGCGTGGTGTCCCGCGCCACCGGCATCCCGGCGACGCGGCTGAGCCAGGGCGACCGCTCCCGCCTGGCCGTCCTGGAGGCGGAGTTGCACGAGCGCGTCGTCGGACAGGACGACGCCGTGCAGGCGATCGCCCGTGCGGTGCGGCGCAGCCGGACCGGTATGGGCGACCCCCGGCGTCCGGTGGGCAGCTTCCTGTTCCTCGGACCGACCGGTGTCGGCAAGACCGAACTCGCGAAGGCGCTCGCGTCATCGCTGTTCGGTGACGAGTCGGCGATGCTCCGATTCGACATGAGCGAGTTCGGCGAACGGCACACGGTCTCGCGGTTGGTCGGCGCCCCTCCCGGGTACATCGGCTACGACGAGGCCGGACAGCTCACCGAGCGCGTGCGTCGCAACCCGTACTCGGTGATCCTGCTCGACGAGGTCGAGAAGGCACACCCGGACGTCTTCAACCTGCTGCTGCAGGTACTCGACGACGGCCGGCTGACCGACGGGCAGGGTCGCACGGTCGACTTCCGGAACACGGTCGTCATCATGACCTCGAACATCGGGTCCGAGTTCCTCGCGTCGCGCTCCGGTGCGCTCGGGTTCTCGCCCGTCGGCGCGGCGGACGGCTACGCCGAGGACGACCTGCGCGCGAGGGTGATGGGCAAGCTGCGTGAGGCGATGCGGCCGGAGTTCATCAACCGCATCGACGAGATCGTGCTGTTCCGCAAGCTGACGTCGTCGCAGATCTCGTCGATCGTGACGCTCCTGCTGGAGGACACCGCGCTCCGGCTGCTCGGTCAGGGCATGACCCTGTCGGTCTCCGACGAGGCCGTCGCCTGGCTCGCCGAGCACGGCTACGAGCCGGAGTACGGCGCCCGCCCGCTCCGCCGGCTCATCCAGCGCGAGGTCGACGACCGGATCGCGACCCTCGTGGTCTCCGACGCGGTCCGGAGCGGAGACACGGTGCGCGTCGACGCGGTCGACGGCGCACTGCGCGTCGACGCGGCGCAGCCCGCCGAGGTCTGATCCCGCTCACTCCCACGAACGGCCCGGTGTCATCACGACACCGGGCCGTTCTGCTGTTGTCGGCAGCAATTCCGGAAGAAATCCGTGGAAATGCTTGCGCAGACATTCCTGGTGTGGATAGTGTGCACGAGCACCGTTCAGCACGAGCACCGTTCAGCACGAGACCGAGAGGGGGCGAGACCATGATGATCACCACCATCACGACGCACCGCACGCAGCCGTACACCGGCACTGTGCTGTTCCGTGGGATCACCGGGCTCTTCGGCACCCCTGTCCGAGTCCGCTGACCTGGAGCGTCCGTTCCACCGCACTCCTGCGCACGCAGCGCCGCTGAGCCCCTCGGCTCACACCCGCTGCCCGTGACGTCGTCCGTCCGCGGCCACCGTCGGTGGTCGGGGAGCGGCGTCGCGGAGCATGCGTCGTGGACGGCGGCGGCCGGTGACGCTCCGCCCATCGGTACGCATTCCTGATCGCATTCCGACGCATTCTTCGAGTGTCACGACCACGCTGACCTCGTGACGTCCGGAATGCATTCACCCGTCATTCTCATCGGCCCGCACCCCGGGTCGATCCGTCGCGCCCGGAAATCGTCCGGGCAACCATGCAGCAGGGGATCCACCACCATGTCAACGAGAACCACCACCCGTCCTCCCGATACCCGTGCGGTGCGCCGTCGGGTCTCACTGCCCGACCGCATCGCCCTCCGGGTCGGTCTCTGGCTGATCCTGTGGAGTCGTCGGACCACGCGCATCCGCGTGTCCGTCGACTTCGCGACCCGGCAGCGGCTCGAGCGCGAACAGCGTGAGAGCGAGCTCCGGCTGCTGCTGCAGAGCGGCGCGATGCAGCTCTGGCGCTGAGCCGCGCCGGACCGGTGCTCGCGCCGGACCGGTGCTCGCGCCGGACCGGTGCTCGCGCCGGACCGCTCGCGCCCGTCGGGCCGCTCGGGCCGCTCGCGCCGCTCGCGCCGGTCGGGCCGCTCGGGCCGTTCGGGTTCGCACAACCGGAGTCGCCTCGAACTGCGCGTCGCCGTGGTTCGGGGTGACTTCGGTTGTGCGCCGCGGATCCGGACCACGTCCGGTCTGGTGCTCGCGCTGCCGTACCGTTGTGCGGTGACCGAAACCGCAGCTGCCCTCGTCGACCGACTCACCGCGATCGTGCCGGACTTCCCGAAGCCCGGGATCCTGTTCCGCGACGTCACACCCGTGTTCTCGGACCCGGTGGCGTTCGGTCGGGTGTGCGAGGCCCTCGCGGCACCGTTCGCCGTGGGGGAGGGCTTCCAGGCCGTCGCCGGCATCGAGGCCCGCGGCTTCGCCCTCGCCGGGGGCATCGCCGCGCAGCACCAGGTCGGCGTCCTCACCGTCCGCAAGGCCGGCAAGCTCCCGGGCGAGGTGCTCAGCGAGCAGTACGCCCTCGAGTACGGCGAGGCCGAGCTCGAGCTGCGCCCCGGGCAGTTGCCGCAGGGCACCCGTGTGCTCGTCGTCGACGACGTCCTCGCGACCGGCGGCACCGCGGCCGCGACGATCACGCTCCTCGAGCGTGCCGGCTACGAGGCCATCGGGTTCGCCGCGCTGCTGGAGCTCGACGGCCTCGCGGGCCGCGAGCGTGTCGGGGCTCGCGTCCCGGTGACCACGCTCGGCAGCGTCCCGGCCTGACGGAGCCGCACCGCGCCTCCAGGCCGTTCCTGCACACCGTCGACGGCCGTGCGTGCGTTCCACAGCCGGGCCGCGCCGCGGTCGCGGCGCACTAGTCTTGATCCACCCCTGAACCAATCGAGGAGCACCACGATCGTGACCGAGTCAGTCGCAGCGCCCGCCGACGGCGCCGAGCCCGCAGAGCTTCCCCAGGCACCCGAGCCCCGCACCGCGACGACGACCACGACCGGCACGGAGCTGTTCGACGGGGTCCGCGGCGTGGTCGCGATCCGCGTTGCCGGCGTGCTGAAGGACCTCGACGCCGAGGTGCACGAGGGCGACGTCGTCGAGCCCGTCACCCTCGACGAGCAGGACGGCCTCGACATCCTCCGCCACTCCGCCGCGCACGTGCTCGCGCAGGCCGTGCAGCAGATCAACCCCGACGCGAAGCTCGGCATCGGACCGCCCGTCACCGACGGCTACTACTACGACTTCGACGTCACCGACCCCTTCACGCCGGAGGACCTCAAGGCGATCGAGAAGGGCATGGACCGGATCGTCCGGCAGTCCCAGCGCTTCCGTCGCGTCGTCGTCACCGACGAGGAAGCCCGCGAGCGCATGGCGGGTGAGCCCTACAAGCAGGAGCTCATCGGCCTCAAGGGCGCCGCGGACGCCGGCGACTCCGGCGAGAGCGTCGAGGTCGGTGCCGGCGAGCTCACCGTCTACGAGAACGTCGACCCGAAGACCGGTGAGGTCGTCTGGCAGGATCTCTGCCGCGGTCCGCACGTCCCGCACACCCGTTGGATCGGCAATGCGTCCAAGCTCATGCGCGTCGCGGCGGCCTACTGGCGCGGCTCGGAGAAGAACCCGCAGCTGCAGCGCGTGTACGGCACCGCCTGGCCCGACAAGGACCAGCTGAAGGCCTACCTCGTCCGGCTCGAGGAAGCCGCGAAGCGCGACCACCGCAAGCTCGGTGCCGAGCTCGACCTCTTCTCGTTCCCGGACGAGATCGGCTCCGGCCTCGCGATCTTCCACCCGAAGGGCGGCATCATCCGCCGCGAGATGGAGGACTACTCGCGTCGCCGGCACGAGCAAGAGGGCTACTCGTTCGTCTACACGCCGCACATCACCAAGGGCGACCTGTTCGAGCAGTCGGGTCACCTCGGTTGGTACAAGGACGGCATGTTCCCGGCCATGCACATGGACGAGGCCCGTGACGAGGACGGCAACGTCACCCGTCAGGGCGCGGACTACTACCTCAAGCCGATGAACTGCCCGATGCACATCCTCGCGTACCGCTCGCAGGCCCGCTCCTACCGCGACCTGCCGCTCCGGATGTTCGAGTTCGGCACCGTGTACCGCAACGAGAAGTCCGGCGTGATCCACGGCCTCACCCGCGTCCGGGGCATGACCCAGGACGACGCCCACATCTTCACCACGCAGGAGAAGATGAAGGAGGAGCTCACGACGACCCTCGAGTTCGTGCTCTCGCTCCTGCGCGACTACGGACTCGACGACTTCTACCTCGAGCTGTCCACGAAGGACCCGGAGAAGTACGTCGGCGACGACGAGGTGTGGGAGGTCGCGACGGACACCCTGCGCGAGGTCGCCGAGGAGTCCGGCCTCGAGCTCGTGCCCGACCCCGCCGGCGCGGCGTTCTACGGCCCGAAGATCTCCGTGCAGGCGCGGGACGCCATCGGCCGCACCTGGCAGATGTCGACCGTCCAGCTCGACTTCAACCTGCCGGAACGGTTCGAGCTCGAGTACACCGCACCCGACGGATCGCGTCAGCGCCCGGTGATGATCCACCGTGCCCTCTTCGGTTCGATCGAGCGGTTCTTCGGCGTCCTCACCGAGCACTACGCAGGCGCCTTCCCCGCGTGGCTGTCCCCGGTGCAGGTCGTCGGCATCCCGGTCGCCGCGGAGTACGGCGACTACCTCGACGAGGTCATCGCGAAGCTCCGGTCGCACGGCGTCCGCGCCGAGGTCGACCACTCCGACGACCGCATGCAGAAGAAGATCCGCACGCACACCAAGGCGAAGGTGCCGTTCCAGCTCATCGCGGGCGGCGACGACCGCGACGCCGGAGCCGTGTCGTTCCGCTTCCGCGACGGTCGGCAGGACAACGCCGTGCCGGTGGACGAGGCGGTCGAGCGCATCCTGACCGCGATCCGCGACCGCGCGCAGGTCTGATGGACCAGGAGCGGCCGGGAGGCACCGAGCCCGTGCCCGGAACCGGTCACGTCGCCGACGTGTCCGGTTCCGGGACCCCCGGCACGGGTTCCGCAGACGACCCGCTCGTGATCCGCGACGCCGCGACCGGCGCCGCTGTGCCCGATGCCTTCCAGCGCCTCTGGAACCCGCACCGCATGGCGTACATCGACGCCGGTCGCGAGGGCAAGGGCCGCGGCCACGAGGACGACTGCCCGTTCTGCGAGGCGCCGAAGAAGTCCGACGAGGACGCCCTCATCGTGGCCCGCGGGGAACACGCCTACGTGCTGCTCAACCTGTTCCCGTACAACAACGGGCACCTGCTGGTGTGCCCCTACCGGCACGTCCCGCTGTACGACGAGGCCACCCCGGACGAGGTCCGCGAGATGGGGGAGCTGACGCAGGTCGCCATGCGCGTCCTCCGTGCCGTCTCGCACTGCGACGGCTTCAACATCGGCATGAACCAGGGCGAGGTCGCGGGCGCCGGCGTTGCGGGGCACCTGCACCAGCACATCGTCCCGCGCTGGCAGTCCGACTCGAACTTCTTCCCGATCATCGCGCGCACGAAGTCGATGTCCCAGCTGCTCGGGGACACCCGCCGACTCGTCGCGGAAGGGTGGCCTGCGGAGCACTAGACTGTCGGCATCATGAGCGACAGCAGCAGCACCCCGAGCACCCCCGGCACCTCGATCACCGGCTCCGACCGCGTCAAGCGCGGCCTCGCGGAGATGCTCAAGGGCGGTGTCATCATGGACGTCGTCGACGCCGAGCAGGCCCGCATCGCGGAAGAGGCCGGCGCGACCGCCGTCATGGCGCTCGAGCGTGTCCCCGCCGACATCCGTGCCCAGGGCGGCGTCGCCCGCATGTCCGACCCGTCCATGATCGAGGAGATCATCGCCGCGGTGTCGATCCCCGTCATGGCGAAGGCCCGCATCGGCCACTTCGTCGAGGCGCAGGTGCTGCAGGAGCTCGGCGTCGACTACATCGACGAGTCCGAGGTGCTCTCGCCCGCCGACTACGTCAACCACATCGACAAGTGGAACTTCACCACCCCCTTCGTCTGCGGTGCGACCAACCTCGGTGAGGCCCTCCGTCGCATCACCGAAGGCGCGGCCATGATCCGCTCCAAGGGCGAGGCCGGCACGGGCGACGTGTCCGAGGCGACCAAGCACATCCGCACGATCAACAAGGAGATCGCTGCCCTCCGGTACCTCAAGGAGGACGAGCTCTACGTCGCCGCGAAGGAGCTCCAGGCGCCGTTCGACGTCGTCAAGGAGGTCGCCCAGACCGGCAAGCTCCCCGTCGTGCTCTTCACCGCCGGCGGTGTCGCCACCCCGGCCGACGCCGCGATGATGATGCAGCTCGGCGCGGACGGCGTCTTCGTCGGATCCGGCATCTTCAAGTCGGGCGACCCGGCCAAGCGCGCGGCCGCGATCGTCAAGGCCACGACCTTCCACGACGACCCGAAGGTCATCGCCGAGGTCTCCCGCGGGCTCGGCGAGGCCATGGTCGGCATCAACGTCGCCGACGTCCCCGCGCCGCACCGCCTGGCCGAGCGTGGCTGGTAGTCCGACCGCGCACCCGCGCATCGGGGTCCTCGCACTCCAGGGCGACTTCCGCGAGCACATCGCCTCGCTGACCGGACTCGGCGCCGACGTCGTCCCGCTCCGCCGTCCGGAGGAGATCGCGTCGCTCGACGGCGTGGTCGTCCCCGGCGGCGAGTCGAGCGTGATGGACAAGCTGTCCCGGGCGTTCGGCGTCGCGGAGCCCCTGGCCGAGGCCATCCGCGGCGGACTCCCGACGTACGGCACCTGCGCGGGCATGATCATGCTCTCCTCGCGCATCGCGGCGGGCATCCCCGGTCAGCAGACGCTCGACGTGCTCGACACGACCGTGCGCCGGAACGCGTTCGGGAGTCAGAACGACTCGTTCGAGATCGACATCCCGATGCCGGAACTCGGCGACGCCCCGGTGCACGCCGTGTTCATCCGCGCGCCCGTGGTCGAGGAACACGGCCCGGGGGTCGAGGTCCTCGGGGCGCTGCCGGACGGCCAGGTCGTGGCCGTGCAGCAGGGCAACGTGATCGCCAGCGCGTTCCACCCCGAAGTCGCGGGGGAGGACCGGTTCCACCGGCGCTTCCTCGACCTCGTCCACAGCGCCTGACCGGACCGTCACCCGGCCCGGCCGGCGGAACCAGGTGCCGGACACTGCACCGTGCTGCTTCGCGGTGCTGTGTCAGAAGCCTGGTTCCCTCGACCGAGTCACACACTCTCCACAGGCCAGCGCGCCGGACCGACACCGTGCCTCCCGGCTCGGTAGACTGACCAGGATCTTCCGCAAGACGCAAGGAGCACCGTGTCCGGGCATTCCAAGTGGGCAACGACCAAGCACAAGAAGGCGGTCATCGACCAGCGCCGTGCGAAGTCGTTCGCCAAGCTCATCAAGAACATCGAGGTCGCCGCGAAGATGGGCGGCGCCGACCTGTCGGGGAACCCGACCCTCGTCGACGCCGTGCAGAAGGCGAAGAAGACCTCGGTGCCGAACGACAACATCGACCGCGCCATCAAGCGCGGTGCCGGCCTGACCGGTGAGTCCATCGAGTACACCACGATCATGTACGAGGGCTACGGCCCGAACGGCGTGGCGATGCTCATCGAGTGCCTCACGGACAACAAGAACCGTGCCGCGGCCGAGGTCCGGACGGCGATGTCCCGCAACGGCGGCACCATGGCCGACCCGGGCAGCGTCGCGTACAACTTCTCGCGCAAGGGCGTCATCTCGGTGACGAAGACCGACGGCCTCGATGAGGACACCGTGATGGGTGCCGTGCTCGACGCCGGTGTCGAGGACGTCGTCGACCAGGGCGGCGGTTTCGAGGTCATCACCGAAGCGTCCGACCTCGTCGCGGCCCGCACGGCCCTGCAGGAGGCCGGCATCGACTACGACTCGGCCGACGCCGAGTTCGTGCCCGGGCTCAAGGTCCCGGTCGACGCCGACACTGCCCGCAAGGTGTTCAAGCTGATCGACGCGCTCGAGGACAGCGACGACGTGCAGAACGTCTACGCGAACTTCGACATCCCCGCCGACGTCCAGGCCGAGCTCGACGAGGACGAGGGCGAGTAGCGATGCTCCGGGTGCTCGGGGTCGACCCCGGGCTCACCCGGTGCGGCGTCGGCGTGGTCGAGGTCGCACCGAACCGGCGCGCCCGGCTCGTGCACGTGACCGTCGTCCGGACGCCGGCGGACATGGCGCTCGAACAGCGGCTGCTCCGGATCGCGGACGGCATCGCCGCCGAGATCGACGAGCACCGGCCGCAGGCCGTCGCGGTCGAGCGGGTGTTCGCGCAGGCGAACGTCCGGACGGTGATGGGTACGGCACAGGCTGCTGGACTGGCCCTGCACGCTGCCGCGGCGCGCGGCCTGCCGGTCGGGTTGCACACCCCGTCCGAGGTCAAGGCTGCGATCACCGGGTACGGCAACGCCGACAAGCGACAGGTGCAGACCATGGTCGCCGCGGTGCTCGGCCTCGCCGAGGCCCCCAAGCCCGCTGACGCAGCGGACGCGCTCGCCCTCGCGGTCTGTCACGCCTGGAGGCTCGGATCACCCGACCAGGTCGGTTCCGGTCCGTCGACCCTCACCCCGGCGCAGCGCGCGTGGCGCGACGCGCAGCAGGGCACCGGCGCCGACTCGCCCCTGGCCCGCGCGGCGGCGGCCGCGGCGCGCGGTGGCTCCCGCGGCGTCGCGCGTGGTGCCGGGGCAACGTCGGTGGGCGGCCCTAGGCTCGAGGCATGATCGCGAGTCTCCGGGGCACCTGCATCGACGTCGCCGGGTCGAGCGTGGTGATCGAGGTCGGGGGAGTCGGGTACGCCGTCACCGTCACGCCAGCGCACGCCCTGACGATGCGTCACGGGGCCGAGGTCTTCGTGCGGACGGCGATGATCGTGCGCGAGGACGAGCACCTCCTGTTCGGCTTCGAGACGACCGACGCCCTCCGCGTGTTCGACCTCCTCCGCAGTGTGTCGGGTGTGGGGCCGAAGTCCGCCCTGGGGGTGCTCGCCCACATGGACCCGGGTCAGATCGCCACCGCGGTCGCGCACGAGGACGACGCGGCCTTCCGGAAGGTGTCCGGCATCGGGCCGAAGACCGCGAAGCTCATCACGGTCGCTCTCGCCGGGAAGCTCGCCGCGTTCGAGCAGCCGGCCACAGCGGCTGCGGGTGCCGGCCCGACCGCACACCCCGCGTCCGAGGACGTCGTGGTCGCGCTGGTCGGGCTCGGATGGCGTGAGGACGCTGCGCGCGCCGCCGTCGACGCCGTCGTCACCGAGGACCCGGCCGCCGCGACGTTCGGGACCCAGGCGCTCCTCCGCGCTGCGCTCGGAGCGCTCCGACCCGCCGGTGCGGGCCGGTGAGCGGCATCACGGCCGCCGGAGCGGAATCGCAGGAGGAGCTCGCCTTCGAGGGAGCCCTCCGTCCCCGTTCCCTCGACGAGTTCGTCGGGCAGCGCAAGGTCCGCGGCCAGCTCGACCTGCTGCTGAAGGCCGCGGCCATGCAGGACCGCACACCCGATCACATCCTGATGGCCGGACCACCCGGGCTCGGCAAGACGACCCTCGCGATGATCGTCGCGCACGAGTCCGGTCGTCCCTTGCGGATGTCCAGCGGCCCGGCGATCCAGCACGCCGGCGACCTCGCGGCCGTGCTCTCCTCACTGGTCCCGGGTGAAGTCCTGTTCATCGACGAGATCCACCGGATGGCCCGGTCAGCGGAGGAGATGCTCTACCTCGCGATGGAGGACTTCCGGATCGACGTGATGGTCGGCAAGGGCGCCGGCGCGACGAGCATCCCGCTCGACCTCGCACCGTTCACGCTCGTGGGCGCGACGACGCGGGCCGGCCTGCTGCCGAACCCGCTGCGGGACCGGTTCGGCTTCACCGCCCACCTCGAGTTCTACGAGAAGGACGAACTCGAGCAGGTCCTCATCCGTGCCGCGCACCTCCTCGAGCTCGACATCGACCGGTCCGCGTTGCGGGAGATCGCCGGGCGCTCCCGCGGTACCCCGCGCATCGCGAACCGACTGCTCCGACGAGTCAGGGACTTCACCCTGGTGCACCGGCCCCGTGACGGCATGGCCGCGGTCCAGGGCGCCCTCGACCTCTACGACGTCGACGAGCTCGGCCTCGACCGACTCGACCGGGCCGTCGTCGAGACGATGCTGACCCGGTTCGACGGCGGGCCCGTCGGGCTGAACACGCTCGCGGTGTCGGTCGGTGAGGAATCCGAGACGATCGAGTCCGTGGTCGAGCCGTTCCTGGTGCGTCTCGGTCTCGTCACCCGAACCCCGCGGGGGAGGATCGCCACCCCGCAGGCTTGGCGGCACTTCGGCTTGACACCGGGTCAGGCGACCGCACAACCCGGTCTGTTCGACGACGGAGACTGACCGACGGGCAGCGCGGTCCTCGGCCGCACACGTTCCCCGTGGACGAGTGCCCTAGACTGCTACGGCCCGAAACCGAGCAACCAGAGAAGGCATCGCATCATGGGTCAAGAAGTCATCCTCATCGTCATCGTCGTGGCGTTCGCGGCCTTCATGTTCTACAACAGCCGGAAGCGCAAGAAGCAGCAGGCGGAGCTCGCCACCAAGATGGTGCCGGGTGCCCAGGTCATGCTGTCCTTCGGCCTGTACGGCAAGCTCCTCTCGGTCGACGACGAGAAGGTCACCGCAGAGGTCGAGATCGCCCCCGGCACGATCGTCACCGTGCACCGCCAGACGCTCTCGCGGGTCGTGGACGACACCGCGAACGACGTCGACACCGCGGTCACCCCCGAGGACGAGCCGAAGCGTGTCACCGAGCTGAACGGCCAGCCGGTCGTCGACGACCAGGCCCCGGCGTACGGTGAGCGCACCGACGAGCCGAACCGCAAGAACGACAACTGATCTCCTGGGCTGTCGGCGGTGACGTCCGGCAGCACCATCCCCGCCGCCGGCTGTCGCCGTCGGTCCTGACAGAAAGACGAGACGACCGGTGGCACGATCGACACCCGTCAAGAAGGCGCTTCGCTCGCTCACCTGGTTGGTGATCCTGATGGCGGTCCTCGCGGGGCTGAACACCGCCGCCTCGATCCTCGCCAGCACGACGAAGGACGCCGGCGACAAGTGGTTCGCGGGCGCCAGCTGGGTCCCCGAGCTCGCGCTCGACCTGCAGGGCGGCACGCAACTGACGCTCGCGGCGCAGAACACCGAGGGCGGCTCGGTCACGAGCCAGCAGCTCAACCAGGCCGTGAACATCATCCGTCAGCGCATCAACGCGACGGGTGTGTCGGAGTCGCAGATCAACACGCAGGGGACGAACAACATCGTCGTCTCGATCCCCGGCAAGCCCGACCAGGCGACCATCGACCGGATCGAGGCAGCGGCGAAGCTGACCTTCCGTCCGGTGCTCTACACCGAGGCCGCCACGAACGCCGCGGTCGGTGGCAGTGACGGCTCCTCGGCCTCGCCGACGCCCTACACGCCGCCGGCATCGCTGCAGGCGACGCCGAGCACGAAGCCGACGAACGGCAGCGACCTCTCGCAGGTCACACCGGCGCTCCAGGCGCTCTACACGAACTACAACTGCAAGGCACCGGACGACGTCACCGCTGCACCGGACGACGAGCCGCTCGTGACGTGCGACCAAGACGGCGCCGCGAAGTACATCCTCGGTCCGGTCGAGGTCTCGGGCTCCGGCATCAGCAACGCCACCTCGGGTCTCGCCACCGACTCGCAGGGTGCGTCCACCGGCCAGTGGGCCGTCAACCTGACGTTCTCGGGCAAGAGCTCGGACGACTTCCGTGACGTCACCAGCCGACTCGTGAAGCTGCAGGCGCCGCAGAACCAGTTCGCGATCGTCCTCGACGGCACGGTCATCACCGCGCCGGCATCGAACGCGGCGATCACCAACGGCAAGGCGCAGATCACCGGCAACTTCACGGCCGACTCCGCGAAGACCCTCGCGGACCAGCTCAAGTACGGCGCGCTGCCGATCAACTTCCAGGTCCAGTCGAACGAGAACATCTCGGCGACGCTCGGCACCGCCCAGCTGGTCGGCGGTCTCGTCGCCGGCCTGATCGGCCTCATCCTGGTGATCATCTACTCGGTCGTCCAGTACCGGGCGCTCGCGTTCGTGACGGTGCTGTCGCTCGCGGTCGCAGCAGCCCTGACCTACCTCGTCATCGCGATCATGTCGTGGCGCGTCGACTACCGCCTCTCGTTGGCGGGTGTGGCAGGTCTGATCGTCGCGATCGGCATCACCGCGGACTCGTTCATCGTGTACTTCGAGCGCATCCGCGACGAGCTGCGGGACGGCCGCGGACTCGAGGGCGCGGTCGAGTCCGGGTGGCGTCGAGCCCTGCGCACGATCCTCGCGTCGGACTCGATCAACTTCCTCGCCGCCGTTGTCCTGTACATCCTCGCGGTCAGCGACGTGAAGGGCTTCGCGTTCACGCTGCTCCTCACGACCCTGATCGACGTCGTCGTCGTGGTGCTGTTCACGCACCCGATGATGCAGCTCATCGCACGCAGCCGGTTCTTCGGTGAGGGCCACCGCTTCAGCGGGCTCGACCCGAGCGCCCTCGGGGCGGTCTACCGGGGCCGCGCGCAGTTCCGGGCACCGGTCGTGGACGGCAAGCGTCAGCAGCGGAGCGCCGGTGAGGCGCAGCGTCGCCAGACGATCGCCGAGCGGAAGGCCCGCGAAGCCGCGGGCGACAACGGCACGACGCCGGACGGGAAGGACGACTGATGGCCAGCTTCAGCCAGTTCGGCAGCGACCTCTACACGGGCAAGCGCTCATACGACATCGTCGGACGCCGCCGCACGTGGTACCTCATCGCGATCGTGATGATCGTGCTGTCCCTCGGTATCCCGTGGCTGCGCGGCGGGTACCAGCTCGGGATCGAGTTCACCGGCGGCTCGGAGTTCACCATCTCCGACGTCAAGACCACGAACCAGGCGATCGCGACGGACACCGTCGAGTCGATCGTCCCCGAGGGTGTGCCGCGCGTCTCGCAGCTCGGTCAGCACGGCATCCGCGTGCAGACCGGCCAGCTGACCGACCGGCAGACCACCGAGGTCCAGGACGCCCTCGCGAAGGCGTACGACGTCCCGGACAGCCAGGTCGCGGCGACCTTCATCGGCGCGACGTGGGGTGCTGACGTCCTCGCGCAGGCCATCCGCGGCCTCGTGATCTTCCTCGCCCTCGCGGCCGTCGTCATGGCGCTGTACTTCCGCACCTGGAAGATGTCGCTGGCCGCGATGACGGCGCTGCTGCACGACCTGCTCATCACCGCGGGCGTGTACGGCATCGTCGGCCTCGAGGTCACCCCGGCGGCCGTGATCGGCTTCCTGACGATCCTCGGCTACTCGCTCTACGACACCGTCGTGGTCTTCGACAAGGTGCGGGAGAACACCAGTCAGGAGAGCATCCGCACCTTCAAGCAGTCGGTGAACCTCGCGGTGAACCAGACTCTCGTGCGCTCGATCAACACCTCGGTGGTCGCCCTGCTGCCGGTCGCGGCGATCCTCTTCATCGGCTCGTACGTCCTCGGCGCCGGCACGCTCCGCGACATCTCGCTCGCGCTGTTCATCGGCATCATCGTGGGCACGTACTCGACGATCTTCATCGCGTCGCCGATGTACGCCCACCTGCGCGAGAACGAGCCGAAGATCAAGCAGGCCGACGCGAAGAAGGAACAGGCCGCGGCGAAGCGTCAGCAGCAGGTCGACGCGACGGCGGGCGTCTGATGGCGGTCGAGATCACCGACATCGACGTCACGGAGGCCCGGCGCCGCCTGGCCGGAGGTGCGCGGCTGTTCGACGTCCGTGAACAGGGGGAGTGGGACGAGGTCCACGCTCCCGAGGCCACGCTCGTCCCGATGTCCGAACTGGTGTCGCGCTGGCAGGAGATCGACGGCGGGGACACCCCGGCGATGGTCATCTGCCACTCCGGCGGTCGTTCGGCCCGGGTGGTCGCGGCGCTCGAGCAGTCGGGGGTCTCCGCCGTGAACGTGCTCGGCGGGATGACCGCGTGGGAGCAGTCGGGCGCCGACGTCGTCCGCGGTGCCCAGAGCGAACCGCGTCACGAGCACTGACCGGACGCGCGTAGTCTTGTCGGATCGAGCGCGGAGGCACTCCGCACCGGACGAGGTCTCGGGAGGCGCATCATGACCGACACGCGCGAATCGTCGCCGTCGGACGCTGCGAGCCGTCCAGCATCGCCCACCCGACCGACGAGTCCGATCGGCCCGAACACCACGGGCAACCTCGGCTCGCTCCGCTCGCTGCTACCGCGGTTGTTCTCGCGAGCGCAGCCGGCCGGCGCGGTCGACACGCTCATCCGCACGGTGCGGTCACACCACCCGAAGGCCGACGTCACGCTCATCGAGCGGGCGTACTCGGTCGCCGAGCAGGCGCACGACGGGCAGAAGCGCAAGTCCGGCGAGCCGTACATCACGCACCCCGTCGCGGTCGCGCAGATCCTCGCGGACCTCGGCATCGGCACGATCACGATCGCCTCGGCGCTCCTGCACGACACCGTCGAGGACACCGACTACCAGCTCGACCAGCTCCGCGCCGACTTCGGCGACGAGATCGCGATGCTCGTCGACGGCGTCACGAAGCTCGACAAGGTCAAGTACGGCGACAGCGCGCAGGCCGAGACCGTCCGGAAGATGGTCATCGCGATGTCGAAGGACATCCGGGTGCTCGTCATCAAGCTCGCGGACCGCCTGCACAACGCCCGCACGTGGGGCTTCGTCGAGTCCGCCTCGGCCACGCGCAAGGCCAAGGAGACGCTCGAGATCTACGCGCCCCTGGCACACCGGCTCGGCATCCAGATGATCAAGCTGGAGCTCGAGGACCTCTCGTTCGCGGTGCTGCACCCGAAGCTCTACGTCGAGATCGACAGCCTCGTGAAGGAGCGGCAGCCGAAGCGCGAGCAGTTCGTGCAGAACGTGATCGGCACGCTGAAGAAGGACCTCAAGGCCGCCAAGATCCGCGGCGACGTGATGGGGCGTCCGAAGCAGTACTACTCGATCTACCAGAAGATGATCGTGCGCGGGCGCGAGTTCGACGAGATCTACGACCTCGTCGGGATCCGCGTGCTCGTCCCGACCGTGCGCGACTGCTACGCGATGCTCGGCTCGGTGCACGCACGGTGGACGCCGCTGCCCGGCCGGTTCAAGGACTACATCGCGACGCCGAAGTTCAACCTGTACCAATCACTGCACACCACGGTGCTCGGGCCCCAGGGCCGCGCGGTCGAGATCCAGATCCGTACGCACGAGATGCACCAGCGTGCCGAGTTCGGTGTCGCGGCGCACTGGAAGTACAAGCAGCGCGTCACCGGCCGCGACGTCGACTCGTCGAGTCAGAACGACCAGGACATGGCGTGGCTCGCCCACATCACCGACTGGCAGGCCGAGACGAGCGACCCGGGGGAGTTCCTCGACTCCCTGCGCTACGAGATCGGCGCCAAGGAGACCTACGTCTTCACGCCGCAGGGCAAGGTCATCGGTCTGCCGTCGGGCGCGACCCCGGTGGACTTCGCGTACGCGGTGCACACCGAGATCGGCCACCGCACGATGGGTGCGAAGGTCAACGGCCGGCTCGTCCCGCTCGAGAGCACACTGTCGAGCGGCGACGTCGTCGAGATCTTCACCTCGAAGAACCCCGACTCCGGCCCGAGCCAGGACTGGCTGACGTTCGTCCGGAGCCCTCGAGCCCGGAACAAGATCAAGCAGTGGTTCACGAAGGAACGTCGTGAAGAGGCGATCGAGCAGGGCCGTGACGCGATCGCGCGTGCGATGCGGAAGCAGAACCTGCCGCTGCAGCGCATCCTCAGCCAGGACACCATCGCCGAGGTCGCGTCCTCGATGCGGTACGAGGACGTCTCCGCCCTCTACGCGGCGATCGGTGAGGGGCACGTCTCGACGCAGTCCGTCATCGAGAAGGTGCTGGGCAGTGTCCAGACCGAGGCCGAGACGGACGAGCCGGAGCTCGCGTTCCCGCGGCAGATCACGAGTCGCCAGCTCCGCAACAGCGACTCGGGCGTCCTCGTCCGCGGTGCGCCGGACATCCTGGTCAAGCTCGCGAAGTGCTGCACCCCGGTGCCGGGCGACCAGATCGTCGGGTTCATCACCCGAGGCCAGGGGGTCTCCGTCCACCAGGCGTCGTGCTCGAACGTGAAGTCCCTCATGAACGAGCCGGACCGCATGATCGAGGTCGAGTGGGCTCCGTCGTCGAAATCGGTGTTCCTCGTGCAGATCCAGATCGAGGCACTCGACCGCTCGGGCCTGCTCAGCGACGTGACCCGGGTGCTGACGGACCACCACGTGAACATCCTCTCGGCGACCGTCTCCACCTCGTCCGACCGCCTCGCCCTGAGCCGGTTCGTGTTCGAGATGGGTGACACCACGCACCTCGACCGGGTGCTCAACGCCGTGCGGCGCATCGATGCGGTGTACGACGTGTACCGGGTGAGCGCCGGCTGACGCCGTCCGGCAGCGAGG
>NZ_LDQC01000094.1 GCF_001475545.1 Curtobacterium luteum | reverse complement strand
CGACGAACGACGGGTCCTGCCAGTCGTAGTCCTGCCCGGAACGCCCGAAGGCCTGCGCGCCCGTGGCGAAGGCGATCGACACCGTCTCCCGGTAGTTGCGTCCGAGGAGCCTGCTGCCCTCCGGGAACGCCTGCTGCGCGACCAGGGCGTCCACGAGCTCCTGGTCCGCCGCGCGGAGGGTCGGCCCGAACACGTCGAGCGGAGCAGCCGCGGAGCCCGCGGTCGTGATCGGCGAGAACGGCGCTGCACGCATGAAGACGTTCTGCGACCAGGACGCCCCGACCACGCCGAGGACCGCCACGACCGCGATCGCCGAACGGATCCGACGCGCGGTGCCGATCGCTCGGAACACCGACGGCAGCAGCGCCCCGGCGATGAGGAGCGTGCCGGTGAGCAGCGGGAGGTAGTAGCGCGCGTTCCCGCCGCCCATCTCGACGGTCGTGATCGCCGCGTAGCCGAGCCCGTACACGCCGGTCGCGATGCCGGTGAGCACCGCGAACGGGTGGCGGCGCCAGGTCACGAGGCCGAGGAGCACCGCGACACCGAACACGATCCCGATCGGGATCACCGCGGCCCCGAAGGCGACGATGCGCTGCACGTAGTAGGGGAACGCGGCGACGCGGGCCGAGACGTAGTAGTCGAGCCGGTCGAGCAGTCCGGTGCCGCGCTCGGACCGGGCGCTCGGGCCGTCCGTCGATCCGGTGTCCGCGCCGGTCCGCGGGGCCGAGAGGGTGTTCGCGGCGTACAGCGACGCCGTCCGGTCCTCCGTCGCCGACACCGCGGAGTCGTTCGGCGGTGTCGGCAGGAGGTACTCGTCCCCGGTGTCGGAGGTGCCCGCGGACGGGTCGAACTTCTTCGAGATGTTGACGTCGAACGACGAACCGATCGTGACCGTGCCGTACTTGAGCGACTGTGCGACGACCCAGGGGGCGCACAGCAGGACGGTCACGAGCACCGCCGTCCCGACGACCAGGAACGCCCGGGGCGACCGGTTGCCCGGCATCCGGCCGAGGGACCGCACGGCGACCCAGACGAGCGTCACGACGACGAAGACCGGCACCGTGTACAGCTTCGCGACGTAGCCGAACGCGCACACGACGCCGAGGAACACGCCGGCGAGGACCATCGCGCGTGCACTGCCGCCCCAGGCCCGGTCCGCGTGCCACACCGCCCAGACGAAGAGGACGAACCACAGCACCACGAGGAGGTCGGGCGTGTCCCGGCCGACGTTGCCGAGGAGCACGGGCACGGTCGCGGCGTTCACCCAGAGCGCCACCGCGCCGCGTCCGGTCACTCGGACGAGCAGTGCCGTCTGGACGACGAGCACCGCCGCGCACGTCGCGACGTTGACGACCATGAACGCGGTCGTCGCACCGAGGCCGAGTCCGATCACGGGCGCCATGAGCCAGGACACCAGGGGCGACCAGTAGGCGTTGACGGCGTCCGACCAGTCCCCGGCGGCGTACTGCCGCGCGATCGACATGTACGAGACACCGTCGATGTTCGTCGTCACCGCGCGGGAGCGGTAGCCGATCGACGCGCACAGGACGACCGCGACGAGGATCAGCGCACCGTTCGCGATGTGCGCGCCGCTCGGCCGGACCCGGCGGCGCCGCGGCTCCGTTCCGCTGCCCGCCGTCGGCGCCGGGCCCGGCGGCGTCCGGACCGGCGCGCCGGTGCGCGGCGCCGTCTCCGCGGCCCCGGTGTGCGGCACCGTCGACGTCGTGGTCGCCGCGGCGTCCGTCACGCGGTCGCGAGCGACCCGCGCTCGAGCTCGGCGATGAGCGGCTCGGGGTGGGCGAGGTCCATCGCCCGCGTGTTCACGTAGAGCAGCCGGTCGAACTGCCGGAGCAGGCGGACGATGACGTCGTGCTCGAGCGACCGGAACGCGGCGACGCGACGGCTGTCCGGACCGAGGATCGCGAGCATGCTGTCGTTGAGGTCCTCGGACGCGGCGATGGCGTCGGCGAGCTCGTGCACGTTGTCCTCGGTGATCCGCACCTCCTCGACCGCCGGTCCGGTCTTCCGGAGGAACCCGATGGCCGTGTACGGCACGGCGGTCGCGAAGACGTCGCCCGGGTAGAGCTCGTCCGCGTGGACGCGCGTGGAGATGAGGAACTCACGACGCAGCACGCGCTCGAGCACCCACCGGAGCACGTTCTTCGTGTAGACGGCGACCTGGTACTTGGTCGGGATGCGGGCGTCGACGAGGTTCCGGATGTTGTAGGTGAAGACGTGGAGCGGCCGCGGGTACGGGTGGACCCGGCCGCTCCGGAGCTCGACGAAGAGCAGGTCGTCGCCGAGGAGCTTGTAGCCCGCCGCCATGAGCGACATCGACAGCGTGGTCTTGCCGGTGCCGCCGTACGCCGGGAGCAGGAAGCCCTTGTCCGTCGATGCCACGCCCCCCGCGTGCAGGAGCAGGACGTCCTCCTGCAGCAGCTTCGCGTAGACGATCGGCTCGAGCACCTGCGCCTGCAGGTACACCCCGATCGCGTTCATGTAGACGCGGTCGATCGGGTGCTCGCGGAACCAGATCGTGACGTGGTCGGTGTCGATGCCGCGGATGACGTACGAGTACCGGAAGAGCCCCTTGAAGCGCTCGGACCGGACGATGTCGCCGGGCTGGCGAGCCGGCGGCCGCTTGGTGATGTGGACGTCGACGCGCAGTGCTGCCGCGTCGGCGCCGGTGTCGCTCGAGATGCGTGCGTACTCGTTGTCGAAGTAGCGTCGCCAGCCGGCGTGTTCCGTGTGCAGGACGATGTCGAGGATGCCGTAGAAGCGGTACGTCGACGTGCTCCGAGCATGCTCTGGGTGGGGGGCCATGGTGTCCTTCCGTTCACGGCCCGTTCATCCTACCGGTGTGGATCCTCAGTCTTGACGATCACTCGATGTGGTATGCGCGTCGCGCGTCACCCAGCGCGCCCGCACGGACAGCCCGGCGCGGAGCAGGACGCGCAGCGGCCAGAGCCACCACGCGCGGTACTTCCGCGACAGGTAGCGGTAGGCGCTGCGGTGGTGCTCGATCTCCATGCGGCGTCGGTTCGACGACGTCGAGTGCGCCCCGGTGTGCGTGACGACGGCCGAGGGCACGTACACGTTGGCGTGGCCCGCGCGGCCGACCCGCTGCCCGAGGTCCACGTCCTCGAAGTACATGAAGTACGACTCGTCGAAGCCGCCGAGCTCGCGGAACAGCGACGCGCGGACGAGGAAGCACGCGCCGGACAGCCACCCCGCCTCGCGTTCCACGACCTGGGTCGTCGACCAGTACCGCTGACTCCACGGGTTCGCCGGCCACACCCGCGAGAACGCGGCGTGCCCGAGCCCGGTCCGGAGCGACGGGAGCTGTCGGGCCGACGGGTAGGTGTCGCCCTGCTCGTCGAGGATGCGCGGACCGAACGTCCCGGCACCCGGCAAGCGGTCAGCGGCACGGACGAGCTCGTCGATCGACCCGGGGCCGAGCACGACGTCGGGGTTCGTGACGAGCAGGAACTCCGGACGCACGTCGGGCAGGACGTCGTCGAGTGCCGTCAGCGCCGCGTCGATGCCGCCGCCGTACCCGCGGTTCCCGCCCGAGGACACCACCGTGGCGCCGTAGGACTCGCCGATCGCCCGGAGTGCGTCGAGGTCGGCGGATCCGTTGTCGGCGATCACCACCGCGACCGGGGTCGTCGAGGCATCGGCGACGCTCGCGAGGAAGGGCCGGATGGTCTCGCCCGTGTTGTAGGTGACGGTGAGGACCGCCACGCGCGGCGACGCGGTCACCGGGTACCTCCTGCGCGCGGACCCACGGCGCGGGCGTGCACGTCGGCGTACGCCCGGACGTGGACCGCCGCGGTGGCGTCCCACGTGAAGTCGTCGGCGCGACGGAGCGCGGCCGCCCGGTGCGTCTCGATGCGGGACGGGTCGTCGAGGAGCGCCGCGATCGTCGTCGCGATCGCCTCGGCGTCGGGCTCGGTGTACACGGCGGCGTCGCCGCCGACCTCGGGCAGCGACAGACGCGGCGTGGTGACCACGCAGGCACCGGACGCCATGGCCTCGACCACCGGCAGCCCGAAGCCCTCGCCGAGGGACGGGTAGACGACGAGCTCCGCGCCGCCGAGGAACCCGGCGAGGTCCTCGAGCGGCAGGTAGCCCGCCTCGACCACGTGGTCGTCGTCCTGCAGGGCGTCGAGGCGTGCGGTCGCGGACCCGTCCCAGCCCCGAGCGCCGGACAGCACGAGCCACGGCGTGTCCGACCCGGTCGCGGTGCGGGCGTCCCGGACGGCGGCGTACGCGTCGAGCAGCGCCGTCACGTTCTTACGCGGTTCGATCGTCCCGAGGAAGGCGATCCACGGCGCCCCCTCCGGGAGGGTCGCGGCGATCCGGGCGTCCTCGACCTCTGCCGGCGAGGGCTCGTGGAAGACGGCGCGGTCGACGCCGAGCGGTGCCACCCGCACGTCGGCGCGGGTGCCGGTCACGACGCGGGCGGCCTCGGTCGCGGTCGCCGCGCTCGGCACGACGACCACCGGTCGGCTGCGGAGCGACCGACGGCTCCACCAGGTGAAGAACGTGCGCTTCAGCCGCGAGTGCCACTCCGGGTTCGAGAAGAAGGTGGCGTCGTGCAGGGTCACGACCGAGCCGCCGCGCCAGGCGAACGGGAACGTGTAGTGCGGCGAGTGCAGGACGTCGGCGTGCAACCGGCGGCCGAGCAGCGGCAGCCCGGTCTGCTCCCAGACGAAGCGCAGCGGCACCGACCGGGTCCAGCGCGGGGCAGCGTGCACCGAGGCGGAGGGCGCGAGCGCGGCGAAGTGGTCCACGTGCTCCGGTCGGACGACCACGTGCACGTCGAGGTCGGGTGCGGTGAGGTGTGACACGAGGCCCTCGACGTACCGACCGACGCCGCCGAGCGCTGCCGGTACGGCCGTCCCGTCGATCAGGACGGTGGTGTGCGGCACGCGAGGATCCTTCCGGCCGGGGCCGTCGACGGGGGAGCGACCAGGATAGCGCTCGTCGCTCATGCGCCGGGGTCCACCGAACGGCGCGGCACGCTCGCACGACGGTCCTCGCGCAGTCGACGCGCCAGGTGCCGGGGGAGGTGCGCTGCGACGTCGACCAGCGCTGCCAGGACGAGCCGCGCCTCCCGGCGGTCCCGAGCGGACGCGAGTCCGCGCAGCCCCCGCACCGTGGTGCGGACCGTCGCCCGGACGACCGTCGACCACGGAGCGTGCCAGAGCGCGACGACGAGTCGGTTCCGCGCGTTGCGGAAGACGAAGAGGTCGCTCTGCACGCCCGACGACGCGGAGTGGTCGTGCTCGACGACGGCGTCCGCGACGTGCTCGACGCGCCAGCCGCGGCGGCGGAGCCGCCAGGCGAGCTCGGTGTCCTCGTAGTACATGAAGAGCGACTCGTCGAGCAGCCCGACGTCGTCGAGGGCGCTCCGTCGGAGCGCGCTCGCGCCGCCGGAGAACCCGAAGACGTCGACCTCTGCCGCGTGGTCGGCCGGCGAGAACCAGTCGCGGTCCCGGCCGTTGCCGTCGCGGTCCACGAGGACGCCGGTCGAGTTGAGACGGACCTCGCCGTCCGGCGAGGGCGTCCAGAGACGGCCGCCGTGGTCGCGGAGCGTCCGCTGGTCGCGGTGCGGTCGGGACCCGGCCGGGAGGCACGACCAGCGTCCGGCGAGGACGATGCGGCCCGTCGCGGCTGCGGTGTCCGGCGCGGCGCGCGCCAGGTGGTCGCGGAGCGCCGCGACGAACCCCGGCGCGGGCTCGGCGTCGTTGTTGAGGAGGACGACGACGTCGGCATCGGTCGCGCGGATGCCGGCGTTCGCGCCGGCCGCGAAGCCGCCGTTCGTCGGACGGACCACGATCGTCGCGTCCGGCAGGGCTGCACGGAGCACGGCGACCGAGTCGTCGGACGAGCCGTTGTCGACGACCACGACCTGCGCCTCGGCGGTCGGGTCGTCGAGCACGGCACGGGCGGCGCGCTCGGTCAGGTCGGCGCGTTCCCAGTTGACGATGACGACCGCGGTCCGCGTGCCGTCGCCCGGCACGGTGGGTCCGGGCACGGTCAGAGCGCTTCGAGCGAGGGCTTCGCGTAGACGGTGCCGACGGCGTCGCCGAACGAGGGCACCTCGAACGAGTCGCACTCGGGAAGGTCGTGCAGGTGCCGTCCGGCGGAGTCCATCATCGAGACGTTGATGAAGTACTTCCCGGTGCCGAAGTTCGTGTCGGCGATCCGGAGCCGGAGCTTCCGTCGACCGTGCAGCGGCTCGAGGTGGACGCCCATGATGCCCGTCGTCGTGCCGTACACGACCTGACCGGCGGTGTTGTTGATCTGCACCGCGGCCTCCCAGTCGGCCACGCCGTCGAGGTGCTCGAACTCCATGTCGACCACGAGGTCGTCGCCGGGGGTGATCGGGGCGCGGTGCTCCTTGCCCTCGGCGCGCACGGTGGCGCCGAGCACGGTGCCGCGGCCGACCGCGACGTCGGCGCTCAGCTCGCCGGACCGGCGCTCCTCGAGCACGTCGCGGAACTTGCTCACCGCCTGCACCGCGTCCCCGTCGTGCAGGACCTTGCCCTTGTTGAGCAGGACGACGCGGTCGCACATCTCCTGCACCTGGCTGAGCGAGTGCGTGACGATGATGATCGTCTTGCCTTGCTCCTGGAACGAGCGGATGCGGTCGAGGCACTTGCGCTGGAACGCCTCGTCGCCGACCGCGAGCACCTCGTCGACGAGCAGGACGTCCGGGTCGGTGTGGACGGCGACCGCGAACGCGAGACGCACGTACATGCCGGAGCTGTAGAACTTCACCTGGGTGTCGATGAAGTCGCCGATCCCCGAGAACGCGAGGATGTCGTCGAAGCGCTCCTCCGTCTCCTTCCGGCTCAGACCGAGCAGGGACGCGTTGAGGTAGACGTTCTCGCGGCCGGACAGGTCCGGGTGGAACCCGGCGCCGAGCTCGAGCAGCGCGGCGAGACGACCGCGGCGGGAAACCGTGCCGGAGGTCGGCTGGATGATGCCGCCGATCGCCTTGAGGAGGGTCGACTTGCCGGAGCCGTTCTGCCCGATGAGGCCGACGGTGGAGCCGGCCTGGATCGTGACGCTGACGTCGTCGAGCGCCCAGAAGTCCTGCCGGTGCTTCCGACCGGCGCGGCCGAGGGTGACGATGCGCTCGCGGATCGTGTTGTCCTTGCGGACGGTGAACCGCTTGCGGACGTGGTCGATGACGATGACGTCGGGGCGTGCGGCGGACCGGGTCGTGGTCGACGGGGTCACCGGGGTGCTGATGGCCATGGTCTAGAGCTCCTGCGCGAAGTTGCCCTGCAGACGGGAGAACACCCGCTGCGCGCCGAGGAGGCAGACGACCCCGATGACGAACGCGATGCCGAGACGGAGCATCAGGTGCTCCGGGTAGACGACGTCCTTCGGGTCGTGCAGCCAGATGGCGTTCTGCATCCCGAGGACGGACAGGGTGAGCGGGTTGTTCGTGTAGACGGCGAGGATCCAGTCGACCTTGAGCCGGTCCACGACCATCGCGTACGAGTAGACGATCGGCGATGCCCAGAGCAGCACCATGAGCCCGACGTCGATGACGAACTGCACGTCACGCAGGTAGACGTTGAGCGCTGCGAGGACGAGCCCGATGGCCGCGCCGTAGACGAGGATCACGAGCAGCGACGGGATGAGGTAGACGAGTCCCTCGTGCCACGGGAACACCCCGATGACGAGGGTCGCCGCGATGAGGATGGCGAACTGGATGACGTAGTTCACCAGGGCGGCGCCCACGCTCGCGAGTGGGAACACCTCGCGCGGGACGTACACCTTCTTGATGAGGCCGGAGTTGCCGACGATCGACCCGGTCGAACCGGCCACGATCTCGCTGAACAGCGTGTACGCGCTGAGGCCGGTGAAGACGTAGATGGCGAAGTTGTCGATGCCCTTGGCCGCGCCGAGGATCTGCCCCATGACGAAGTAGTAGATGAGGAGCTGCGTCAGCGGGCGGACGAGCGTCCACACGAAGCCGAGCGCTGAGTCCTTGTACCGGGCCTTGAGGTCGCGACGCACGAGCATGCCGAGCATCTCGCGCTGCCGGAAGACGTCACGCAGCTCGCGCCAGGTCCCTCGTATCGCGCTCGTCGGGGCACCGACGACGACGAGGGGCTCGTCCGCGAGCGCAGCCATGCGGTTGTGATCGACCATGCGTCTCTTCGTTCGTGGGGGCAGGACCGGGACAGCATACTCGGCGGGCCTCCCGTGCCGACCTGAGTGGACGGGAGCCGACCGGGTGGTCCCGGGCTGCGTCCTCCGACCTGTCCGACAGGCGTCGTGCACCCCGTGCGGGGGTGATATCGGCCGGATATAACCCTCAACCTTCACTTTCGGGTTACCGTGTGTGCAACCCGGACCCTTGTCAACATCCACAGGACGGCCCGTCAGCATGCTCTTCGCTCCACGGCCGATCGCTGCGTTCGCGGTGGTCGGCGCGCTCAGTCTCCTCGTGGCCGGGTGTTCCGCCGGCGACGGCGATCCGGCTCCCTCCTCGTCCCCGACGGCATCGGCGACCGCGTCGTCGACCGCGACCGCGACCGCACCAGCGTCCGGCGGCAGCGCCTCGGCGGCGCCGTCGGACGGATCGACACCGGTCGGCGGCGGCGCCGGTTCGTCGGACGACAGCGGCGACGGCGGCGCCTCCGACGACGACACCCCCGGCGCCTTCCCGGGCTCGGGGGAGTCCGCGCAGCCGGACACCGACCCGGCCTCGTTCCCGGCGACCGCGGTCGTCACGTTCGCCGGTTGGGACGCCGGCAGCCGCACGCTGCAGGCCGGCGGCCTCGTCTCCGGCACGACGAACGCCTCGGGCACGTGCACCTTCACCGCGACGAAGGGCGGCACGACCCGCACCGCCACCAGCTCCGCGCAGGCCAGCCCGAGCGCGGTCAACTGCGCGCAGGTGTCCTTCCCGGCCACGAAGGTGTCCTCGGGCACGTGGTCGATCACACTCCAGTACGCGGTCGGGTCGAAGTCGACCACGTCCGACCCGATGACGGCGGAGGTGCCGTGATGATGCAGACCACCCGACCCCGTCGGCGTCCACTCCGGACCTCGCTCGCGATGGTCGCCGCGCTCGCGGTGGCGGTGACCGGGCTCACGTTCGGCACCGTGCTCGCCGAGCAGACGACGACCGAGCCGGCGTCCGCGGCGACCGCGAGTGCGTTCGACCCGGGCAACATCATCTCGGACGCGAACTTCTACGACGGTTCCGCGATGTCCGCGTCCGGTGTGCAGTCCTTCCTCAACAGCGTCGCGCCGAACTGCCGGCAGCAGTCCGGGGCGCCGAAGTGCCTCAAGGACTTCACGCAGAACGTCCCCGCGATCAAGGCCGTCGCCGGACGCTGCGCCGCGATCGCCGGCGGGACGAAGAGCGGCGCGACGATCATCGCGCAGGTCGGTGCGGCGTGCGGGATCAGCCAGAAGGCGCTCCTCGTCCTGCTGCAGAAGGAGCAGGGCATCGTCGCGACGAACGCCCCGACGAACTGGATGTACCAGCACGCCACGGGCTTCGCCTGCCCGGACACCGCGCCGTGCGACCCGGCCTACCGCGGGTTCGCGCAGCAGGTCTACGCGGCAGCGCTGCAGTTCAAGCGCTACCAGGCCTCACCGACGTACTGGGCCTACCAGGCCGGCCGGAACAACTCGATCCTCCTCAACCCGAACGCGGCGTGCGGCCGCAAGACGGTCTACATCAAGAACCAGGCGACGGCCGGGCTGTACATCTACACGCCGTACACGCCGAACACCGCCGCGATGAACAACCTCTACGGCACCGGGGACAGCTGCTCCGCCTACGGCAACCGCAACTTCTGGCGCATGTACACCGACTGGTTCGGCTCGCCCACGGGTGGTTCGTCACCGATCGGGAGCCTCGACACCGTGACGGGCGGCTTCGGGCAGATCGTGGTCAGCGGCTGGACCGCCGACCCGGACACCACCGCCGCGATCCGAGCGCACGTCTACGTCGACGGCGTCGGCAAGGCCTCGCTCGGCGCGAACGGTCAGCGCGCCGACCTCGGGGGACGCCTCGGAGCGGGCAACACCGCGCACGGGTACTCGACGACGCTGACGGGCATCCGCTCCGGCAAGCACAACGTGTGCGTCTACGGCATCAACACCGGACCCGGGTCGAACGTGCTCCTCGGGTGCAAGGACGTCGCCGTCCCCGGCGGCACCCCCACCGGGGCCATCGACGCCGCTTCCTCCGTCGCCGGCTCGCTGACGATCCGCGGCTGGGCGATCGACCGCGACACGGCCGCCGCCACGCAGGTGCAGGTCCGGGTCGGCGGCAAGACGCTCGGCACGCTCTCAGCGAACCAGAAGAAGAGCGGGTTGGACAAGGCGAAGCCGGGCTACGGGGACAACCACGGCTACAGCGGCACCGTGAAGGGCTTCCCGGCCGGGACC
This sequence comes from Curtobacterium luteum, assembly GCF_001475545.1. Lineage (GTDB taxonomy): Bacteria > Actinomycetota > Actinomycetes > Actinomycetales > Microbacteriaceae > Curtobacterium > Curtobacterium luteum_A. Next base: position 23,241 of record NZ_LDQC01000094.1, on the reverse strand, counting down.
AACACGGTCACCGTCCACGCGAAGGACCTGTCGAACGGCAAGTGGGTGCAGGTCGCGTCGAAGTCCGTCAAGCAGGCGACCGGGTACCCCTGGCTCGCCGTCGACGAGCTGGCGTCGAAGGCACCCGGCAAGCTCCTCGTCCGTGGATGGGCGATCGACCCGGACACCACCGGAGCGGTGCGCATGGCGTTCTACCTCGACGGCAAGGGCCTCGCATCGCCGTGGGCCGACCAGACGAAGCCCGGACTCGGCACCGCGAAGCCCGGCTACGGCGACGACCACGCGTACCGCCTCGAGCGGAGCGGCATCTCGGCGGGCAAGCACACCCTCTGCATCATCGCGATCAACCAGGGGCCGAAGGCCGTCAACGCGAGCACGTGCCGTTCCTTCTCGACCCCGACCGGGCCGCCGAAGGTGACGGTCGACGCCGCGGCGTCAGCCGGTCTCGGCAAGATCGCCGTCTCGGGGACCGCCTACGACCCGGACACCACGGCCGCGGTCGCGATGACCTGGACCGTCGACGGCAAGCAGGTCGCCACCGGCAAGGCGGACGTGCAGGACACGGCCTTCGGCAGGAAGTACCCGGGCTACGGGAACGGCCACGGCTACGCCGCGACCCTGACCGGGATCGGACCGGGCAAGCACACGGTGTGCTCGGTGGCGAAGAACGTCGGCGGCGGGGCGGACACGAAGTCCTGCGCGACCGTCCAGGCGGCCTCCGGGAACCCGACCCTCTTGCTCGACGAGGTCTCGTCGCCCGCCGCCGGCCAGGTGAAGGTGCGCGGGTGGGCGATCGACCCGGACACGGCGGACGCGCTGCGCGTCCATGTGTACGTCGACGGTGTCCCGAAGAAGAGCATCGCCGCCGACCAGACGAAGGCGCTCGGCACGACCTACGCCGGCTACGGGACGAACCACGCGTTCAGCACCGCGGTGCAGGGTCTGACGAGCGGCGCCAGCGTGAAGGTGTGTGCCTACGCGATCAACACGGGCGCCGGGGCGAACACGGGCGTCTGCAAGAGCGTCACCGTGCGGTGACGCGGTCGGGTCGTCGCCACTGACGGACGGGAGGCACGGTGCCGGTCGGCGCCGTGCCTCCCGTCCGTCTTCCGTCGCGTCCGTCCGTCGGCCGGCGCGTCAGCGACGCAGGGCGCGCCGCGCGACCTGCGTCGCCCTGTGCAGGGTGCGGTACTCGAACGAGTGCGTCAGCCCGTCGTAGCGCCGCGCGATGTCGTCCCGCTCGGCCTCGGCGGAGCGCCGGGCCGCGTCGAACCCGGCTGCCGCGGACTCGGAGGCGATGAGCCGCTCGTTGATGGCCTCGACACCGGAACGGTGCACGTCACGCTCGGCGGCGGTGGTGCGGAGCTCCTCGCGGAGGAGCGTCGCCCACCGCAGCATCGGCGACCGAGCGCCTGAACGACGACGGGCGGACGCGACCGCGGCGTCGAGGACCGGCCCGACCTGCGACGCCCGTGCGGCGTACGTGTGCCGCTCGGTCACGATGCCGCGCAGCCGGTCCACGAGCGCGGCCCGCTCTGCCTCGGGGACCGCGACGGCACGTTCGAGCGACGCGGCGTCGTCGTAGACCGGGACGTCGGACAGCCCGAGCTCGTCCAGTCCCAGCGCACAGTCGGTCACGGGCAGGGCGCCGCAGGCGAGGGACTCGTACAGCCGCGAGTTGAGCGTGCCGAACTCGGCGGCCGGGGCGATGACGTCGTCGACCACGAACGCCGCGGCACGGTAGACGTCCGGGAGCGCGAAGTACGACACCATCGGCCGCAGCTCGACGCCCGGCGACGGTTCGACGTGCTCGGCGTTCGCGGCGAACCACACGATCGGTTCGCGCGGGCGGACCGCCTCGAGCACGTCCTGCACACGACGTCGGACACCCCAGAAGTTCACCGTGGTCACCGCGCGGTCGCTGCGTGGCACGCCCTCGACCGTCGAGAAGAGGTCGGTGTCCACGGCGATCGGGACGACCTCGACCGGGCCGGAGCAGTGCTCGGCGACGGCATCGCGTGCGATCGTCGAGGACGTCCACACGGAGTCGAACTCGTCGAGGTACGGCAGCGACGCCCACTGCGCGGTCCAGTTCCTGACCCAGGCCACGAGCGCGGTGCCGGCCGGCACCAGCCCGGGCACGAAGGACTCGATCATGCTGACGAGGACGGCGGTGTCCGCGGGGACCTCCTCCGCCCACCGCTCGATCGGCCAGAGCGCCACGCCCCACCCGTCCGCGTGCAGAGCGCGGGCGAGTCCGAGCGCGACGAAGAGGTCGCCCTTCCCGGCAGCCACGTCGTCGGTCGACACGGCGAACCGCACGGTGCCGCGAGGCCCTTCGGAACACGCGCCGGCCGCGATCGCTGTGTACTCGGCCTCGAGCGGCGAGCGGGCGAGGTCGGACGGGAAGCGCTGGGTCGGCATCAGGTCATTCTGCCCGACCTCCAGCGTCCCGACGGCGAACGGCACGGTCCTCCTTGTAGGGTGTCATCGGCCGCCGGCGCTTCGGCGTGCGGCCACCGAGACCACCACGCGTGCACGCGTGTGAGCAGCTGGAGGAACCGCGTGAGCGAGCGCAAGGCCGGAGTCGTCTCCGTCGTCCTGGTGAACTACAAGGGCACGGACGACACCCTCACGAGCATCGCGGAGCTGCGGAAGCAGGACTGGCCGCAGGACAAGCTCGAGGTCATCGTCGTCGAGAACGGTTCCGGTCCGGAACACCTCGGCAGGCTCAAGGCGTCGGACCTCGACTTCACCCTCGTCGACGCGAACGCCAACCTCGGCTTCACCGGCGGCTGCAACCTCGGCGTGTCGAAGTCCTCCGGCGAGGTCGTCGCCTTCCTCAACAACGACGCCCGCCCCGACACCGGTTGGGTGCGCGAGGCGATGGCGACGTTCGCCTCCGGTGCGGACATCGGTGCGGTGGCGTCGAAGGTCCTCGACTGGGAGGGCGTGAACGTCGACTTCACCGAGGCCGCGATGACCTGGTACGGCATGGGCTACAAGCCGTTCGCCGGGTCGCCGGACACCGGCCGCTGGGAGAGCGAGACCGACGTCCTGTTCGGCACCGGCGCGGCGATGTTCATCCGGGCGGAGCTCTTCGAGCAGCTCGGTGGCTTCGACGACCGCTACTTCATGTTCTACGAGGACGTCGACCTCGGGTGGCGTCTCAACCTGCTCGGCTGGCGCTTCCGGTACCAGCCGAAGTCCGTGGCCTTCCACAAGCACCACGCGTCGATGAACAAGTTCGGCGACTTCCGCGAGACCTACCTGCTCGAGCGGAACGCCCTCTTCACGCTCTACAAGAACCTCGGCGACGAGCAGCTCGCGGCCGCGCTGCCCGGGTCCCTCGCCCTCGCGGTCCGTCGGGCGGTCGGACGCGGCGAGCTCGACTCGACCGAGCTCGATCTGCGCAACCCCGGCGACGACAGCGTGCCCACCATCCCGGTGCCGAAGACGAGCATGGCTGGCATCTACGGCGTCGACCAGTTCGTCGAGCAGCTGCCGTCGATGACGGAGTCGCGTCGGCAGATCCAGGCGACGCGCGTGCGCAGCGACCGCGAGCTGCTGCGGTTGTTCGGGAACCGCGACGAACCGGCGTACCCGATCGAGAGCTACCTCGCCGGGTACGACAAGATCGTGCACTCCCTCGGCGTGCTCGAGGTCGGCACCCGGCGGCGCGTCCTCATCGTCACGGGTGACGCCATCGGCGAGAAGATGGCCGGCCCCGCCATCCGGGCGACCCAGATGGCGAAGGAGCTCGCGAAGGAACACGACGTCCGCGTGGCGAGCCTGACCCGGTCGGAGCAGATCGACCCGTCGTACGAGGTCGTCACGGTCCCGCACCGACACCCCCGGCAGATGGTCGAGCACGAGGCCTGGGCCGACGTCATCGTCGTGCAGGGCCACGCCCTCCGGCTGTTCCCCGTGCTCGAGTCCACGCGGAAGATCCTGGTCGTCGACGTCTACGACCCGCTGCACCTCGAGCAGCTCGAGCAGGGCCGCAGCGACGACGTCGACCAGTGGAACCGGCAGATCCTCGACGCCTCGGACACGCTCAACCACCAGCTCGAGCTCGGCGACTACTTCATCTGCGCGTCCGAGCGGCAGCGCATGTTCTGGCTCGGCCAGCTCGCCGGTTCCGGCCGGGTGAACGCCCGCACCTACTCCCGCGACCCCGACCTCCGATCGCTCATCGGCGTCGTGCCGTTCGGCCTGTCGTCGACGCCGCCCGTGCACGACGTGCAGCGCGTCAAGGGCGTCGTGCCGGGCATCGGCAAGAACGACAAGCTCGTGGTCTGGGGCGGCGGCATCTACGACTGGTTCGACCCGATCACGCTCGTCCGCGCGGTCGGGGAGCTCGCGGCGAGGAAGCCGAGCGTCAAGCTCCTCTTCATGGGCGTCCAGCACCCGAACCCGGACGTGCCCGAGATGGACATCGTCGCGAAGGTCCGGGCGGAGGCCGACGCGCTCGGGCTCACCGGCAAGCACGTCTTCTTCAACGAGACGTGGATCCCGTACGAGGAGCGCGGGGCCTACCTGCTCGAGGCGGACGCCGGCGTCTCCACGCACTACGAGCACCTCGAGACCACGTTCTCGTTCCGGACACGCATCCTCGACTACCTCTGGGCGCGGCTGCCGATCGTGACGACGGCCGGCGACTCCTTCGGCGACCTCGTGGCCGCGGAGCGGCTCGGGATCGCCGTGCACGAGCAGGACGTGACCGGGCTCGCCGACGCCCTCGAGACCGCGCTCTTCGACAAGAAGGCCCGGACCGAGTTCATCGGCAACGTCGACCGCGTCCGCGAGCAGTTCACCTGGGAGAACGTGCTCGCGCCGCTCGTGGAGTTCTGCCGGAACCCGATCCGCGCCGCGGACAAGTCCGTCCGCGACACCGGAACGGCCGTCGCTCCGCACGAGATGCGGGTGCGTGTGCCGGAGCGCAAGAAGCTGTACGGCGTCCGGCACGACCTCGGTCGTGCGGTGCACTACCTCCGGACCGAGGGCCCCAGGAGCGTCGCGGGCAAGATCAAGCGTCGCCTCCAGAGCCGGTGACGACGCAGGGTCCCACCGCGCTCGTCGTCGTCCCGACGTACGACGAGGCGGAGAACGTCCGCGGGATCATCGAGGCCGTCCTCGGCGCCGTGCCCGCTGCGCACCTCCTGGTGGTCGACGACGGCAGCCCCGACGGCACGGGCGACATCGTCCGCGCCGTCGCCGCCGAGGACGACCGTGTGCACCTGCTGCAGCGATCGGGGAAGCTCGGGCTCGGTACGGCGTACGTGGCCGGCTTCCGGTGGGGGCTCGAGCGCGGGTACCCGCTGCTGGTGGAGATGGACGCGGACGGCTCCCACCCGGCCGACCGGCTCCCGGCGATGATCGACGCGGTCCGCTCCGACGACGGGGTGCTCCTCGCGATCGGGTCCCGGTGGGTCGCCGGTGGGTCCGTCGTCGACTGGCCGCTGCGGCGCGAGGTCCTCAGCCGGGGCGCGAACACCTACGCCCGGTTCGTGCTCGGCATCGGCGTGCACGACGTCACCGCGGGGTTCCGCGTGTACCGGGCGTCCGCTGTGGCCGCGATGGACCTCGACACGATCGACTCGAAGGGCTACTGCTTCCAGGTCGACATGACGCTGCGGGTCGACGCGCAGGGCGGGCGCATCGTCGAGGTGCCGATCCGGTTCCGTGACCGCGTGCACGGGGTGTCGAAGATGAGCGGCGGCATCGTCGTCGAGGCGATGCTGCGCGTGACCCAGTGGGGCTTCCAGCGTCGTTTCGGCCGTCGCCGCTGACCGCGGGGCCAGCTGACCGCGGGGCCTGCTGACGCGATGCGGGTCCGCGCCCCGCGCCCGACGCACCGACCGCCGGAGCGAGTAGGCGGACGGCGCGGTGCCGTGCCTCCGGGTCGGCCTCCTCAGACCCGCGGGAGGTGTCGCCGCCACGAGCGGCGTCGCGCCGCGACGACCAGCACGGTGACGAACACCATCAGCCCCGCTCCGTGCAGGAGGTAGCTCTCCGCGGTGCTCGTGACCGCGAGCAGGACCAGGACAGCCGCCGGCCAGACGTAGGCGACGCCGGGGAACGTCGTCGCGGTCACCCAGGCCCGCGCGAACGCGAGCACGGCGGTGATGCCGAGCAGGATCGTCCCAGCGAGCCCGATCTGCAGCCAGGCGTCCACGAAGGCGTTGAGCGCCGAGGTGAAGCGCTGGCCGGCCGGGTCGATGAAGGTGACGTACGGGACGACGGCCTCTTGCGGCCACGTGCCCACCCAGCCCCAGCCCTGGATCGGGTACTGCGTCGTGAGCGACCGGATCTGCGCCCAGAGTCCGAGCCGTGTCGCCGTGCCGCCGGCGGCGCCGATCTCCGCGAGCACCCGGTGCCGTGCGATGACCCCCACCGCGATCATCGCCAGGACCGCGGCGCCGAGCACCCCGTTCACGACGGGTCGGGCGGCCGGTCGTGCGTGCCGCAGCGCCCACAGCGCGAGGGCCGTCACCGCGAGGGCGATCATGGCGAGCCCGGTGATCGGCGACTGCACGAGCATGAGCGCGATCACGGCGATGGTGGTCGACGCGACGGCGCGCCAGACGGTCACGGACCGGGTGAGGAACTCGACGACGAAGGTGACGAGGGCCATCGCGGCGATGAAGCCCATGAAGTTGCGCGTGCCCCCGATGCCCTGGATGGGTCCGCCGTAGGCGATGTCGCCGCGGATGCCGAACGCGGGGATCGGGACGTCGAGCACGAGGCCGGAGAGCACCTCGAGGCCGAGGGCGACGACGAGCAGGATCCGGAACGCGTCACCGGAGGCACGGATGACCTGCACGAGGTCGCGTCCGAGGGCGAGGTACAGGCCGAGTCCGACGAAGCACACCGTGGCCGTCAGCCCGCGCAGGGCCACCCAGGAGTACTCGCTCCAGAGGACGCTCAGCGCGCAGTACCCGACGAAGGCCAGCAGTGAGAGGGGCAGGACGCCGTGCCACTCGATCCGGTACCGCTGACCGAGGAGGCTGAGCCCGGCGAGCACCACGAGCGTGACGAGCACCGCCCACGTGCCCGCGCCGCCGACGAGCGCGGTGACGGTGGGCTCGCCGAAGGCGAAGAGGACGATCACGGTCGCGAGGGCCTGGCTGAACCGCCCGCCCGCCGAGAACCCGATCCAGGCCGAGAGGTACCGGCGCGCCTGCACGCGTCTGGTCACCCGGCTGTCCGTCACCCGTCCATCTTCGCGTACCGCGGCGACGTGCACGTGCCACCCCGCGGCTGGTCGCCATCCACGAAACGCGATATCGACGATACGCTCTCGACGTGCAGCGCTGGGGGACCGTCCGGACCGCCGTCGTCGGTGTCCTCGGCCCGGCACTCGTCGGGCTCGTCGTCGCCGTCGTCGGGTGGCTGCGGCTCGGACCGGTCGCCGCCCGCACCGTGTGGGCGGAGGACGGCGGCGTGTTCCTCCGGGAGCGGGTGGCCGACGGTCCGTGGGACCTCCTGCAGCCGTACGCCGGCTACCTCCACCTCGTCCCGCGGCTCGTCGTCGACGCCGCGTGGGCGCTGCCCGTCGAGCGGTACGCGCTCGCCCTGTCGCTCGGCTCCTGTTGCGTCGTCGGGGCGGCAGCTGCCCTCGTGTTCGTGCTCGCCCGGCCGGTCGTCGGCCCCTGGCCGCTCCGGGCCCTGCTCGCGTCGGTCCCGGCGCTGCTGCCCCTGGCGCCGTACGAGATCGCCGGGAACGCCGCCAACCTGCACTGGTTCCTGCTCGCGCTCGCTCCGTGGGTGTTCGCCTACCGGCCCCGGAGCCGGTGGTCGGCTGCCGGCCTCGCCCTCGTGGCCGGGGCCGTGACGCTCACGGAGCCGCAGGCGGTCCTCTTCGTGCCGCTGCTCCTGCTCGCCTGGTTCCCCCGTCCCGCCCGACGCGGGGGACGCCCGGACCTGAGGGCGCTGCCCGTCACGGTGGTGGCGCTCGTCGGGGCGACCGCCCAGGTGCTCGTCGCGCTGTCCACCCCGCGGACCGCGGCCTCCGCGACACCACGCCCGCTCGACATCGCGGCCGGGTGGCTCCTGCAGCCCGTCGGCGGGCTGTACCGGCCGGGCGCGACGGACGTGGTCCGGTCGGTGCTCGCGCACGGCTGGTGGGTCGCCGTCGTCCCGGCGCTCGGCATCGTGGCGCTGCTCGTCGCGGCCGTCGTCGTCGGGGGCGCTCGGGCGCGGTGGATCGTGGTCGCGATGGGCGGAGCGTCCTTCGTCGTCTGGGCCGCGGCCCTGTACGCGAACGGCGTCGACTCGCCGTGGGCGCACCCGACACCGGCGCTCGCCGAGGCCCGTCCGCTGCGCTACGCGGCGGCCAGCGGCCTGCTGCTGCTCTCCGCAGCCGCCACCGCTGCCGGGGTGCTCGTCACGTGGGCGGACGGACGGGGTGGCATCCGCGGTGCGTCGCGGTCCGGGCGGACGGGAGGCGCGGCTCGGCTCGCCGGGGCCGCCGCCGGGTGGAGCGGGGTCGCGCTGGTCGTCACGTCGGTGGTGATCGGCGTGGCTCCCCAGGTCCTGGACCACGCGCCGGCGGAGTCCCGCCGAGCCGCCGGACCGGTCTGGGCGCCGCAGATGGCGGCCGCAGCAGCCACCTGCCGCGCCGATCGGGGTCTCGACCTCGTGCGGGTGCAGACGGCCCCGTGGAGCGCGAAGGTGCCCTGCGAGCGACTGCGCTGACGGTGGTGCCGCCGTGCGGCCCGATCGGCGAACCGGGGTCGGCTGCCGACCGAGGTCAGGCGCGCTCGGACGGTACCCGGCGGAACGCGCGTCGGGCGGGCGGCGTGCGGGGCCCGTCCCCGGTCGACACGGGCTCGTCGCCGACCAGCACGATGCGGGACTTGATCGCGAGCAGCGCGAAGAGGATCCAGTTGCCCTGGTACAGCAGACGCGACTCGGCGACGGACTGGACGAGGAGCGCGACGACGACGAGGAGCGGGAAGAGCGTCACCGGGTCGAACGGACGCTGCTCGAGGCGTGCGTCGTACCCGATCCGCGTCGCGCCCGCCCAGCCCCGCTGCAGGGTCGTCAGGACGTAGACCGCGAACAGGACGAGGCCGATGACGCCGGTCTGCATCCACACGTCGAGGTACGCGTCGTGGGCCTGCAGGTACGTCACGCCCTTGCGGTGTGCGAGGTCGGCGAGGGTCGGGATGCTCGGCCACCAGTAGCCGATCCACCCCCAGCCGAGCACCGGGTGCTGGTCGACGAGCCCGAGGACCTTCGCCCAGATCTCGCCGCGGCCCGTCGCGTCCGAACCCTTGCCGAGGATCTCCGAGACCGTCCCGCGGGCGACGAAGGCGCCCGCCGCGAGCACGAGGGCGACCGCCGCGACGACGAGGTACCGCGGCGTGCGGCGCTCGGTGGGCGTCCGTCGGATCCAGAGCGCCACCACGAGCACGAGCGCGACGACGACCGCGGCCGCGGCGACCGTGGACGAGCGGGTGAGGAGGAACACCGCGGCGGCGACGACCAGCCACCCGATCGCCCGAGCCCGGCGGATCCGCCCCTCGGCGAGCTGCACCCCGACGGCGATCGCGGCGAGCAGGGCCACCATCGCCAGGAGGTTGGCGTTGCCCGGGAGCCCCTGGATGCGGCCGCCCGTGAAGAGCTCGGCGCGCGAGAAGTAGAACGCGTCCGGGATCTTCGCGTCCCCGTAGTCGGTCCACGCGGGAGCGATCGGGTGGCGGAGCACGACCGCGACGAACGCCTCGAACACCAGGGAGAGCGCGAGGACCCAGCGCATCGCGAGGCTCGTCGCGTCGAGGATGCGGCGCCAGGTCAGCGTCGAGGCGACCGCGAAGGCCACCGCGGCGCAGACCACCTGGACCACGATGCTCGGCAGGGTCGCGTACCGCCAGTGCGACCACACCAGCGACACGAGGCACCACGCGAGGAAGAACCACAGCGACCGGGGCGTCCGGGTCAGCGGGGGCCTCGCACGGACGAGGATCGTGACGCCCCACGCCGCGACGAGCGCCCAGAGGACGCCCGCACCGACCCAGGTGAGGGTGTTCGGCACCGCGTCACCGGCGAACACCACACCGAGCAGGGTGCTCGCGAACGCGAACGCCTCCCGCTCCGGAACCGTCCCTCGAGCCACCGGCCACGTGTTCGTCACGACGTCAGGGTACCGTCGTGCACCCGCCGGTAGGCTCGCCGCATGTTCCTCGGCATCACCAACACCCCGCGCGACTACGCCTGGGGATCCGTCACCGCGATCCCCGAGCTCCTCGGCCGCACGGTCACCGGCGCACCCCAGGCCGAGCTCTGGCTGGGCGCCCACCCCGGCAGCCCGAGCGTCGTGGTCAACCCGGCGATGGTCGGGGGAGCCGACACGTTGCTCGACTGGATCACCGCCGAACCCGAGGACGCGCTCGGCGCGGAGCGCAGCGGCCTGCCGTTCCTCCTGAAGCTGCTCGCCGCCGCGGCACCGCTCTCGCTGCAGGCGCACCCGACCCCGGAGCAGGCGCGCGACGGGTTCGAACGCGAGGAGGCGGCCGGCATCCCGATCGACGACCCCGCCCGGAACTACAAGGACCCGTTCCCGAAGCCCGAGCTCGTCGTCGCGCTGAGCGAGCGCTTCGAGGCCCTGAGCGGCTTCCGCCCGGTGGCCGAGACGACGGCCGACGTCGAGCGGCTCGACGCCGGGTCCGGTCGTCTCGGTCCGCTCGTCGCGCACCTCGGGCAGGGCCTCGAGGACACCGTGCGCTGGCTCGAGACCGCCGACGAGGGCGCGCTCGCCGTCGTGCAGGCGGTGAGCGACCTCGCCGCGGCCGTCCCGGAGGACGAGGCGGGGCCGAACATCCGCACGGTCCGTGACCTCGCGGCGGCGTACCCGGGTGACCCCGGCATCGTGGTGTCGCTCCTCATGCACCGGGTCACGCTCCGGACGGGGGAGTCGATGTACCTGCCCGCCGGGAACATCCACGCCTACCTCGACGGGCTCGGGATCGAGCTCATGGCGCCGTCCGACAACGTCCTCCGCGGGGGCCTGACGCCCAAGCACGTCGACGTGCCGGAGCTCCTGCACGTCCTCGACTTCACCGCCTACCCGGCACCCGTCCTCGAACCGGAGCACCTCGCCCCAGGGGTCGACCGGTTCGCCCCCGACGGCGTCGGCTTCGCGCTCGTGCGGGTCACGGGTGACGGCGGCCCGGTCGGACTCGGCACGGGTGGTGTCGCGCCCCTGGACGGCCCCTCGATCGCGATCTGCACCGAGGGCGTGGTGACGCTCGTCGGTGCGACGAGCGCGACGCTGCTCCGCCAGGGCGAGGCCTGCTACGTCACGCCGGACGAGGGCGACGTCACGGTCGAGGCCGACGCGGCGTCGGGCCTGACGTCGACGGTCTTCATCGCGACGGGTGCGTGAACACGCACGCCTGAGGCCGCTGGCGGACACCCCGGTCCGCTAGCGTGACGACCATGAGTTGGCTGGTCACCGGCGGTGCCGGGTACATCGGGTCCCACGTCGTCCGAGCGCTGCGGGCGGCGGGCATCGACACCGTCGCGCTCGACGACCTCTCGAGCGGCTTCCGCGGCTTCGTGCCGGAGGACGTGCCGTTCGTCGAGGGGACGATCCTCGACGGCGAACTGGTGCGCCGCACGCTCCGGGAGCACACGGTCACCGGGGTCGTGCACGTCGCCGGCTTCAAGTACGCGGGTGTCTCGGTGGAGCGTCCGCTGCACACGTACGAGCAGAACGTCACCGGCATGACGACGCTCCTCCGGGCGATGGCGGACGAGGACGTCACGAAGGTCGTGTTCTCGTCGAGCGCCGCGGTCTACGGCACCCCGGACGTCGACACCGTCGTCGAGTCCACCCCGAAGGCACCCGAGTCGCCCTACGGCGAGTCGAAGCTCATCGGGGAGTGGCTGCTGCGGGACATGGAGGTCGCGCGCGGCTTCACCACGACGTCGCTGCGGTACTTCAACGTCGTCGGCTCCGGCGAGCCGGACCTCTACGACGCCAGCCCGCACAACCTCTTCCCGCTCGTGTTCGACGCGCTGCTCGCCGGTCGGACCCCGCGGATCAACGGCGACGACTACCCGACGCCGGACGGTACCTGCGTGCGGGACTACGTGCACGTGGCCGACCTCGCGCACTCGCACGCCGTGGCCGCGCGGAAGCTCGAGGCGGGGGAGCCGCTCGACCGGGCGTACAACCTCGGCAGCGGCGACGGCGTGAGCGTCCGCCAGATCATGGACGCGATGGCGAAGGGCACCGGGATCGCCTTCGAGCCCGAGGTGGCCCCGCGGCGCCCCGGCGACCCCGCTCGCATCGTCGCGACGGGCGAGGCGGCGGCCCGCGACCTCGACTGGGCGATGCGGCACTCCCTGGACCAGATGGTGTCGAGCGCGTGGGAGGCGCGCCGCAGCGTCGCCCGAGCGTGACCTGATCCGGTCCTGGCGTGTCCCCCGAAACCCGGACAGAACGCGGGCGACACGCCAGGACGGGGGACATGACACGCCGGAACCGTCAGGCGCTTCTATGATCCGCGACTTGACTCTCGGGAATCACACCGCTGTAATTACAGCAACGACGGCAACCCGTCGTGGTCCGTCACAAGTCGTCAGGGGTGATCAGGGTGAACGGTTCCGACTTCAGCGCCGGTGTTCCGGAGGACTGGCACGTCGACCCGGTGTCGCTCGGCGTCCCGGGCGTCCGCCGCACGGAGACCGACGACGAGGAGAACCCGCTCGCCTGGCAGGCGGACTCGCTGTGCGCGCAGACCGACCCCGAGGCGTTCTTCCCGGAGAAGGGCGGATCGACGCGCGAGGCGAAGAGGATCTGCACCTCGTGCGAGGTCCGTGCGCAGTGCCTCGAGTACGCGCTCGAGAACGACGAGCGCTTCGGCATCTGGGGCGGCCTCTCCGAGCGCGAGCGTCGCAAGCTGCGCAAACGGGCGTAGTCGCGCCCAGGGCGCGCCAGCGCCCTGCGACTGCGCCCCTGAGGAGCCTGCGACGAAGGCGCCGGGGCTCAGCCATCTCGCTCCCCGGCGCACACCGCGCGGTGATGGCTCCCACAGGTTCACGGCGCGCCGCCGTCCGCGACGGAGCGTGCGCCTCCAGACCGTAGAGTGACGCCCGTCATGCAGCCCAGCGTCTCCCAGCCCCGTGTCACCGCGATCCTCGTCGCCGCCGACGGCGGCGACCACCTCGACCGCACGCTCGACGCGCTGGCCCGGCAGACCCGCCACCCGGAGGGCCTCGTCGTCGTCGACGCGGGGTCGACCGACGGCTCCACCGCGGGCCTGGAGTTCGGCGGCTCGGCCGCGCTCGTCCGCCTGTCGACGCGACGGACCTTCGCCCAGGCGGTGGCCACGGGCGTCCGCGAGGTCGCACCCGTCGACGGCGACGGTGCCGGTCCGGCCGACGAGTGGTTCTGGTTCCTCGGGCACGACAACGCACCCGCACCCGACGCGCTGGCCGAGCTCCTCACCGCGGTGGAGATCGCCCCGTCGGTCGTGGTCGTCGGTCCGAAGCTCGTGCACGACGACGACCCCGCCCGCATCCGCGACTTCGGCGAGAGCATGACCCGGACCGGACGGTCCCTGGTGCTCGTGCAGGACGAGCTCGACCAGGGCCAGCACGACCGGTACACCGACGTCCTCGCAGTCGCAGCGGCCGGCATGCTCGTCCGGCGGTCCGTCTGGGAGCAGCTCGGCGGGTTCGACCCGGCGCTGCCCGACGTCGACGCCGCGCTGGACCTGTGCGTGCGCGCGCGCCTCGCCGGACACCGGGTGGCGGTCGTCCCGGAAGCGAGGGTCACGAGTGCCGGCCCGGTCGAGGAGTTCGGCCGAAAGCGGCTCTCCGAGGGCAGGCGCGTCCGGCTGCACCGGCAGGCCCAGCTCCATCGCCGCCTGACGTACGCACCAGCCTGGTCGCTCTGGCTGCACTGGCTGACGCTCGTCCCGTTCGCGGTCGCCCGCGCCGTCGGACACCTCGTGGCGAAGCACCCTGCCGCGGTCGGGGGTGAGCTCGCCGCGGCGTTCGCGGTCGCCTTCGGGGGCGGGGTCGGACGGTCGCGGAGGGTGCTCGCCCGCAACCGCAGCGTCGGGTGGGCGGCGATCGAGCCGCTCCGCGTGAGTTGGCGCCGACTGCACGAGCGCCGGACGACGTCGCGCGACGTCGAGCTCGCGCGGGTCGAGGACGCCCCGATCGCACGGGCCTCGTTCCTCGGCGACGGCGGCGTCTGGGTGGTGCTCGCCGCGGCCGTGCTGAGCGTCGTGACGCTGTACCCGCTGCTCGGCTCGCCGGCGCTCACGGGCGGGGGGCTCCTGCCGCTGTCGAGCACGGTCGGTCGGCTGTGGCAGAACGTCGGCTACGGCTGGCACTCGCTCGGCACCGGCTTCACCGGTCCGAGCGACCCGTTCACCGCGGTCGTCGCCGTCCTCGGCTCGATCACGTTCTGGTCGCCGTCGACCTCGGTCGTGCTCGTGATGCTGCTCGCGTTCCCGGTGTCGGCGCTCGGCGCGTGGTTCGCCGTGCGCAAGGTCACGACGCGGACCTGGGTGCCGGTGATCGGTGCGGCGCTCTACACGATCACGCCGACGCTCGTCGGTGCGGTCACGACCGGGCACCTCGGCGCGGTCATCGCGCACCTGACGCTGCCGTGGCTGTTCCTCGCGCTCCTCGAGGCGCACCGGTCCTGGGCATGGGCCGCCGGTGCCGCCATCCTCTTCGCGGTCGTCGGTGCCTCGGCGCCGTCGCTGCTGCCCGTCCTCCTGCTCGCGTGGCTCGTCGCGCTGGTCGTCGGCTGGCGGCGGGCGCACCGCCGGGTCTTCATCCCGGTCCCGGCCGCGGTGCTGTTCCTCCCGCTGGTCCTCGCGCAGGTGGCCAGGGGCAACCCGCTCGCCGTCTTCGCCGATCCCGGTGTGCCGTCCGCGACCCGGACGCCCTCGGCGTTCCAGCTCACCATCGCGCAGCCCGTCCCGGACTGGAGCGGGTGGCTGCCCCACACCGAGGCGCTCGGGATCGTCGCCTGGGTGCTCCCGGTCGTGATGGCGGTCCTGACGCTCCCGGTGGCCGTCGTGGCACTCGGCGCGATGCTCGGGCACCGTTGGGCCGTCGCGGGCGCCGCGCTCGTCGTCGCCCTGCTCGGATACGCCACGGCCTTCGGTGCCACGCAGCTCGCGGTCACGGGCGTCGGCTCCACCACCACCATCGTCTGGCCGGGCAGCGGTCTCAGCGTGTACTGGCTCGGCATCGTCACCGCCGCGTGCATCGGACTCGACGTGCTGCCGAGGCTCGCGCCCGTCGCGGGCCTCGTCGCGACGGTCCTCGCGGGCGTCACGGTCGCGCCGGCGTTCGCGGCCTTCTACCTGCAGACGGCCACGATCGAGCCGACGAGCGGACGCGTCCTCAGTGCCTACGTCAACGCCGAGGCCCAGGCGAACCCGGACGTCGGCACGCTCGTCGTCGACCCGCAGCCCGACGGCTCGCTCTCCGTCTCGCTCGAACGCGGCCAGGGGTCGACACTCGACGACCAGTCCACGCTCGAGTCGACGGCGCTGACCCTCACCCGCTCGGGTGAGCAGCTCACGACGCTCGCGGGCAACCTCGCGAGCCGCAGCGGCTACGACCCGCGTCCGGCGCTGCGCTCGCTCGGCATCAGCTTCGTGCTGCTCGACGACGCCGGTTCCGACCCCCGGGCGCAGGCGGTGCACGACCGCGCCGCCGGGGCGATCGGTCAGGACGCGCTCTTCACGAGCATCGGCGAGACGACGAACGGCCAGCTCTTCCACTTCGACGGGGAGGTCGACCGCACCTCCACCGGATCGGCGGCCGCTCAGGCCACCCACGTGGCGTACCTCGTCGTCCTCGGAGTGGTGTTCGGCGCGGCGGCGCTGCTCGCGGTCCCGACCGCACCCCGTCGGCGCCGTGCCACCTCGAACCGCATCGAGGCCGAGGAACCCGCGACCACCTTCGACGAGGAGCGTGACGAATGAGCGCCAGCACCCCCGCCACCGTCCGCCGCTGGGTGGTCCGCGGCACCGCCACCGCCGTCGCCGTGGTCGTCGCCGCGGGCGCCGTCACGGCTGCGCACGCGATCGGCACCGGATCCACCCCGGGCCGGCCCGCCGGTCAGACGGTCACCCCCGTCGCGGCGGACGCGCAGCGGGTCTGCGCGGGCAACGCACTGCGGCTCTCGGACGACGCGGGCAACGACGCCACCAAGGCGAGCCCCGTCGGCAGCGCGACCGTGGCCACGGCGACGACGGGCGACTCCGTCGAGCGGTCCGACCTCGGCGGGGACGACTCCGGCAGCAGCGATCCCCGGCTCCTCACCGCGCCGGCCGGGTCCACGACGCCGCAGGTCGCGGGCAGCAGCTACCAGAGCGTCTCCGACGGGGACCTCGTGGGCGTCGGGGCCGCGTCGTGCGACGACCCCGCGCAGTCGACCTGGCTCGTCGGGGGCTCGACCGAGACCGGACGGACGAGTCTCATCACCCTCTCGAACCCCACCGACGTGAACGCGACGGTCGACCTCGCGATCTACGACGGCTCCGGAACCGTGAGCGCGCCGGGGACGACCGGCATCGTGGTGGCCCCGCGGAGCCAGAAGGTCGTGCCGCTCTCGGGCTTCGTCTCTGACCAGGGATCGACCGTCGTGCACGTCGAGTCCTCCGGCGGGCAGATCGTCGCGCACATGCAGGAGACGGTGGTGCGGACGCTCACCCCGGGTGGCTTCGACATCGTGTCCGGCGGCGCCGCTCCGAGCACGTCCCAGATCATCCCCGGGGTCGTCCTCGAGGGCGCCGACGCCGCACAGCGCGGTGACGACACCGCGGACGCCGCACCCGTCGTCCGGCTGTTCGTCCCCGGCGCCGCCGCGGCCCGCGTGACCCTCGGGATCACGACCGCGGACGGTGGCGGCTCCACCGTGAACGCCACCGCCGAGCCGGGCATCGTCACCGACGTCACGCTCGACGACTTCCCGGACGGCCGGTACTCGCTCACGATCAGCTCGACCGTCCCGGTCGTGGCGGGTGCCCGCACCACGACGCCGACCCAGGACGACGCGACCGACCTCGGCTGGTTCGCGTCGGCCGAACCGCTCGGGGACGACGTCGTCACCGCAGTCGCCCCCGGTGACGGTGCGGAGCTGACACTCGTGAACCCGACCCGCACGGATGCGGACGTCACGATCAGCTCCGGTGACGAGGAGCGGAAGGTGTCGGTCGTCTCCGGGGCCACGGTCACCGTGCCCGCGCCGACCGCCAAGCAGCTGACGATCACCGGCGCCGCCGGGTTGGTGGCGGGCGTGACCTACCAGAACGACGACGGGATCGCGGGTTTCCCGATCCGGCCGTCGACGGCCGTCTCGACCCCGGTGCGCGTCTACCCCTGAGCCGGGGACGCGCTGCCCGCGGGGCTGGTCCGCTGCCCCCGGTCCGTCACCAGTGCCGGTAGCGGTCCGGCGCGAGGTCCCACGGGTCCTTGTCGATGAGTTCGCCGACCGCACGGAAGACGGCGGTCTCGACGATGATCCTCCGGTCCACGTCGTCCTTCTCGGGGCTGTGGGTCACCCGCTCCACCGGGATGCGGAACACCGTGACCCGCTTGCCCGCCCGGTCGACCCGCCACCGCGGCATGCGGTCGGGCAGGGTCGGATCGGTCGGCATGTCCGCGACCTGGAACACGACGCCGGCGAGCTCGTCCGGCCACAGCTGCACGAGGTAGTGGGCGGTGTCGCCCACGATCCGGTCGAACGCCTCGGCCCGCGTGGTGAGCGGTGCGAGGTCCGGTCCGGTGACGCTCGAGCGACCACCGCGTCCATGGCGGGAGCGGCCCCGGCCACGGTCGACCGGGGTGACGAGCGGGGGCTTGCGACGCATCCCGTCATCGTACGCGGGCCCGGGGGCCCGGGACCCACCCGGTAGGGTCGGTACCGGTATGGACGTACGGATCTGCAGCAAGGTCGCCTGTGGCGCGAGCGCGTCGGCGACCCTGACGTACGACTACGGGGACTCGATGGTCGTCGTCGGCCCGCTCTCGACGCGCGTGGAGCCGCACGGCTACGACCTGTGCGCGCGGCACGCCGCGCGGTTGCGGGTGCCGCGGGGATGGCGCGTCGTCCGACGCGAGCCGCTCCGCGAAGCCGACTGAGGCACCGGCCTGGAGGCCCCGCCCGCCTGATCGACGCGGGGACGCGCTCCGTGCCTCCCGGCCGTCACCACCGCGGCGCGCTCGGTCGCACCGCGTCGCGTCCGCCGCGGGTCGCGTCCGCCGCGGGGTGCGTCCGCCGCGGGGTGCGTCCGCCGCGGGTCGCGTTCGCCGCGGGGCGCGTCCACCGCGGGTCGCGTCCACCACGCGTCGCGCCCACCGCGTGTTGACGCACGCGTGGAAGACTGGCGTCATGCCCACCGAGTCCCGCACCGAAGCACCGTTCCGCGTCGCCGACCTCTCGCTCGCCGAGGCCGGACGCCACCAGATCCGCCTCGCCGAGAACGAGATGCCGGGGCTGATGGCCCTGCGCGAGGAGTTCGGTGCCGCGCAGCCCCTCGCCGGTGCCCGCATCGCCGGGTCGCTGCACATGACGGTGCAGACGGCGGTGCTCATCGAGACGCTCGTGGCGCTCGGCGCGACGGTGCGCTGGGCGAGCTGCAACATCTTCTCGACGCAGGACGAGGCAGCCGCGGCGGTCGTCGTCGGCCCGACCGGGACGGTCGACGAACCCGCGGGCGTCCCGGTGTTCGCGTGGAAGGGCGAGACGCTCGAGGAGTACTGGTGGTGCACGAACCGGGTCTTCGACTGGAGCGCCGAGGCGGCGTCCGCCGGAGCAGACTGGATCGGCCCCAACCTCGTCCTCGACGACGGTGGTGACGCGACGATGCTCGTGCACACCGGCGCCGATGCCGAGGCGGCCGGGCGCGTGCCCGAGGCCGGACCCGACGCCAGCGCGGAGTGGCGCATCGTCCTGGACACCGTGGCGGCGTCGCTCCGGGACTCCGCCGACCGCTGGACCCGGATCGCGGCGGACATCGAGGGCGTGACCGAGGAGACGACCACGGGCGTGCACCGGCTCTACGAGCTGTCGCGCGAGGGGAAGCTGAAGTTCCCGGCGATCAACGTCAACGACTCGGTGACGAAGTCGAAGTTCGACAACAAGTACGGCATCCGGCACTCGCTGCCGGACGGGCTGAACCGGGCGACGGACGTCCTCATCGGCGGCAAGGTCGCGTTCGTCGTCGGCTACGGCGACGTCGGCAAGGGCGCGGCGGAAGCGCTGCGCGGCCAGGGCGCCCGCGTGGTCGTGTCCGAGGTCGACCCGATCTGCGCACTGCAGGCGGCGATGGACGGCTACCAGGTCGCACGGCTCGCGGACGTCGCGGGCGAGGTCGACATCGTGGTCACCTGCACGGGCAACCTCGGCGTCGTCGGGGTCGACGACATGCTCGCGCTGAAGCACCTCGCGGTCGTCGCGAACGTCGGGCACTTCGACAACGAGATCGACATGGCGGGGCTCGAGGCGCTGCCCGGGGCCGAGAAGGTCGAGATCAAGCCACAGGTGCACGAGTGGCGGCTGCCGAACGGGCGCTCGGTCCTGGTGCTCTCCGAGGGGCGCCTGATGAACCTCGGCAACGCCACCGGCCACCCCTCGTTCGTGATGAGCAACTCGTTCACCAACCAGGTGCTCGCGCAGATCGAGCTGCACACGCGGCGCGACCGGTACCCGACGGGGGTGTACGTGCTGCCGAAGCACCTCGACGAGAAGGTGGCGCGGCTCCACCTCGACGCCCTCGGTGTCCGGCTGACGTCGCTGCGGCCCGAGCAGGCGGCGTACATCGGCGTGCCGGTCGAGGGGCCGTACAAGCCGGACCACTACCGGTACTGACGGGCGGCGGCTCGGGAGGACCGGCGGAACCAGGTTCCGGACACGGCAGCGCGGAAGATCACGGTGCCGTGTCCGGAACGCGGTGTACGAGGGCCGCGGAACGCCAGCGGTGCCGCATCGCTGCGGGCTAGCGCGGGAAGCCCGGCGGCCGCGCACCGGCCGTGGCGGCGGCCGCGGCGATCGTCGCCGCGCGGCCCCGCAGCGCGCGGAGGTCCCGGTCGCGCCGCAGCGCCACGACCCCGGCCAGGAAGACCTCGGCGGGCACGGGCGGCACCGGGTGCGCGTACCCGGAGACCGCTGCGGCGAGGGTCCCCGCCGTCGCCGCGCGGTGGTCCGGCCGCATGTCGGCCGCCCCGCGGAAGAACGCCCCGAGCCGGTTCTCGAGCCGCTGCGGGAGCGTCGAGACGTCCGCGACCCGGGCCCACTCGCCGAGCTCGACCGGCATGAGCACCACCGGGTCCGTCGTCCGCCGTGCCCGCTCGTGCTGCACCACGGTGCCGGCGAGGAGGTCACCGAGCCGCCGCGGCCGTGAGCCGAACAACGCGACGAGCAGCGCCAGCGAGCCGAGCGTCCCCCAGAGCTCGAGCAGGCCGACCAGTGCGCGGGTGAAGGCGTGCCGGAAGCCGATCGCCCCGCCGTCCGTGCGCACCACGCGGGTGCCCGTCGCGTACCGTCCGACGCTCTTGCCGCGGGTGGTGGCCTCGACGGCGGCGGGCACGAGCACGAGCACGGTGACGAGCACGGCGATCTGCAACGCCGCCACCCAGCCCGTGTCGACGCCGCTCGGGACGACACGGGCGAGCCCGACGAGCAGCATGACGTACAGCGCGACGGTGCACACGGCGTCGAGGAGCGCCGCTGCCAGACGGAGTGCGATGCCGGCCGGCTGGACGTCGAGCGCGACGGCCTCACCGACGACGAGCTCGTCGACGGTGTCGTCCAGCGCCCGCACGAAGCGCGCGTCCGCGAGGTCGCGGGGCAGGGGCGGCTTCGGCATGGGATCATTCTGTCGGAGACCGGGGCGCCACGCACCGGTGCAGGATCGCCGGCACGACGCACCGGCGCCGGACCACGAGGGGGAGCAGTGGACCTCGACGCGTACAGCGACGTGCACCGTGACCGCTGGCAGGAGCTCGAGCGCCTGGCCCGCGCCCGTCCCCGGTCCGGTGCGGACGTCGACGCACTCGTCTCCGGCTACCAGGAGGCCGCGACCGACTTCGCCCGCATCCGCGGCGCCGCGCCCCGGACCACGACGGGGGACCGCCTGTCGCTCACCCTCTTCCGCGCCCGGCTGCGATTCACCGGCACCCCGGTCGACCCGCTGACCGCGGTCACGACGTTCTTCGCCGTGCAGCTCCCCGCCGCGCTGTACCGGATCCGCTGGACCACGATCTGGGTGGCCGTCGCGACGACGCTCGTCGGCGTCGTCGTCGGCGCGTGGATCATCGCCACCCCCGGCGCGGTCGACACGTTCGGCACCCCCGAAGCGCTCCGCCGCTACGCGACGCAGGACTTCGTCGACTACTACTCGGACCACGGCCTCGGAGCGTTCACGGCGCAGGTGTGGACGAACAACGCCTACATCGCCGCGAGCATGGTCGCGTTCGGCATCACCGGCGTCTTCGTCCCGTTCTCCATCGTGCAGAACGCCGTCGGACTCGGGGTCTCCGCGGCCGTCATGCAGTCCCAGGGACGTCTCGGCGACTTCTTCCTCTGGATTGCGCCGCACGGCCAGCTCGAGCTGTACTCGATCTTCCTCGCCGGTGCCGCCGGACTGATGATCGCCTGGTCCTGGATCGCACCGGGGCCCCGGACCCGGGCGCAGGCGCTCGCCGAGGACGGCCGCGCGCTCATCACGGTCGCGGTCGGTCTGACCCTGACGCTGCTCCTGTCGGGGCTCGTCGAGGGCGTCGTCACCCGCCAGCCCTGGCCGTGGCCGGTGAAGATCGGCATCGGGACGGTCGCCCTCGCGCTCGTGCTCGTCTACCAGTGGGTGGTCGGTGGTCGGGCGTACCGCGCGGGCGAGCGCGGTGACCTCGAGGAGTTCGAGCGCGGCGCGACGGCGCTGACCGCGGGGTGAACAGCGGTCAGAGGCGACCGGCCGCCTTCGCACGGATGTAGGCGTCGGCGACGAGCGGCGGCACGGCCGTGGGGACACCCCGTACGACCTCGGCACCCGCCCGGCGTGCGGCGTCCGCGACGCCCTCGGCGTCGAGCAGTGTGCGTTCGGCTGCCGCCCGTCGGTGGACGTCGCGTTCGGCAGCCCCGCCGCGTGCTGCCCCGGCCGGGAGGCCCGCCCCGCGTCCGACGGTCGGCCCGCGTGGCTCGGTGGCCGGCTCCCGGTCGCCGCTCGCCGCCGCCGCGACGGCAGGGTCGGTCACGCTCGTCACGACGACGGCGTGCCGCGCGGTCAGCCGGGGGAGCACGGCCAGCAGGTCACCGGACGCGCCGACCGAGTCGAGGCCGGAGAGCAGCACGACGAGCGCCCGTGCGGTCGTGACCGCGTCGACGACCGCCGGAACGGTGGCCCAGTCGGTGGCGGCGAGCCCGGGCTCGGCCTGTGCGAGGGCCTCGCCGAACCGCTGCACGACGTCCGTCCGGGTGGCGCCGACGACCCGCTCCCGGACGTGGTCGTCGAGCACCACGAGGTCGACGCGGTCTCCGGCTGCCGCAGCGAGCGCGCCGAGGAGCAGCGCCGACTCGATGAAGGTGTCCAGCCGCGGCTCGTCCTCGATCCGCCCGGCCCCGGCACGGCCGGCGTCGACGACGACCACGACACGACGGTCCCGTTCCGGGCGCCAGGTCCGCACCACGAGGTCCTGCCGGCGAGCGGTCGCCCGCCAGTCGATCGACCGGACGTCGTCGCCCCGCACGTAGTCGCGCAGGGAGTCGAACTCCGTGCCGTGGCCACGGAGCTGCAGCGTCGTCTCGCCGTCGAGCTCCCGGAGTCGCGCGAGCCGGGACGGGAGGTGCCGGCGGGACCGGAACGGCGGCGTCACGACGAGCTCGGCCGGAGCCGACAGGACCCGTTGTCGTGCGGCGAGACCGAGCGGTCCGAACGCCCGGACGGCGACCCCCGCGGTCCGTCGACGTCCACGACGGAACGGCGCGAAGCGGACACGAGCGGTGCGCCGTTCCCCGGACGGCACCGTCAGGCGGATGCGGTCCGGCCCGAACCCGGTCGAGGGTTCCCACATGTCCCGGACCAGCGCGCGGAGCGGGCGCGGGCCGTCGTTCGCGAGGACGAGCGTGCCGTCGGCCACGGTGTCCCGACGTGCGAGCCGGGGCATCCGTCGCTCGACGCGCACCCGTCCCAGGTCGGCCGCGAGCAGCACGTCGAGTGCCGTGGCCAGGACCACGACCCCCACCCACGCGAGGCC
>NZ_LDQC01000093.1 GCF_001475545.1 Curtobacterium luteum | reverse complement strand
GAACACCGCGGTCGGACGGTCCGTCGGGTCGGCGAGCAGGGCGGCGCCCGCCTCGACCCCGCCGGCGAAGGAGAACCGTCCGTCAACCATCCAGTCCGGGCGCGGACCGACGCCGCACGAGGCCAACGCGTCGACGAACCCGTCGTGCCGCAGGTACGGCACGGCGACGTTCATCCCGTCCTCGTCCTGCCCGCCCATGTAGGCGACGTCCCGGTGCCCGAGCCCGACGAGGTGCCGGACGGCCAGGTGCGACACGACCGCGTCGTCCACCCCGACGTTCCGCAGTCCGGGCGCCGGTCCGCCGATCACGATCATCGGGTGACGGGTGAGTTCGAGCTCCGCGCGCTCGGTCTCGTCGAGCACGAGCGAGAGCAGCACGAGCGCGTCGACCCGGTGCCGGAGCATCGAGCGGCGGAAGGCCCGGTCGCGGTCTCCTCCGGGGCCGCCGAGGTTGTACAGCACCAGGTCGTGCCCGGCCCGGCGGAGCTCGGCGTCGACACCGCCGAGCGCCTTCACGTAGAACCACCGGTCGATCACCGGGACGACGACGCCCACCGCGCGCTGCCGCCCGGTGGCGAGGCCGGCCGCCGCCGAGCTCGGCACGTACCCGAGCTCGTCGGCGACCCGCCGCACCTGGTCGATCGTCGGCCCGGCCACCGACGGCAGGCCGCGCAGCGCGCGGGACACGGTCGACTTCGACAGTCCGGTGACGGTGGCGATCTCCTGGATGCCCATGGGTCCGGCCTGGAGGCGCGTCACCCGTCCGCCGGGCGACCCGCGGCCCCCGAGCGGCCGGCCGGGGCGACCGGTGCGACCGATGGGGACCGGACGACGGCGGTCGGGCGCGCGTCGCGGCCGGGCCGACGCCCGCGGTCCGCGACCTCGTCCCAGCCGACGTGCGCGTGCCCGTCCGGTGTGGTCGGGGCGCGGCGGACCGGTGCGGACACGGCCACGCGCGACCGGCCCGGCGCGGTCCGCCGGGCGACCGCGCCGACGCCGTCGACCTCGCCGGTGGCGTCGCGGTGCCGGCGGAGCACGGACACCCGCCAGCGGTCGAGCAGCACGATCGCAACGACCGCTGCGAGGAGCGTGAGCGCCCAGCCGAGCGCCGGCCGTCCGGTGACCTCGCAGAACACGGTCACTCCGAGGAACAGGACGCCGAAGGTGCCGACGAAGCCGATGGCCTCCTCGATGCGGGCGGTCGGACGGGCGGGTCCACGCTGTGCCATCGTCGTCAGCCCTTCACGCCGCCGGCGGTGAGGCCGGCCACGATGCGCCGCTGGAAGACGAGCACGAGGATGACGAGCGGGATCGTCACGATCGTGCCGGCCGCCATCACCGCCGTGTACGGCTCCTGGTGCGGCTGCGACCCGGCGAAGGACGCGATCGCGACCGTGACGGGCTGGGTGGCGTCCGAGGACAGCTGGGACGAGATGAGGTACTCGTTCCAGGAGGAGATGAACGCCAGGATCGCGGTCGTGAACACGGCGGGTGCGGCGAGCGGCATGATGATCCGCCGGAACGCCTGGATGCGGGTGCAGCCGTCGATGCGGGCCGCCTCCTCGAGGTCCCACGGCATCTCCCGGAAGAAGCTCGCGAGCGTGTAGACGGTCAGGGGCAGCACGAACGAGATGCTCGGCAGGATCAGGGCCTGGTACGTGCCCATCCAGCCGATGTCGGTGAACAACTGGAACAGCGGCGAGATGAGCGCGACGCCCGGGAACATCGACGCGGCGAGGATGGCCCCGGCGATGAGCGACTTCCCCTTGAACTCGAGCCGTGCCAGCGCGTACGCGGCGCTCGTGCCGACGAGCAGCGCGATGACCGTCACGGTGATCCCGATGAACACGCTGTTGAGCAGTGCGCGTCCGAGGTGGTTGCCGAGCGCGGTCGAGAACGCCGTCTCGTAGTTGGCGAACGTGAAGTGCGTGAACCACGGAGTCGGGTCGAAGGTGAACCCGACGTCCCGGAAGCTCGTCACGACCATCCAGTAGAAGGGCAGGAGGCACCAGACGGCGATGACGGCCGCCTGGATGCCGGTGCGGAGCTTCTGGCCGGTGTGACGCTGGACCCGGACCTGCGTGCGGTCGACCTCGCGTTCCCGGGACCGAGTGGAGGAGCGGGGTCGGTCTGCTGCGATGCTCATCGGAGTTCACCCTTCTGTTGGGCTGCCTGGGTCTGGACGACGTTCGCGCCGAGGAACCGGACGAAGATGAACGCGACGAGGAAGATCACGAGGAACGTGATGGTGGAGAGGGCCGACGCGGAGTTGAAGCCCTGCCGGATCTGGTCGACGACGAGGACGGACAGCGAGACGGTCGCGTTGCCGGAACCACCACCGCCGCCGGTCATGATGGCGATGAGGTCGTAGATGCGGAGCGCGTCGAGGACACGGAACAGCACCGCGACCATGAGCGCCGGCTTGACGAGCGGGAGCGTGATGTTCCAGAACCGCTGCATCGTCGACGCGCCGTCCATCTTCGCGGCCTCGTAGACCTCGTCCGGGATCAGCTGCAGCCCGGCGAGGATGAGGAGGGCCATGAACGGGGTGGTCTTCCACGTGTCGGCGATGATGATCGCCCACCGGGAGGCCCACTCCCCCGAGAACCAGAGGACCTGGTGCCCGATGACGTGGTTGAGGACGCCGTTCGCGTCGAAGATGAAGTACCAGAGCTTCGCGGTGACGGCCGTCGGGATGGCCCACGGCACGAGGATCGCGGCGCGGACGAACGCACGGCCCTTGAAGTTGCGGTTCATGATGATCGCCATCCACACGCCGATGACGGTCTCGAGGGCGACGGTCACGACCGTGAAGAAGAACGTGTTGCCCATCGCGGTCCAGAACTGCGACCCGAGGTTGCCGGGCGGACACGCGGTGTTGCCGCACTGCTGCCCGAGCCAGTGCACGTAGTTCGTGACGCCGGCGAAGCCGCCGGCCACGAAGAGGCCGGTCGCCTTGTCGAGACCGGCGTCGAGCTGGAACGACTGGATGACGGCGCTGACGACGGGGTAGCCGATGACGACGGCGAGGAGCACGATCGTCGGGCCGATGAGGTACACGGCCCACCGGCCGTGCTCGGCGTTGAGGCCGCCCCTCCGCCGCTTCGGCGGCTCCATCCCCGCGGGGTTGGGGATCGCGGCGGGGATCTCGGTTGCTGCTGACACGTGACGGCCTCCTTGCCGGGCGTCGGGACGTGAGTGGGGGCGGACCGGAGGCACGGTGCACGCTGGCACCGTGCCTCCCGTCCGCCGCGGCGCGAGCCGCTAGTTGCTGTTGCCGCTGGTCGCCGTCTTCAGGGCGTCCTGCATGTCCTTCAGGGCTTCGTCGACGCTCTTCGAGCCCTTGAGGGCCGCGTAGGTGTTGTCCTGGATGGCCTTCGTCACGGCCGGGTAGAACGGCGTGACCGGGCGGGGCTCCGCGGACTCGATCGACTTGAGCAGGGTGGGGAGGTACGGGAGCTTGCTCGTCAGCTCGGAGTCGGTGTAGAGGTCACCGACCACCGGGGCGAGCGAGCCCTGCGTGGCGAAGAACTTCTGCGTGTCGTTCGACTCCAGGAACTCGAGGAAGTCGTGCGCGGTCGCCTTGTGCTTGGAGTAGACGCTGATCGCGGCGTTGTGACCACCGAGGGTCGAGGCGCCGGTGCCGTCCTTGCCGGGGATCGGGGCGATGCCGAAGGTGTCCTTGACCTTCGACGAGCCGTCGGTCTTGGCGAGGTTGTAGACGTACGGCCAGTTGCGCAGGAACAGGAGCTTGCCGTTCTCGAACGCGGTGCGGCCCTGCTCCTCCTGGTACGTGATCGCCTCGGCAGGGATGTTGCCGTCCTTGAACGCGTCGACGAGGTTCTGCAGACCGGCCTTGGCGTCGGACGTGTCGACGTCGGGCGAACCGCTCTTGTTCAGGACCGAGCCGCCGGAGCCGTTGATCGCCTCGGAGGCGTTCACGGTCAGGCCCTCGTACTTCGCGAACTGCCCGGCGTAGCAGCCGATGCCGGCCTCCTTCGCGATGGAGCAGTCCTTCATCATCTCGTCCCACGTGGTCGGCGGGGTCTTGACGAGGTCCTTGCGGTAGTAGAGCAGCGCACCGTCGGACGTCTGCGGGGCGGCGTACAGCGTGTCGTTGTAGGTCGCGGTCTTCACCGTCGCCGGGAGGAGCTTGGAGGTGTCGATCTTCATCTTGCCGGTGAGGGGCGTCAGCCACCCCTTCGCGGCGAACTCCGCGGTCCAGACGACGTCTACGTCGACCACGTCGTAGTTCTCGTCCTTCGCCTGGAAGTGCTGCACGAGGTCGTCGTGCTGCTGGTCGGCCTGGTCGGACTGCTCCTTGAAGGTGACCTTCTCGTCCGGGTGCGCCTTGTTCCACTTGGCGATGAGTGGGCGCACGACGTTGGAGTTGTCCTTGCCCTGGACGTAGGTGATCGGGCCGCGGCTGTCCTGGCCGTTCTGGGCGTCGCCGGAGTTCGCGGACCCGCCGCTCGAGCAGCCGGTGAGCACGAGCCCGATCGCGGCGATGCCGGCGACCGAGGCGAACCGCACCTTGGCGCGTGTTGTCTTCACGGGGTTGTCTCCTCATCGAGATCACCAGGAGCCCCGATCGGGTGCGATGACGCTGCCTGGAGCAGGCGACGGTGCCTGCTGACCGAGGAAGCTACGCCCGTGACGGAGGTTCCGCAACCGGTTGCATTGGTTCCGTGACCCGCTCGTGATGACCTTCCAACGGGAGGTTTCTGCGAATCTGCCGAAAGTGTGCGCTCACTCTCGCGCCGTTGCTGGGGACACCGCTGCGTGGCGTCCGCGGCGCCGGTGCGGGGTTCCGCACGAACCCCGCCGTCACACTCCCGCGCCGTTGTCCGCTGCCCGCGCCCTCCGTAGCGTCGCGGACATGGCCCTGATCTCCCCCGTCACCGTGCCCGGCCCGCGTCGCGTCGTCAGCCTCGACCTCGACGCGCCGCTCCCGGAGCTCGTCGCCGACGAGCGCGGCTCCTCGGCGCTCGTCGTCGGCTACCGCGGCGGGTTCCCGGTGACGACGCTCGACGTGCTCCTCACCGACGACCCCGCGGACGCCCGGCGTGCCGTCGAGCCCCTCGTGGCGCAGACCGCGTCGGCCACCAACGACGCCGGGGCATCGACGCCCGTGCCCGACGAGGACCTCCCGCTCATCTCGGTCGTCGTGTCGACGATCGTCGCGCGCATCGAGACCATCACGACGCTCCTGGCCGTCCTCGAGCAGCTCGACTACCCGCGGTACGAGGTCATCATCGTCGACAACCGTGTGACGGTGCCGGCCGACGACCAGCTCCCCCGGATCCTCGAGGGGCACAACGTCCGCCTCGTCGTCGAGCGCCGACCCGGATGCTCGGCCGGGCGGAACGCCGGGGTCGCGGCGGCGAAGGGCGAGGTCATCGCGTTCACCGACGACGACGTCCGGATCAGCCCGCAGTGGCTCCGGATGATCGGATCGCGGTTCGTCCGCGAGCCCGAGCTGTCCGCGGTGACCGGGTTGATCCTGCCCGAGGAGCTCGCCACCCCCGCGCAGATCTGGTACGAGGCGTACTACGGCGGCTTCAGTGGCGAGCGCACCTTCGAGCCGGTCACGATCGTCCCCGACGACGTCCCCGGTGTGATGCGCAACGCCCGCGCCCGTGCGGTCGCCCCCGACGGCCGGGTCCTGAAGCACTTCGCCGTGTACGGCATCGGCGGGTACGGGGCGGGTGCGAACTGGGCCGTCCGGACTTCGGCGTTCCGAGCCGCTGGCGGGTTCGACCCGGTCCTCGGCGCCGGTGTCCCCGCCCGAGGTGGCGAGGACCTCGCGATCTTCATCGACATCCTGTGGGGCGGCGGCCGGATCGGCTTCGAGCCGAAGGCCGTCGTGCACCACACCCACCGGGCGGACCTCGAGGGACTCCACCACCAGCTGCACTCGAACGGCGTCGGGTTCACCGCGCTCATGTGCGCGCTCATCGTCAAGGACCGACGGCACCTGACGGCCCTCACCCGCCTGATGCCGATCGCGGCGAAGGTCAAGCTCAAGCAGCTCGTCACCCGGCTCGCGGGCAAGCGGGACGCAGCGCCGGAGACCGTGACGGAGGCCTCGACGACGAGCATCCCGCGGTCCCTGGCCTACCACGAGTTCCGGGGCTTCCCGGCGGGTCCGGCCGCGTACCTGCGGAGCCGTCGGTTCTGGCGGGACGTGGAGGAGGGGCGCTTCCGTCCCTGAACCGGCGCGGGCACCGGGCGCTGTGGTGGCGGCGCGACCGTCGGTGGCGGCGCGGCCGACGTACCGCTGTCGAACGACACCCCCGTCGTCGTACGACAGCGGTGCGGTCGCTCCTGCGCGCGCGCAACACCCGGCGCCTGCAAGGAACGACGGTGCCGTCGTCGTACGACCACGACGATGTCGCACAACAGCGGCCGCCGCTCCGCACCCGCGCACGCGCAGTCGCCGGGCGCCGAGGACATCGCCCGCAGCGATCGCCACCCGGGACGTCGGAATGCGCGTGTTCGCCCAGCGCCCGGTCGGCGCTGGCCGCGAGCCGCCGGACGCGCCCCGCCCGACTACCGCGCGGCGAGACGCCCGCGCACGTACCGCCACGGGCCGCCGAGCGCCGCGGTGAGCTCGGCGCGCTTCAGCCCGGCCGTCGCCGCGCGGAACTCGTCGTCCACCGGCCACCCGCCGACCGCGTCCACGGCGGCCGACACCTGGTCCGCACCGCTGCCGCTCCCCTGGCCGAGCGCCCCGAGCTGCCGGAGCGCACCCACGGCCCGCCGGAGCACGGCGACCGCGGTGCCCGGACGACTCATCAGCTTCGCGACCCACGCTCCGAGTCCGGTGCCGTACCCGAGGGCCTGGGAACGCAGGGCCTCCCGGTCGGCGCGGTGCTTGTGCCAGACGATCGCCGAGGGCTCGACGGCGAGCGCCCCACCGGAGAACAACACCCGCGTGAACAGGTCGGGGTCCTCACCCGCACGAGCCGGGGTGCCCGGGCCGAGCGCGACGTCGAACCCACCGAGCTCGAGCGCCGCGCCACGTCGGAGCGACATGTTCGCACCGGTGCCGAACGCGCCGACGGAGAACGGGAAGAGCGGCAGGTCCGCAGGCGGCGCCGCGGTCCGGTACACCCGGCGTTCCGTGTTGCGCGCCCAGGTCACCCGCTCGTCGAAGTAGCGCTGCGTCGGCGTCCGGAGCTCCCCGCTCGGCACGAGCCCGGTCACGCAGACGACGTCCGCGTCGCGCGCGTACGCCGCGGCGAGCGCGGCGGCCCACCACCGGTCGACGACCACGTCGTCGTCGACGAAGGCGACCACGTCGCCGGTGGCCGCCGCGAGGCCGGCGTTCCGTGCGCGCGAGACCCCGGCACGGGCCTCCAGGACGTACTGCAGGCGGGCATCCGTGAACGACGCGACCACCTCACGGGTCGCGTCCGAGCTCGGCGCGTTGTCGACGACGATCACCTCGAGGTCGTCCCATCCGGACGCGAGCAGCGACGCGACGCAGCGCCGGACGTCCTCGGGCCGGTCGCGGGTGGCGACGACGACGGTGATGCGACCGACGGTCGGTCCCTGCGGGGCGGCCGGGAGGCCCGTGGCACGCAGCGCGCGCAGCGCGCGTGCGGTCTCGGCCGGGTCCAGGGCTCCGTCCGGGCCGACGGCGAGGTCGACGGAGCCCGCGAGTTCGCGGCCGTCCCGGACGAGGAGCCGCGCGCGGCGGAACCCCTCGGCTCCGGCGAGGACGACGGCGTCGGCCGCGAGCGCCTCACCTCGGTCGACGGCGCCGACCCAGGCAGCACCGGACCAGGTCGGTGCATCCGCGGAGGGCATCGCGGGCTGCAGGGTGAGCACGCCGGTCATCGTGGGACGGTCGGTCATGGTCCGATGCTCTGGTGATGCCGGGCGGCGGTCAACGACGGTCGTGGGCGCGTGCGCGGACCTTGCGGTTTGCCGCCAGCTGACGGCCCCGCTCCCATAGGATCGTGGGTATCCCCGGACATCCGGACGGGGCACGAGGAGGACGCATGCCGCTGGGCCCGACGACCGAGCCCCGAGGGCTCCTCGAGGTCGTGCTCGACGACACCACGACGTGCGTGTGCGGTCACCCTCGTGACGCGCACGAGCACTACCGTCCCGGCACCGACTGCGCCCTCTGCGACTGCCCGAAGTTCCGCGGGAAGCGCTGATCAGGGCCCTGGGTGCGGGAAACCGCTGCTTCCCCGCACCCGGTCCGGAGCCGCCTTGTCGGCCACTGGGGACCCCCGTAGCGTCGCGGACATGGCCAACTCCCCCGCCGTGGCGTGCATCGTCCTCGCCCACGAGGACCCGGCGCACGTCCGCCGCCTGATCGAGGCGCTCGCACCGTTCCCGGTGTTCCTGCACGTCGACGCGCGCACGCCCGACTCGGAGTGGACCGCGATGACGACCGACCTGCCGGAGCGCGTGCGGCTGCTGCCGCGGCTGCGCACGGGGTGGGCGAAGTGGGAGAACGTCGCCGCCGAGGTCGAGGGCTACCGGGCGGCGCTCGCCGCGACCGACGCCTCGCACGTGGCCGTCCTCACCGGGAGCGACTACCCGCTCGGGAACCCTGCAGAGCTGACCGCGCTGCTCGAGCAGCACCGGGGCGAGTCGTTCCTCGGCGTGCACCCGCTGCCGTACGCGGAGTGGGGTCGTGGGGGCGGCCTCCCGCGGCTCCGCTACCGGCACTGGGCGTGGCGGAAGCACATGGTGCGCGTGCCCGTCCCGCGCCGACTCCCCCGTGACCTCACGCCGGCCGGTGGTTCGCAGCTCAAGGTCCTCGCCCGCGAGCACGCCGAGGCCGTCGTCCGCGCCGTCGACACCCGCCCAGACCTCGTCCGGTTCTGGCAGCGTGTGTGGATCGCCGACGAGACCTTCGTGCCGTCCGTGCTCTGGACGGAGTCGCTGACGCCGGGCTTCCGTGACGCCCACGTGCCGCACTCGCTGTGGTGGATCGGGTGGGACGGCTCCGCGATGAAGAGCCCGCCGTGGCTGACGATCGCGGACGCCGGACGGCTGCTGGAGTGGCGCACGCAGCCCTCGTCCGAGGCGCGTCGGGCGCCGCAGTTGTTCGCCCGGAAGTTCGCGACGGACCGGAGCTCGGAGCTGCTCGACCTCGTCGACGCGGCGTTCGGGCTGCGTGAGGGGCGGCTCCACGAGACGCCCGCCGTCGGCCGCGGGGTGGCGGTCCGGTGAGCGTGCCGCAGGAGACCCGGACGGACCAGCCGGCGACGCGGCGCGAGGCGCGGGAAGCGCGCGCGGCCGCGACGCCCGCTCCGGCCGGCACGCCGGAGCCCACCAGCGGAGCCGACACCGGCACGACCCGCACGGTCTCCTCGAAGTTGTTCGGGCGCGGCCTGCTGTACGTCGTCGTCTGGTCGATGCAGCTCGTCGTCTCGTCGCTCATCTCCCCCGTCCTCGCGCACCTCATGCCGCCGGCAGAGTTCGGCGTGCTCGCGTCCGCGATCGCCCTCTACCAGGCGCTCGGTGTGCTCGCGGTGGCCGGCCTCGACCAGGCCGCGGTCCTGCAGCGCGCCGAGGACGGGAACGACCGTCGCGCCCGCGGGCTGCTGAGCGTCGGCATCACGACCGCCGTGCTCGTCACGGTCGTCGCGCTCGCGTCGATCCCGGTCTGGGGGGACGCCGCCGGGTTCGTCGGGCAGCACCCGCTGCTCCTCATCGCCGTCCTCTGGGTGGGCCCGGCCGCTGTCGTGCAGCTCTCGCTCGCGCTGCTCGTCGCACAGGACCGCATCCGCGTGTTCGCCGTCACGAGCCTGCTCTCGTCGATCGGCGGATCGATCATCGGCCTCGGGCTGCTCACCTTCGTGCACGCCGACGCCGTCACCTACGCCTGGGGCGGCGTCGTCGCGCAGGGCATCGCGATGGTGATCGGCGTCGCGGCCACCCGCCCCCGGATCGCCGGCCTCTTCGACCGCGCCACGACCGCACGCGCCTTCCGTCTCGGCATCCCGATCGCGCTCGGCAACCTGTCCTACTTCGTCCTCAACGCCGGCGACCGCATCGTCGTGCAGCGCATCCTCGGCCCCGAGGAGGTGGCGCGCTACCAGATCGCCTACGTCGTCGGGTCCGCTGTCATCCTCCTGCTGTCGTTCACCAACCAGGCGTGGGCTCCGCACTTCGCAGCGCTCCGCGACCGCGTCGCCCGCCGCCAGCTCGCGATGCACGCCCGGGACGAGCTCTACGCGATGCTCGCGCCCGTGCTCCTCGCGGTGACCCTCGTGTCGCCCGTGGCCCTGCCGATCCTGGCGCCCGCGTCGTACCGCGTCCACGAGCTGACCGTGGTCGTCCTCATCGTCGCCGTCACCGCCCTCCCCGTCGTCGCCAGCGGCGCGACCGGCCGACTGCTCGTCATCGAGCGCCGGGGTGTCGCGGTCGGGGTGATCGCCGCGATCGCGGGCGTCGTGAACATCGGCGCGAACCTCGTCCTCGTCCCGTGGCTCGGGCTGTCCGGTGCCGCCGTGGCGACCGTCGTGGCGTACGTCGTGCTCGCCGTCCTGCAGCAGGCGTCGCTCCCCGACCGCCGCGCATGGAAGGGTCCGGGCTGGCGCGTGACCGTCCCGGTCGCCGCCGCGCTCGTCGTGGCCGTCGCGTCGTTGTTCGTCCCGCAGGACGTCTTCTGGAACTGGTTCCGCTTCGCCGGAGCGCTCGCCTGCCTGCCCTGGTTCATCCGTCGTCTCCGAGCTGCCCGAGGAGGGTCCTCATGACCACCGCACGCCCCCTGCGCATCGCCCTCGTCACCTCCGGGCTGGCGATCACCGGCGGGCTCGAGCGGTGCGTGCTCGAGGACACCGAGGAACTCGTCGCGGCCGGTCACGACGTCGTGGTCTGGCACCGGGACGACGAGATGGCCCGCGCCGGCGAGGGCCGCCCGCCCTACGAGCGGCTGGGCGTCCGTCTGGTGCACGGGACCGACCCGCGCTTCGGCGTCCGCACCGCGTTCCGCGACGTCCTCCGCTTCGTCCGGGAGGGGCTGCGCATCCGGAGCTGGCGCCCCGACGTGATCTGGCTGAACCGGCCCGAGTACCTGCCGTTCGGCCGCGTCGTGTCGGCGGTGTCCCGTGTGCCGCTCGCGGTCCACCTCCACCACGCCCCGAACTACGGGCGTCTCCGTCCGTTCGCCGGCGGGCGGACCCGCTACCTCGCGGTCTCCTCGGCGATGGCCGAAGCGTGGGCCGCGGTCGGTGCTCCGCGGGACCGGATCACGATCGTCCCGAACGGCGTCGACACCGCCGAGTTCCCGCCCCCGACGGCCGACGGCAGGCGCACTGCCCGCGAGCGGCTCGGCCTGCCGGCCGACGCCCCGGTGGTGCTCTACTACGGTCGCCTCAGCCGCGCCAAGGGCGTCGTGGCCCTCCTGGAGGCATGGGGGCGCGTCCGCACGGCGACCCACGTCCGCGAGCGGGTCGCCTGCCCGTCCGCGGCCGGTTCCGCGCCGAGCGCGCCGGTCCTCGTCCTCGCGGGCGCGCTCTACCCAGACGAGACGGCCCACGTCCAGCAGGCCGTCGATGCGCTCCCCGAGGGCAGCGTCGTGGTGCTCCCCGAGCGCGACGACGTCCTGCCGCTCCTGCACGCGGCGGACCTCGTCGTCGTGCCCTCGATCGAGCCCGAGGGCTTCGGTCGCACGGTCGTCGAGGCGATGTCCGCGGGGACGCCCGTCGTCGCGGCCGCGTCGGGCGGCACCGCCGAGATCCTCTCCGACGAGTGGGCGCGGTACACGGTCGACCCGACCGATCCGCACGCCCTCGCCGCACGGATCGTCGAGGTCCTCGCCGAGGCCGCGGCCGACCCGTCGCTGGGTCCGCGCGGACGGGCCCGTGTGAGCGCCCGCTACGGCCGGACCCAGCACGTCGCGGCGCTGCTCGCGGCGCTCGAGGAGCACGCGGGGCGCTGACCGCGGCCGGTCAGCCCGCGGTGGCGACGAACACCATCACCGGCGACCGCTCCTCCGACGGACCCCGCAGCCAGTCCCCGAACACCTCGACCGCGTGGAAGCCGGCCGCACGGAGGTCGTGCACCAGCTCCTCCTGACCGCGGAACCGCAGGTCCTCCGTGTACTCCAGCGTCTCGTCGTCGCCGGCGAACCGGTTCGACGCGACGAGTCGCACGACGCCGGGAGCGATCTCGTCGACCGTCGTCCACTCCTCGAGCGGGCCGTGCTCGGTTGGCCTGACCTCCGCCCGCTCGTGGTCCACCGTGTCCAGGCACGGACGCGGGGGTTCCGGCTCTCGAACGCCAGTGTCCCGCCGGGGCGGAGCACCGAGCGGAGGTCGCGGAGCGTGCGGCGCCAGTCGTCGTCAGCGATGTGCTGCGCCACGTTCCCCGTCATCAGTGCGAGGTCGTACCCGTCGGCCGGGACGCTCCGGCTGTCCCCGAGGACCCACGCCACCCGGTCGCCGCCGGGCCGGTACCGCGCGCGGTCGAGCATGGTCGCCGACGGGTCCACACCCACGACCTCCCGGCCGGGTACCGCGAGCGTCACCGTGAGCAGGCCCGTGCCGCAGCCGAGGTCGAGGATCCGGCGCGCGCCGAGCTCGTCGGTGAGCGCACGCCACAGGTCGTGGTCCGGACCGTCGGGGTTGTCGATGTCGTACAGGTCCACGAGTCGTCGGTCCAGGTCGCCCACCCGGTGACGGTACCGCTCAGCCCTCCGGGACGTCGACCGTGATCCAGTCGATGAGCAGCGAGCCGTCCGACTCCTTCGGCGGCACCCCGCCGAGCGAGCCGGCCTGCACGACGAAGTGCATCGGCATCGTCGGGATGTCCTTGTCCGTCGACGCGATCTGCCGCCCGTCGATCGAGAACGTCATCAGCTGCGGCGTCCAGTCGATCGTGTAGGTGTGCCAGTCCTTCAGGGAGGCCGACGTCTCCTGGTGGATGCACTTCTCGGCCGGATCGACGAGGCAGTGCACGTTGAGCCACGCCGGCGCGCCGAGCGCCCCCTCCGGGAAGTCGATCTCCCCGTCCGCCCACACGTTCCGGTCGCTCCAGAGCAGGACGGCGACGCCGTACCCGTCGACCTCGTCGCTCCGGAGCCGGATGCTGTACCGGCCGGAGGTCTGACCGCCCCACTTCCCGTCCACGAGCGGCACGATGCCGCCCGCGAGCGGTGTCCCGCCCGCGGTGGTGCGCATCCGCATGTCGAGCACGCCGTCGTGGGCCGTCAGCGCTGATGCCGAGTACCGTCCGGTGCCGGCGGTGTCCGCGAAGCCGTGGTACACGGAGAACCGGTCGGCGTAGGGCTTCTCGAAGCCGCCGGTGGAGGTCGGCTCGGCGAAGTCCTCGGCGAAGACGCGCTTCCACCCCGACGCGGCGGCGGTCGGCATCGTCTCGCCGCTCGGGTCGACGGCGCTGCCGGTGGACGAACCGGTCGCGGCAGCCGCGACGATCCCCGCCGTGACGACGAGGGCCCCGACGGTGGCGGCGAGGCTCCGGCGCCCTGGGCGGCCCGGCCGTCGGTGACGCGAGAGCCCGGCGCCGTGTGCGGGAGGTGCGCCGTTCGCGGAGGCTGCCTCGGGGTCGACCGTCGTCGGCCGGATCAGCTCGTCGTCCATGCGCGCACCTCCGCGAGTCCGGCGTTCTGCGTGCCGGCGGAGACGCCCGTGACGGTGAAGCGCACCCAGGTGACGGACCGACCGCTGAAGTCGACGTTGAGGGTCGAACCGTCGTTCGGCAGCGATCCCACGCGGACGCTCGTCCCGTTCGAGAACGTCAGGGTGCCGCTCGTGACCCGGTCCGTCGTGTTCGGTCGGTCGTGGAGTTCGATCCGTCCGAGCTTCTGCGCCGACGACCAGGTGAGCTGGACCCAGGTGCCGGAGCGGCCGTTCGGCGCGACCCACTCGGCCGACGGGTTC
>NZ_LDQC01000092.1 GCF_001475545.1 Curtobacterium luteum | reverse complement strand
GGGCGCCCCACGACGGGCGCTACGCGACGGGCGCGACCCGCGCGATCTCGGTGATGGACGAGTGCCCCGTGTCCGGGTGCTTCCGCATCGAGAGCAGTCGCTCCATGGACGGTTCGAGCGCCGTGACCTTGTCGAGCGGCGCACTCACCACCAGCTGGAACCCGAGTCGCAGCCACGCCGTGACCGCACGCCCGGCGAACTCCGAGTCGGCCTTGATGAACGCCTCGTCGAGGAACACCGGCGCGAACCGGGGCCGCGGCCGCGTCTCGTCGCCGAGCTGGTACCGGAGCGCCGCACCGACGATGAACGCCACGAGCTCCTGCGTCTCACCGCCGGACTTGTCCCCGAGGGACGAGTACACGCCGAGGTCGTTCCCGTCGACGTCGTACCGGACCGCGGTGATCTCCATGTGGCGCCGGACGTCGAGCACGGCGTCCCGGGCGGTGGTGCGCCCGCGCGGTGCGGCGCTGTCCGGGCGGATGATCGCCATGAACCGGCGGAGTCGGCGGAACCGGGTCTCGAGCACGTCGTCGGTCAGCTCGGTGTCCACCGACGCGGACAGGGCGCGGAGTTCCTTGCGGAAGGACGCGACCTCTTCGCGGGTGACGCGCCGGATGACGATCTTCAGGCGGTCCCGGCTCGCGCCGAAGGGCAGCTCGCGGAGGATCTCGTTGACGGGCTCCAGGCGCTCCTCGATCTCGATGACGGCGCGGTCGAAGGCTCCGGCGAGCGGCACGAGGTCCTCGCCGCTCCACTGCGAGAGCCGTCGGCGCCACTCAGTGCGGCGGGCGTGCAGGCCGGTCGCGAGGATCTGCTCGAGGATCGCGTGGTAGTCCTCGTAGGAGGCGACGCCGGTGCCGAGGTTCGGGTCCGGCCACGCGTCCTGGTAGCGCTGGAACGTCAGCGTCAGGGCGTTCGACGCCGACGCGGCACCGTCGAGTGCCTGCGACAGCCGCTCGTCGAGCCGTCGTCGCAGCCGGCGGGTGGCGTCGTCGAAGCCGTCGATGCCGTCGGGCGCACCGACCTCCTCGAACGTCTCGGACAGCAGCTGCGCCTGTTCGTCGTCCGGCAGCGAGTCCGGGGCGTCGTCGAAGCGCGCGAGGATCTCGGCGGCCGCGTCCTGCCCGTCGACGAGGACGCCGTGACGCTCCTCGAGCCGTGCGACCGACAGCCGCGCCGCGGACCGCCGGTCGGAGGCCTCGTCGAGCGCCGCCCGGAGCCGAGCCACCGTCGCACGCAGCGTCCGGAGACCGTCGTCGGCGGCGAGCAGCGCCTGGCGTTCGGCGTCGAGTTGCGCGAGCGACTCGTCCAGGCCCGCGACGTCGATGCCGTCCCAGCTCGCGTCGACCACGTGCTGGTGCGCGGTGCGGAGGGCGTCGAGCGAGGCGATGTCCTGCGCGACGTCGGTGCGCCGCGCCTCGAGGGTCGCGAGGTCCTCGGCGATCGAGGCGAGCTCGTGCTCGACCGCGGTGACCCTGGCCTCGTTCGTGAACCCGATGACGTTGGCCTGACGTCGGTCGCCGTGTGCGCCGCGTCGACCGTCGCGGAGCTGCCCGGACCGTGTGACCCGACGACCACCGCCGCCGAGTTCGCCGGCGTCCTCGACACAGCGGGCGTCGGTGCGGTCCGACTCGATGCGTTCGCGCACCCAGGTGCTGAACGGGGACGGCTTGATCGCGAGCTTCCCGGACACCATCGACGGGTCGCCGTCGAGGTCGATGTGCGGCCCGGTCGGTACGCCTTCGAACTGGACGCGGACGGGCAGCCGGAGGGCGTCGATGGCCTCGCTGAACGCCGCGAGGTGGTCCTGGTCAACCAGGAGCGTCCGGGCGACGGGTGCGAGCACGGACTCGATCGCCGTCCGCCAGGCCTCCTCGCCCGGGAGCACGTCGAGGAGCTCGGCCACGAACGGCAGGTCGGCGGGATCGATGCCCGCAGCGCGGGCCATCGCGACCCGGGCCTCGTGCATCGGGAGCGGCATCGCGCCCTGACGGTGTTCGAGCGACTGCCGCTCCTGGCGCAGGGAGCGCTCCCGGTCGAGGAGCGGGTACTCCTCGCGGGTCAGTGCGTCGCGGCGCTGGTCGAGTTCCTGCCGAGCGGCGGCGTACGACCCGAGGAACTCGTGCGAGGCCCGCTGCGCCGCGGAGAACGCCGCCTCGGAGTCCACCGTGGTCTCGAGGA
This sequence comes from Curtobacterium luteum, assembly GCF_001475545.1. GTDB lineage: Bacteria > Actinomycetota > Actinomycetes > Actinomycetales > Microbacteriaceae > Curtobacterium > Curtobacterium luteum_A. Next base: position 20,040 of record NZ_LDQC01000092.1, on the reverse strand, counting down.
CGGCCGTGCGTTCCTCGAACACCGAGCGGGACCGGGCCGCCGCGTCGCGCTCCCGGGTGCGACGGTCGATGCGGTCCTCGAGCTGCGCGAGCGCGTTGCCACCCTGGTCGCGGAGCCGGGCCTCGGCGTCCCGCAGCTCGATCTCGACCGCCGCGTGCCGAGCGGACGCGGCGGCGACCTCAGCGCGCGCGGCCGTGCGCTCGCGGGTGTTCCGGGCGACCTCGTCGTCGAGCAGCGCGCGCTTCCGGGAGGCCGTCCAGTGTGCGAAGGGGGAGACCTCGGCCCCGGTGGCGATGCCGTCGAGTGCCGCGGCGGCAGCCGTCGAGCGCGCGATCTCCGCGTGGAGGTCGACGATCGGCGACAGGATGCGGACCTTGCGCTCCTCGGTGTCCATCGCTTCGTACGCCTCGTCGAGGGCGGAGAAGTGCGCGAGGGCACGGTCGGCAGCGTCGTACGTCGCCGGCGTCTCGAGGACGAGGGACTTGTAGAGCGCGTCGACGGTCGGGAGGTGCTGCCCGGCCTGGATCCGGGCGAGCAGGCGCATCGCCCGGTTGCCACCGCCGGAGTCCCCGATGCCGAGCCGGGTCTGCAGCGTGTAGGCGAGCTCCTGGTAGGTGTCGCGGATCACGAGCCCGGGCACGCGGCCGGTCAGTTCGAGGTGGTGGAAGCGCGACGGGACGAACTCCTCGAGTCGGCGGAGGTCGAACGTGTCGTCGACCGTCGCCATCGTCATCTGGATGTCGCCGACGCCACGGGCGCGCTTCGGCACGATGTAGGCGCGCAGCACCGTGAAGCGACGCTCGTCGTCGTTCCGGAACGTCACCGCGACGGCGCCCCAGGTCGTCTGGTCGTCGCCCCGGAGGTTGACGTCGCGGAGCGCGCCGGTCTCCGGGTCGCGCTGCGTGTCCACCTTGCCGCGCAGGTACGTCAGCAGGTTCCGCTGGTCCGCGCCGCGTGCGCGGCCGGTCGTGGTGTCGTTGGACGCGCCGTTGAACGGCACGTCGGACGGCATCATGACCGCGAGGTAGGCGTCCATGAGGGTCGACTTGCCGGTGCCGGACGCGCCCGAGATCAGGGTCGCGGTGCCGGACAGCTCCACCTGGCGGTGGCCGTGGAAGCCGCCCCAGTTCACGACCTGCAGCGATTCGGCACGCCACTGCGCCACCGTGTCGAAGAGGGCCGGCATCGCGTACTCCTCGTACGCGGTCGTCCCGGTCGCGGTGTCGGTCATGCTGCCGGCTCGCCTTCGTCGTCGGTGTCGGTCGGCTCGGCCTGGAGGCCCGGGTCGGCTCCGGCGGTCGCCTCGCCGTCACCGGTGGTCGCGGTGCGCAGCCACGTGTCGAGTTCGAGCAGCCGCTCGAGGGGCATCAGCACCTCGACGACGCTGGCGACGCGGAAGCGGTCCGGATCGGTGGTGCGGAGCAGGATCCGGGCGCGGACCAGCCGCTCCACGGCGCTCGCGACGCGTGCCTCGTCGCGGGTGCGGTCCGTGGACCCCGCGGGCAGGAAGCCGGCGACGTGGCCGAGGATCTCCGAACGATCGACGACGACCTGGTCCGGGCCCGGACGCGTGTCGGCGCGGAGGCGCATGCGCAGGTACACGAGGACGATCGTCTCCTCGCGGGTGTACGGGACGTCGCGGAGCAGCGTCGGGAAGGCCCGGCGCTGGCTCTCCGAGCGGGCCTGGCGCTTCCAGGCGACCTCGCGGTCGCGGTCGACGTGGAGCTCGAGGAAGAGGTCGTTGAGCCGCGACCGGAGCTGCCCCTCGGCGTCGAGGACCGCGCGCCACTCGTCCGCGTGTGTCCGGGCGCTCACGTAGGTGTGGCGGAGCAGCGCGACCAGCGCGCGTCGCTGCGGCTCGTCGAGAACTCCTTCGTCGCCCTCGAAGAGGGCGAAACTGGTCTCGTCGCGTTCGTCGTCCTGCGGGACCGTGTCGAGGTCTTCGAACCCGGCCGTCTCGTCGACCGGTGCCGGCGTGGTGTCGCTCACCGTGCCTCCTGTGCGTGTGCTGCTGTGGGTGCTGGGTCGTGCGCTGCGTCGTCCTCGTCCGCCGAGCCGCCGTCCGTGAGGTCGGCGACCGGCATGTGGAAGGTGACCACGCTGCCGTCGGGCCGGACCGTGTGGTGGGCGACCACGTGCCGGGCCTCCTCGAAGTCCGGGCGGCCCGTGAGCAGGTGGGCCAGGCCGAAGAGCTCGACGGGGCGCCGCTGCTCGTCCGGCAGGCCGTGGAAGGCGGCGTCGCTCGACGTGTCGCCGGCGGACCGCAGCACGGCGCGGAGCTCGGCGAGCAGCGGGCCTCCGTGCCGACGGAGCGTGTCGACGTCGAGCTCGTCGAAGACGTCGTCGTCGGGCTCCTCGATCGGCGGCGGGACCGACTCGGCGTCCGGGTCGTAGAAGCGCTCGCGCAGCGTCTCGACCTCGGCCGGCTCGGGCAGGAGGCCGAGCGGCACGCGGTCCCGTGCCGACCCCTGTTCGATCCACGCGGCGAGCCCTCGGTTCACCGAGCGGAGGACGGCGTCGAGTTCGCGGTCGCGGACGACGTCGTGCGCGACGATCTGGTCACGGAGGGTCGCGGTCAGCTGTCGTCTGCGTGCGAGGACGTCCTCGATGCCCTGCCGCAGGATGCTCACGGTGTTGCGGAACGCGCGGCGCTCAGCCGGCTCGAGCGTCGACGCGAACGGGTGCGCGAGGATCGTGCCGATGTCGTCACGGAGTCGGAGCAGGAGCGCGTCGTCGCGGAGCAGCTCGAAGGCGCCCTCGAACGCGCGGCCCTCCGGCGTGGACTGCATGAGGTTGTCGGTCCGGGCGAGGTAGTCGTCGAGGATCTCGCCGATCGGTCGCACCTCGCTGCGGAAGTCCTCGACGATCGAGCGGTGCATGGTCGCCACCGCTTCCTCGACCCGCTTGAAGTCGCTCGGGAGCTGGCGGATGAGGTCGGAGATGTTCGTGTACCCGTCGCGCATCCGGTCGTCGTCGACGGTCTCGACCGCGTCACCGCTCGCCAACCGGTCCCGCTCCGCCTGGAGCTCGGCGATCTGTGCGTCGAGGCGGCGGATCTGCACGTCCGGGTCGGGCTCGGCGCGGGCGGCCCACCGGTGCACGGCGTCGACGATCATCGCGAGGCGGCTCTCGCTGATGAGCGCCCGGTCCGCGCTCAGTGCGTCGACGAGGCTCAGCGCCTCGAGGGCGTGGCTCGTCAGGGAGTACTGCTCGTCGCCGTCGGGGGAGTTCGACCGCACGAGCCACTGTGCGGCGACCCACTCGCGGCAGAGCGCTCGGCCGTTCGGGCGGGCGTCCTCGAGGTCACCGCCCTGCTCGCTCGCGGGCACGCGGGCGCCCGTCGCCTGGAGTCGCGCGACGTGCTCCTCCACCTGGAGGTGCATCCGGTCGGCGGGGACGTACTGCACGTCGCGGTCGAACACCGCGCGGAACACGGCCACGACCGCCGCGCTGGTGGGACGCGAGAGGAGCCGCAGGGTCGGACGGTCGAGGACGGCGCGGACGCGGGCGAACTCGAGGTCGACGTCGGTCATGTGCCCCTGTGGATCGTTCTGCTGGTGTCGGATCGCTGTGTCGGCCGGTCGTCGTCTGCTTGCCGGAACGACGAGAGCCCGACGCGTGCTGCGTCGGGCTCTCGGTCGTGTCGCGGAAGCAACACAGCGGGTGGGCGATACCAGACTCGAACTGATGACCTCTTCGGTGTGAACGAAGCGCGCTACCAACTGCGCCAATCGCCCGCTGCACTTGTCGTGCCAGTCGATAGTAGCGGATGCGGGAGCCACTGCCGAACACGACGCGTTGCCCGGGTGTGGCGCGACGCTGCGATGCCCGTGCATCCGCGTGAACACGGGGGACACGCCCGGTGAACCGGAAGGATTTTGGTGGATGCGCCAGGGTTCGTATAGAGTTTACGACGTCGCCGAGACGGCAGGCCAGCAAGAGCGGCCCGCAGGTCAGCGGCAGTGCTTCTCCAGAGAAGCATGCGGATGTGGCGCAGTGGTAGCGCATCACCTTGCCAAGGTGAGGGTCGCGAGTTCGAATCTCGTCATCCGCTCGAGTGTCATGACCTCCGGGTCGCGACGACTCACCAGAGGGTATCCCACCGTTCGGGTACTCACGGAGACGTGAACCTCGATGGTGGGGTGGCCGAGAGGCTAGGCAGCGGCCTGCAAAGCCGTCCACGCGGGTTCGAATCCCGTCCCCACCTCCAGCTCCACACTCCTCTGGGCGATTGGCGCAGCGGTAGCGCGCTTCCCTGACACGGAAGAGGTCACTGGTTCGATCCCAGTATCGCCCACCACGATGAAGCCCCCGGCAGACGCCGGGGGTTTTCGTGTTCCCGCGGTGCCCGTTCGAGCCGTGCTCGTTCGCGCAGTGATCGTTCGGGCTGTGCTGGTCGAGCGCACGGCACCGGGCTGCCATCGATACGGTGGCCGGATGGACTTGGGTCGACTCTTCCGGCGGGAACACCGGGACCCCGCACCGTCCAACGGTGTCGCGACGCACATGCGGGCTGCCCTCACCCGGCTCACCCGCGTCATCCCGGGCGACACGATGCTGCACCCGCCAGCGTCCGAGGTGGACATCGCCGCGCTCGAGACGCACCTCGGGCAGCGGCTCCCCGAGGACGTCCGCGCGCTGTACCTCCTGCACGACGGGCAGCCCCGGTACACACCGCGGGAGCCGCGGCACGCCGCGGGCATCTTCGCGGGGCTCGCGATGCTGTCGCTCCGGGACGTCGCCGTCCAGTGGGACCAGTGGGACGGGTACGAGGCGCAGGAGGAGATGGACGTGTTCGCGTCCTCCTCACCGGAGGGGTTCGTGCAGCCGAAGTACTCGACGCGGGGATGGATCCCCCTCACGCACGACGGCGGCGGGAACCACATCGGCGTCGACCTCGACCCGGGCCCCGCCGGCACGGTCGGGCAGATCATCACGTTCGGCGCCGACGACGACGAGCACCAGGTGCTCGCCCCGTCACTGACCTCCTACCTCGAACAGGTCGCCGACCTCATCGCCTCCGGTGACATCACGCCGACCGGGAAACTCGACTGGCCGCTCAGCCGCCCGCAGTCGCATCTGTTCCACCCGACCGGACGGACCGCGGCGTGAGCGGTCGGCACGTCGGGGAGCAGGTGAGCCTCGACGGCGCGGACCTCGTTCTCCTCGAGTTCGTCGAGCAGGACGCGAGGTCCGGGTTCCGACGGACGTACGCGCAGAACGCTCTCGTGCCGCTGACCGAAGCGGAACGTGCCGGGTTGCCGCCGCTTGCCTTCGAGGACGACACGCTCCGGGTCCTCATCGACGTGAACAAGGGGTTCCCGGAACCTCCCGTGCGGCGGACCTACGGGGTCCTCCGGGAGTTGCGGGTGCTCCGCCCACCGACCGACGACGAAGCGGAGACGCTGCGCCGTGCTGGCCTGCCCGGCCCGGGACGGTTCGACGTCATCGACGAGGCGGTGTTCGATCACGTGTTCCCCGGGGAGCGCTGACCCTCGCGCTGTGCGCGCCGCACTCCTGAGCTCACGCGCTGCGTCGGCTACCGTGAAGGCACGCGAGGAGGGCGCATGAAGCTGGACGACCTGGTGGGGACCGCCACCATCCCGTACCCGGACGTGTTCTTCCGGGAGTCGAAGCGGTTCTGGCAGTGGAGGACGATGGAGGGGGAGCTCCTCGCGTTCATCGACATCGCCGCGACGAGTGGCCCGTACTTCATGAGCGGTGGCCCTGGCTTGCAGTGGATCCTCCTGCCGTGGGCTGCTGACCAACAGCGCTACGACGACACGAAGGGGATGAACGCCTTCGACGGGTCCGTGCCCGTCCTCACCGCCTGGCTCCGGGACACCGGCGCCCTTGAACCGGTGCCTGCCGTCGATGCATCTGCGCTCCTCGCGGAGAGCACCGTCTTCGGAGTGATCGGCTACGACTCGCAACCCCTCGAGGAGCAGTTCTTCCGGATCATCCCGACGAAGATGCTCGCCGTCTACCCGGGCCTGGCGGCTCTGGACGGGCCGGGCGGGAACCCGTGGCGGCAGTACGCGGCCGGTGCGGCATGAGCCGGTCGCACGGCCCCTCCGACCGGGAGCGAGCAGCGTCCGCATGACCGGCGAGACCAGCACGCGCGTGGAAGCCGCGTTCCGACGGGTCGAGGCAGTCGTACCCGGCGACATGCTCCTCAACCCGCCGGCCACGGAAGCGGACCTCGCCGCAGTCGAATCGCGCCTGGGGAAACGCCTCCCCGAGGACGTGCGCGCGCTGTACCTGCTGCACGACGGGCAGCACCAGTACTCGTTCCAGGACCAGCGCGTCGCGTTCGGTCTGTTCGGCGAGGGAGACCTGCTCCCGCTCGCCTCCGTGGTCGCGAAGTGGGACGGGTACGCCCGTGCGAGCGCCAGTGTCGGGCCAGACGTCGGCACCACGTCGGATCCGGAGGGATTCATCCGTGACCGGTACTTCGACCGGGGCTGGGTCCCGCTCGCGCACGACGGCGGCGGCAACTTCATCGGCATCGACCTCGCCCCCGGTCCGAACGGTACCGCCGGGCAGGTCATCACCTACGGTCGGGACGACACCGACCACCACGTCATCGCGCCGTCGGTGCTGTCGTACCTCGAACAGCTCGCAGCCCTCCTCGATGCGGGCTACGCCGAACCGGGAGCGGGGATCGAGGAGGACGATCCCGGTTGGCACCTCCGCGGTAGCCCTGGTTGGTTGACCGCTGACCTCTTCGACCCGTACCCGACAGCGGCGCCGGCGTCGACAGGAGCGCCGGCCTCGACGGCAGCCGCGGGTGACTTCGCTTCGCGGTTCGCCGACGGGGTCGAGCAGGCCCGGGCGGAACGAGCCGCCGGTGTGCGGAAGCCGTGGAGCCGCGGCGACCGGTTCATCGCCGCCGGTGTCGTCGCCGTCCTCCTCGTCGTCGTCGGTGTCGTGGTCGGGGTCGTCGTCGGGGTGCCGAGCATCGTCGTCGGCGCCGCTCGGACGAACCACGCGTACGCGACCGGTGTCGCCGTCACAGGGACCCCGACCGGGAACGTCTGCCGGTACGTCGCCCGCGGCTCGAAGGTCTCGGTGACGAAGTACGCCGCGCAGTACCGGTACGAGGTGGCCGGGAAGGCGTACACGGTCCGTGGCGACCTCGGGGCGTACCAGCCGACCGCGGTCCCCGTGACCGAGACGACGACGGTCCGGTACCTGCCGGGCCATCCTGACGACGCGGAAGCCGACGACCGCGACCACCGCGACGCGGTCGCCGGGACGCTCCACGCGACGCCGAACGTCGTCACCGGTGACGCGTGCATGCGTCGCGGCGAGCCGTCCTAGGTCTCTGGCAGCGTGCGTGTCGTGACCCGGGAAGACCCGCCGTCCCGTGACGTCCTCGCCCTCGTCGCCGACGGCTGGGTCCGGGAGCTGGAGGCGTCCACGAGTGCGGCACTCGCGCCCCGCCCGCTGCCGGAGGTCGCGGACACCGTCCCGCCGTACGTCGACGAGGTCCACATCGGACGAGGAATCCGCGAGACCGGGCACGGCGGCGACCCGGCTCCGGCGCTCACCGTCGTCCGACGGGCGCTCCTCGATGCCGGGGCCGTCACTCGACTGCGGTCCTCCGCTGTGGGCACGCTCGAACGCCGAGACGTCCGATGGGCCGTCGATCACGGCGCAGCACTCCCCGAGCCGTTGTCAGAGCGTCCCCTCTGGGAGGTGACGCACCTGGCCCGGTTCGAGAGGACGATCGCCCGCTTCGGTGGGCACGTCGACTCGCTGGGAGGCGACGTGGGCGACCGGATCACCGCATGGGCTGCGCGCCCGGAGTCGAACGCCGGCGCCCCGGAACGCGGCTGGTTCCTCGACGACTTCCTCTCACGGCAACGCGGCCACATCGAGACGGCCCGGATCGCCACCGCGAACCGAGCCGAGTTCCTCCGCTGGTACGTCGACACCTACAAGGGCATGTACACCGAGCTGGCAGAGCAGCTCTGGCGTTGGCTGAACGCGCAGGGAGCGCTCCGGAAGCCGACCCGTGAGGAACGCGCCGTACTCGGTCCCGTTCCCGACGGAACCCGCGTGTGGGACCTGGACCGGCTCGGTCACGCGCTCCCGGAACTCAGGATGCCGCGCTGACGCCGAGTGACCCCGTCAGCCGCGCACGCTCCGGACCGTGCTGACGCGGAGGTCGTCGAAGGTGCTCGTGAACCCGGCGCCGCCGAGTGAGATCAGACCGATCCGCGGGTGCGCACCGAGGTCCGCGGTCCACGTGCCGCCGCGGACGAAGTGACGGCCGTCGTCGCTCGTGGAGGCCGTGTACTGGTCGAGCCCGTCGACGACACGGTGCACGATCCGGAGCGTGGTGCGGTCTCCGACGGGGCCGACGACCATGTTGCCGTAGTTCGGCGCTCCGGCCGGCTGCGGCGAGACCTCCTTCCCGAACTCCGTCTGCCGGGTGTCGAAGATCGAGTTCGAGGTGAGGCGGACGGAGTTGCCGTCGTCGCCGTAGACGATCAGACCGCCCTGGACGTAGTTCACGCCGTCGCCGGTTGCCGGGGTGTCCACCGCGACCGTCGTCTCGACGACGTAGTCGCCCCGCGGCGCGGGTTCGGCGAGCACCGAGGCGAGCGGCGTCGCGGGTGGGTGGATGTCGGCGTCCTGGGTCTGCCAGCGGAACGCGCCGCCGCTCACCGTCCACGTCGACGGGTCGGGTTCGCGGATCCAGCTGAGCGACCCCGGCAGTGCCGATCCGTCGAACGACGTCGAGGCGGAGCGCAGCAGTCGCCCGGGAACGTCGAGCGGTGTCCGGGTCGCGCGGTAGCTCGGTCGTTCGCCGGGCTGGGCGACGGGACCGGGCTGCACGGAGTCGGACGGTCCCGCACCTCCCCGGACGACGGGCCAGCCGCCGACCCAGTCGAGCGGGTCGATGAGCACCGGTCGCTTCGTGTACGTGCCCTGCCCGGCGTAGTACGGATCGTCACGGTCCACCGCGTGGTACACGATCCAGTCCTGACCGGCGAAGTCCGTCACGACGGTGTTGTGGCCGGTCCCGACCCAGCGGTTGCCGTTCTGCGCGAGCAACGGCGTCCCACCCACCCGTGTCGCCGTGATCGCCACGCCGTCCCGGTCGGTGAAGGGCCCGAGCGGACTGCGGGACCGCGCGACGAAGACGCCGTAGCCGGTGAGCGCGCCGTTGCAGCAGTTCGTCGCGGACCCCATGAAGTACCACCAGCCGTCGTGGCGCATGAGGTAGGTGCCCTCGTACCGGTTGTCGATCGCGATCTCGCGCTCGCTGGACGGCACGGAGTGCAGGCCGTCGTGGGTGAGGCGTCGGACGTTCACCCCGCCGAAGTAGCTGCCGAAGTACAGGTACGTGTTGCCGTCGTCGGTGATCACCTCCGGGTCGAACTCCCAGCGCTGTCCGGCGCCGTTCGGTGCGGCCTGCGGCGCGACGACGGGGCCACCCGAGTCCTTCCACGGTCCGGTCGGGCTCGTGCTCGTCGCGACGCCCACGGCTGACCCGCCACCGGTCGGCGAGGTCGCCGTCGGGGTGTCCGACGCGGCGTAGTACAGGTACCAGCGGCCGTTCCGGTACACGACGTCCGGGGCCCAGACGCCGTTCGCGTCGCCGACCCAGGCCGGCTTCGTCGTGAAGGCGTCACCGACGTACGTCCAGTGCGTGAGGTCGGTCGAACGGTAGGTGGGGACGACGTGCTGGACCAGCGAGCCGTCCGGGTTCTCCTCGGTCGCGGTCAGAGCGTCGCTGGTGCAGTAGAGGTACCAGTCGCGGTCCCGCCCGACCCCGTGCACGGCCGTCGGGTCCGCACAGCTCGCGGCGGTCTGCCCGTCCGGCAGCGACAGCGTCATGGGGTTCTGGTGGGTGGGCGCGACCGGACCGCGTCCGGACGTGGCGCTGGCGGCCTGCGCAGGTGGCGCCTCCGGTCCGGTCTGGAGGAACGTGGCCGCGAGTGCCGCGACCGTCGCGATCGTGAGGACCGTCTGCAGGGATCGGCGCACGGTGTGACCTGCTCTCGTCGTCGAGGAGCGTGCTGACGAGGGGGAGACTACGCTGCTCAGCGCTGTCACGCGATGACGGGGTCGCCGAGCCGCCGCCTCTCGCGGCATGATCGGCTCGTGCACCCGTTCCGTCCGTTCCGTCACCGCTCCGTCACCCGGGGAGCCGGCCGATGACGGCCCGCGAGGGCCGGGGACGGCGTACCCGGCGGGTCGCCGTGCTCGGCATCGCGATCGTCAGCGCAGCGGCGGCGGTGGTCGGCATCGGGGCCGTCGCCGGGGCCGTCGATCCCGTCGATCAGCAGGCGGTGGCCGCGGCCAGTACCGTGCCGCGACCGTCGGTCACGGCGGTCGCCGCCAGCAGCACCGGCTCGTCGACCCGGACGGCGGTCCGGACCAGCGTCACGGTGCGGAACACCGGGGGGTCGAGGACGTCCGCGCTTCCTGCATGGCTGTACCTCGCGTCGAGCAGCGGGCGCTACGCGCTCGGTCACGTGCCGGTCCGGGCGCTGCCTGCGGGCAGGGCGGCGACCGTCCGTGCGACGTTGACCACCGCGTCACGGGTGCCCGCCGGGAAGTACGCGGTCGTCGCGTGCACGGGCGTGTACTCCGCGTCGACCTGCCGCACGTCGACGTCGACGGTGCGCACCGGGCACACGACCCCGGCGAGGCCGGAGACCGGTGTGATGCTCGACGTCGCCCGCGCCTACTACCGCCCGTCGCTCGTCGAGCGGTACATCGACCTCCTGGCCGCGCACGGCGGTCGCTTCCTTCACCTCCACCTCACCGACGACCAGAACGTCGGGATCGAGAGCGCGGTCCTCGGTCAGACGCCGGCGAACGCCGATCTGCACGACGGCGTGTACACGAGCCGGGTCACCGGCCGACCCTTCCTCAGCACCGCCCAGGCGAGGGGCATCGCTGCGTACGCCGCGAAGCGGGGGATCGCGATCGTCCCCGAGGTGGACACGCCCGGCCACATGGCGGCGGCGTTCGCACTCCTCGAGGCGCGGCACGGGAAACGGTGGGTGGACCGCATCCGGAGCGGCGAGAGCGAACTCGACCCGTCCGCGCCCGGCAGCGTCGCGTTGGCGACCGAGCTGCTCGCCGAGGTGATGCGGACGTTCCCGCAGAGCCGAGCGGTCCACATCGGTGGCGACGAGTGGGGCGAGGACGTCAGCGCGGATGAGCGGGTCACGTGGTCGAACACGATGGCGGCCGCGATCGGCACGAAGTCGGTGTGGGCGTGGAACGACGGCATCGACCGCTCCGCGGTCCGCCGCCTCGACCCACGCATCCGTGTGACGTACTGGAGTCTCGACGGCGACACCGAGGACGCGACCGAGCGCCGGGAACGCCGGCAGCACCGCGCACGGGCGAGCGACCTCGCGACGGCGGGGACCGACCTCCTGAACTACGACTCGTACTACCTCTACGAGGTCCCGACGGACCTCGACCCGGCCGACAGTTCGTACACCGCCGCCGACCTCCGCCAGCACTGGACGCTCCGGACGTGGGACGGCGACTCGGGCGCACGACTGGCCACGCCCATGTCAGGATCGGCCGTCGCGGTCTGGGGCGAGGACCTCGACGCACCTCCGTCCCGGGCACTCCTGCGGTGGAGCACTCCGCACATCGTGGCGATGATCGAGACCGCGGACGGGTAGCCGCCGCACTCGGCGTGGCTCGATCGTCAGCGGGCGCTGAGGTCGTCGATGCTGTAGACGGTCGGGGAAGGAACCGTGATCGGGGTGTTCTTCCGCAGCCAGAACGACCCGCCGCCGACGGTGAACACGTGCGGGCCCTTCGTGCGGTTCAGTTCGCGCGCGATGCCGTCCCGGTCGTCGCTGGTGACGCCGCGCGTCATCGTGAGGCGGCCGCAGTCCGACGTCTCGACGCCGACACCGGCCCGGGAGGAGCCGATGCCCCTGGTGGACCGGCTGGAGACGGTGATCGCCTCCGCGGCGGTCACGGTGCACGTCACCTGTTCCCGGTGCGCCGCGTCGTACGCGTTGCCGATGAACAGACCCGGGAACGTCAGGAGCGTGGCGAGGAACACCCCGACGATGAGGAGGGTCGACAGTGACTCCCGGAGCGGGGCCCGGTGCTGCTGCACGGTGAGCTTGCCGAAGAACTCCCGGAACGCCGTCCACTCCTCGCCGGTGTTCCGGTCGAGCCAGTCCACGAGGGCGTCGTGGTGATGGTGGAACCGGTTCGTGGAGAACCCACGGCGCCGAGCCGTGGCGGCGCTGATCACGGTGTTGCCCTTCCCGGAGGCCCGGAACGTCACGAGCTCCCCTGGACCGATGACCTGCGTCCGGCGGAGCCCTCGGGTCGACTCGAGACGGTCCGGGAACACCTCCACACGGGTGCGGAGCGTGCCGACGGCCAGGTACACGGTCAGCGCGCCGACGACGAGCAGGAGGCCACTCGTCCACACCTGGGTGAACCGCGCGGCCCCGAACACCTCCGGGCTGCACGCCGTCCAGAGCCCGGCCGCGACGACGCCGGCTCCCAACGCCGTCCACGCTGACGGCGTGAACCGGCTCCCGCGGACGGTCACCGGCCGTTCCACATGCGCTTCCCCCACCGGACGACCGTACCGGACGGGGGCTGGTCGGCACCGAACGGCGTCGGCTCACGACGATTGCTGCTGGTCCCGCCGCCCGCGCTCGCTGCGGACCACCCACAGCCAGCAACCGGTCCCGGCCGAGGCGAGGACCACACCGACCACGAGCACCTGCACGTGCACGCCGGTGCTGCGCGCGCGGACACCCCCGGCGTCCCGGTCGGCGAGCACCGCCCGGTCGACGTCGGACGGGTCGTACACGACCTCCAGCCGCTGGCCGACCCGGTACACGCCGCCGCACGCCGCGTAGTCCACCAGGTCCCACGTGTGCGGCTCCCCGTTCGCGGTCCCCGAGACCTGCGGCACGCACTCGGTCCTGCCCGGCCCGAAGTTCTCCGTGAAGTGGCGGACGTCGATGGTGTCGATGATCCCGGTCGTGCTGGTCGCCACCGCGCGGAGTTCGTCGTCCTCATGGGCCCGGTACCCGTCCGCGATGAAGCCGGCGACCGCGCCGAGGACGAACACGCCGCCGAACAGCGGCGCGAGGATGCACGCGGCGAGGAACCCGACGCCGGCGGCGATGGTCTTCCAGGTGCTCGCTCGGAAGGAGTCGGGACGGCTCCGGTCAGACACGGTGTGGTCCGCCTCGGGTCCCGGTGTGGTCGCGCCGCGAGGGCCCGTGCACGGCATCCGTCGCCGGTCCGGGTTCCCGCGCGAGCTCGGGGACCCGTGCCGTGAGACGGGTGTCGACGGCGATCGTGAGCGCGGTGATCATCATCGACAGCCCGACGGACGACAGCGTGTCCGTCAGCCAGTGGTAGCCGAGGTAGAGCCGGCTGACGACCTGGGACGCGATCATCAGCGCCGCGAGTGCGAACAGGCCGACCGTGATCCAGCGTCGGTGCGTGCGCGACGCGATGAGGAACGCCCCGATGAGGAAGAAGTCGCTCGCACCGAGGACGTGCCCCGACGGGAACGAGAACGTGTGGTCGGGGCCGAGCAGCATCTCGGCGATCGGTGGTCGGGGATGGCGCACCAGCGGGGCCAGCGCCTGTGCGGTCATCACCCCGAGGACCATCCCGCACGCGAGGACGAGCGGGCGCCATGCGTGCCGCGCGAACAACGCCCACGCGACCGTGACGACGAGGACGACGATCGGCATGCCGACCGGCCCGAACACCGTCGCGAGCACGACCATCACGTTCGTGCGGTCGGCGTCCCGCTGCGTGTCGAACCAGTCGTCGACGGGGCGGTCGAACCGCTGGAAGCCGCTGTGCGTCAGGACGCCGACGAGCATGGTGGCGAAGACGACTGCGCCGACGATCGCGAGCACCACGGCGGCGCGGAGCAGGACATCGCGCTCGACCCGCCCCACTATGCGGACCTGCGGGGCGAACTTGCGGTGCCACCAGCCCGGGCGATCGACGGCTGCGGCGACGGACTCCTGCTGCATCGATCCATCGAACTCCTCCGTCGACGGTTCCGTCGCGTCGTTGGCGGCTCCGGAACGACGGTGCGGTCGCGACGCGACCACGAGACGGACGGGAGGTCCGTTGCGACACCGCCACGGGCCTCCCGTCCGTGGGTCCGCCCGTCGGTCAGCCGGTGTAGCGGTACGTGGCGACCCAGTCGATGTAGAGGTGTCCCGCCTTGCCCCAGTTCCCCACCTGGAACATGTACCGGTGCGCGGTGCGCGGGACGTCGCGGGTGACGGTCGAGATGACCTTGCCGTCGAGGAGGTACCTGACGGACTTCCCGGGGATCCACTCGACGGAGTAGACGTGCCAGTCGCGCCACGACACCCGGGTGGAGGTGCTGATGGCGTTGACCTCGTTGCCCGGCTTCATGGAGTGGTGGTGTGCCATCGGGGCGTCCTCGAAGTTGGCCTCGGGGTAGTCGATCTCGCCGTCGCTCCACACGTTCGACGTCGGCCAGAGCATGAACGCGGCGCCGTTGCCGTTGCCCCCGGTGGCCTTCGCACGGACGCTGAACTTCCCGCCCTTGTGTCCCCAGGCACCGGTGGGGCTGCCGAACGTGCCGGCCGCGCCGTGCTTGCCGTCCAGGGTCACGTCCATGATCCCGTTGCGCGCCTTGATCATCTTCCCCGACCAGTACATGTTGCTCATGCCGTCGGGGTAGGGCTGCCAACTGCTCGCGTACTTCTTCGCGAACGGGCCGCCCGCTGCGGCGTCCGTCCGGAACTCCTGCACGAACGTCTGCTTGAACTTCCCGATGTTCCCGCGCGGTGCGTTGACCGCTGCGGCCTCAGCCGGCGTGCCGGTCCCGAACGGCACGAGCGTCAGGCCGGCGGCGAGCAGCACCACGGCGAGCGCGGCACGGATCGAGGTGCGCTGGGGCATGCGTGTTCCACTCCCTGATCTGGTCCGCGCGGCCGGAGCGGCACGGATCGCTGACGACACCGGTCCCTCGGTGCCGCGACGACCCGGACCGGTCTCCCCAGGCCGGGTCGGATCGTGTTGGTCGAGCGTAGGCAGGAGGCGTTGCCCAGGGCACGCCCGGGTTGTCCCCAGATGACGGGGGGCCGGCACCCCACTTGGAGGGGGTCGACGCGCCCGACGGTGGGTCGCGGGTGTGCTCCGGGCGACGGGAGGGGTTAGTCTTGGCCTGTACGCGGATGTGGCGCAGTGGTAGCGCATCACCTTGCCAAGGTGAGGGTCGCGAGTTCGAATCTCGTCATCCGCTCGGACAGAAGGCCCCGGTCGCAACGACCGGGGCCTTCGTCGTACCGCGGCGGGTACCGCGGCGGCTCATCGGCCGCGACGCGCGTCGCGGCCGATCGGCGCCGTGGACCGCTGGATCCGGGTCCCGCGCTCGCACGGCGGCCGGGCGCCGATGTGCGCAGGATTCGGGTGCCCGCGCGCATCGGCGTCGGGGCACCCTTGCCCCGGGGAAGGACGGATGGGTGGTCCGTCGGCCCAGGAGAGCATCCGGAGCGCTCGCGGGTACCGGATGGGTCGTGTTCCTCGGCGTGCGGTTTCCCGCAAGGATTGCGCACGACCCGCCGAAGGAGCTTGCGTTCAGCCGTCGTCTGTGGATGCGGCCCGGAAGCCGGGCAGGTCGACCCAGCGGTGCCCGTCGGCCTCGACGACGGTGGCGAGGAGGGCGTCGCAGTCACGACAGCGGGCGACCATTCCCATCGCGGTCACGTGGACGCGGGTCCGGGCGAGGATGCCGTCGCGCCCGCAGCCCGGACAGTGGAGCGGCGCGGTGGTGGCGTCCGGTCCGAGCCGGTCGGCCAGCACGCCGGCGAGAGCGTTCCCGTCCACGATCGTCATCAGCTGCCCCCGAAGCGTTCGGCGCGGACGTCGCCCGTGTCGTGGCCCAGCTCCGCGAGCCATCGGAGCACCTGCTCGACGAACGGCGTCGACCCGCAGACGTAGACCTGTGCCCGGGTGTCGGGCGGGAACACCGCGGCCGCCAGGCGCTCGCGGGTGAGGCGTCCGACGGGGTCGCCCGCCGGGGCCCGTCGACTGTGCACGAACGTCGTGGTCACGCCGGCAGCGGCCGCCCGCGCGAGCTCGTCACGGAAGAAGACGTCCTCCGGGGTGCGCACCGCGTACAGGAGCCGGAACGGTGCCGGATCGCCGGCTTCCGCGTGCGCGGTGGCGATCGCCGCGAGGGGGACGACGCCCGATCCGCCGGCGATGAGCTGGACCGGCCGGGCGTCCGGCGACGGGTGCCAGACGAACCAGCCGCCGAGCGGACCGTGCACCTCGAGGGCGTCGCCGACCTCGATCGCGTCGACCAGGAACGGGGAGACCTCGCCGCCGTCGACCCGGTCGACCGCGAGTACCACCTGCGTCCCGGACCCCGACGACGCGATCGAGTAGGACCGGGAGGCCTGGTAGCCGTCCTCGGCGGTGAGGCGCAGGTCGAGGTGCTGGCCGGGGTCGTTGCCGGGCCAGGTCGGGACGTCGAGGACGAGACGCCGGGCGTTCGGGGTCTCCGGCGTGGCGGCGGCGACCGTGGCCTGGTGCCGAGCCGGCCGCCGACGGACCGGTGCCGATGCGCCGGGGGTGATCCGTGCCTCCAGGCCGGTGGACGGGAGTCCGCCGCTCACCAGTACCGCTCTTCCTTCCAGGGGTCGCCGTGCATGTTGTAGCCGGCGTTCTCCCAGAACCCGGGCTCGTCGTCGGACTGCATGACGATCCCGCGCACCCACTTGGCGCTCTTCCAGAAGTAGAGGTGCGGCACGAGGAGCCGCGCGGGTCCGCCGTGCTCGGGGGTCAGGGGCTCGCCGTCCGCCTCGAACGCGATCCAGGACTGCCCGTCGAGCAGTTCGTCGAGCGGGACGTTCGTCGTGTAGCCGCCGAAGCTGTGCACCATGCAGAACTCGAGCGACGTCTCGACGTCCGCGAACAGCCGGTCGAGGGGCACCCCACGCCAGGACATGTCGAGCTTCGTCCAGTGGGTCACGCAGTGGATGTCGACGGTGACGTCCTCGACGCCGAGCGCCTGCACCTCGTCCCACGTCCAGGAGTGCAGGCCGCTCTCGGTCCGGATGGAGAACGACCAGTCCGACGGCTCGATCTCCGGTGTCGCGCCGGCGGACAGGACGGGCCAGTCCTGGACGAGGGTCTGGCCGGGCGGGATGCGGGAGTCGTCGCGTTCGTGGCGTCGACCGCCGAAGCCGCGCGTGAAGGTCGCCATGCTCGATCTTCCCGCCTGGTCGGCGCGTCGCATGTAACGGGTTGGTAAACACTCAGGTCGCCCGGGCGCACCGGATCGACCACGCCGGATCGGTGCACCCGTGCGCATCGGAGCCGTTCCGGACGCCTCCGACGGCCGGCTGCAGGGGGTTGGGGGATCGCCGTCGTTCCCTTATCGTTCACCGGAACGATTACCAGGAGGGGTCACCCCGAATGCAGCCCATCGTCCACGAACCCCGGAACGCCCGCGGCCCGAGCCGCCGGACGCTCCTGTCCGGTGCGGCCGGACTCGCCGGCCTCGGCCTGCTCACCCTGACCGGGTGCAGCTCCGGTGCCTCGGCCGGCACGACCGCCCTGCCGGAGGTCGCCGCCACCGGGACGGCCCGCCGCGGCGGTCGGCTCCGGGTCGCCCGACCAGCTGCCTCGGCGGCCGAGACCCTCGACTCCGCGAGCTCGCTGTCCGCGTACGAGTACCTGGGCGCGCTGTACAACCGGTTGGTGAAGCTCGACGAGCAGGGGCAACCGGTCCCCGACCTCGCCGAGGAGTGGTCCGCGAACGCCGACGGCACCGAGTGGACCTTCCGACTCCGCCGCGGCGTCCGGTTCCACGACGGTTCGCGCTTCGTCGCAGCGGATGCGATCGCGAGCATCCAGCACATCCTCGACGAGAAGACCGGCAGCCCGCAGGCAGGGGTCCTCGGCGAGGTGATGGATGCCCGGTCGATGACGGCCGTCGACCAGCACACGCTCCGGTTCTCGCTGACGAAGCCGAACGCGGAGTTCCCGTCCCTGCTGACGGCGTACCAGTGCTACATCGTCCCCGCGGACGCCGTGGCCGACATCGGCCGCACGGGGATCGGCACCGGACCGTTCCGGCTGTCGTCGTTCACGCCGGCGGGTGCCGGGAGCGTCGAGGCGTTCGACGACCACTTCGCGGGGCGCCCAGCGCTCGACGGCATCGACTTCTTCTCGATCCAGGACACCACCGCCCGGGTGAACGCCCTGCTCGCCGGGCAGATCGACCTCATCTCGCAGACGAACCTCGACTTCGCCACGGCCCGGGTCGTCGCGGCGTCGGACCGGGCCACGATCGCCCGGTCGAGGAACGCCCAGTGGTACACGATCCCGATGCTCGCGACGAGCGACGAGTTCCGTGACCCCCGCGTCCGCCAGGCCATGAAGCTCGCCTACGACCCCCGCTCGATCGTCGAGACCGCACTGCAGGGCACCGGGTCGCCCGGCTGGGACAACCCGGTGCCGCCGCAGCTGGCCGCGTTCGTGGACGACCACCGCGAGCACGACCCGGACAAGGCGAAGGCGCTGCTCAAGGCCGCCGGCCGGTCGGACCTGCGTGCATCGATCTACACGTCGAGCTACGAGTCGGTCTTCACCCCGATGGCCGTGGCCTACCGTGACGCCGTCGCGGACGCGGGCATCCGGCTGACGGTGCAGAACGCCAGCTCGGACTCGTACTACACGCAGATCTGGATGCAGAAGCCGCTCATGGTGAGCTACTGGTTCACCGGCCGCCCGATCGACCAGCTGCTGAACCAGATCTTCCGGTCCGGGTCCTCCTACAACGAGAGCGCCTGGTCGAACGAGCGGTTCGACGCGCTGCTCGACGACGCCCGTGCCGAGATGGACGACGCCAAGCGTCTGACGCTCTACCAGGACGCCCAGCGGCTCATCGTCGAGGACGGCGCCGACATGACCCCGATGTTCGGGGACCGCCTGGTCGGACTGTCCCGTGACGTCGTCAACTACTCGGAGTACGGCTTCGAGTTCGACTGGCTCCGGATCGGACTGCGCCGATGACCACCACAACCAGACCGTCGGACGTCATCGTCCCCGTCCTCCGCCGACTCGGGATCGCCGTGCTCACGGTGGTCCTCGCGTCGCTGTTCGTGTTCCTCGCGGTGCAGGCGCTGCCCGGCGACGTCGCCCAGCAGCTCCTCGGGCAGAACGCCACACCCGAGGCCGTCAAGCAGCTCCGGGAGTCACTCGGCCTCGACCAGAACGTGTGGCTGCGGTACCTCGAGTGGCTCGGCGGCGCGGTGCACGGCGACTTCGGCACGTCGCTCGTCAGCGGCGAACCCGTCGCGCCGACGCTCGTGACCGCCTTCCGGAACAGCATGCTCATCGCCGTCCCCGCGATGCTCGTCGGCGTCACGCTGTCGCTGTTCCTCGGGGTCCTCGCCGGGGTCCGCCGCGGTCGCGCCACCGACCGGCTGGTCTCGGTCGTCAGCCTCGTCGTGATGAGCGTCCCCGAGTTCATGGTCGCCACCGTGCTCGTGCTGCTGTTCGCGATCGGCGTGCCGCTGTTCCCCGCGGTCGTGCTGCGGGGGAGCGACGCCACGGTCGGGGAACTCCTGCCGACGATCTGGCTGCCGATCATCGTGCTCACGCTCGCGATGGCTGCGTACATCGTCCGGACCGCCCGCTCCTCGACGATCGACGTGATGGCGTCCGAGTTCGTCACGACCGCCGAGCTCAAGGGCCTCTCGACGCGACGGGTCGTGTGGAAGCACGCCGTGCCGAGCGCGCTGCTGCCGACCCTGACGGTGATCGCGCTGAACGTGGCGTGGTTGCTCGGCGGTGTGGTCGTCGTGGAGAACGTCTTCAACTACCCCGGCATGGGCAAGCTCATGCTCGAGTCCGTGTACGACCGGGACCTGCCGACGATCGAGGCGATCGCGCTCCTCAGCGCGGTCGTGTACGTCGTCTGCAACCTCGCGGCGGACCTCGTCGCGCTCGTCCTCGACCCGAAGCTCCGCACCCGGCAGCGGCGGACCCGGGTCCGCC
>NZ_LDQC01000091.1 GCF_001475545.1 Curtobacterium luteum | reverse complement strand
CGCGCTCGTCGGCTGAGGCGCGCCCCGTTCAGTCGATGACGGCCGCGACGGCCTCGATCTCCACCAACTGGTCGTCGTACCCGAGCACCGTGACCCCGAGCAGCGTGCTCGGCACGTCGTGGACCCCCATCGCCCGACGCACGACCTCCCAGGCGGACACGAGGTCCTCCTGCCGCGACGACGCGACGAGCACACGGGTGCTGATCAGGTCATCGAGCGTCGCACCGGCCGCGGCGAGCGCCGTCTCCAGGTTCGCGACGCACTGCGCGGCCTGCCCGGCGTGGTCACCCACCGCGACGGTCCGACCGTCCTCGTCGAGGGGGCAGGCACCGGCGAGGAACACGAGCCGCGCCCCCGCCGGGGCCGTCGCGGCGTACGCGTACTCCGCGACGTCGCTGAGCGCTGCGGACCGGATGAGCTGCACGGCGGAGGGCATGGTCCGACCCTGCCAGGCGCCCGGCGGCCGCGCCACCCGTCACACGCGCCTCGGCACGCGTCACGGGCGACCGGCCGCCGCCCGAACGGAGCGGCGAGCGTCCCGGACGTCCGCCCCTCCCGCCCGTCACCGGCGCGCGATCGGATTCGGCATCCGCCCAGCCCGGATGAGTGACTCGGTCTGGCCGGAGAGGTCGACCATCTGCACGGTGTTCCGCAACTGCAGGCGGTTCAGGCACGAGTGCTCGAAGTCGGGCACGCGGAAGTCGATGGTCCGCGTCCGCCCGACCGAGCCGTCCACGCACTCCCCCACGATCCGCCAGAACACCGCGGCCGGCAGCACGCCGTCCTCGTCGAGGATCGCCGCGAGGTACCGGAGCACCCCGTCGAAGACGTCGGTGAAGACCCCGAGCGCGGCCTCGTCGTCGTCCACCGGCTGCACGATCCGCTCGGTCCCCGCCGGTACCGGGACGTCGCCGACGACCACGACCTCTTCACCGATGTCCTTCATGAACACGCGGGAGACCGCTCCGTCGCGGAGGACGAGCACGAGGTTCTCGCCGTGCGGCATGAACAGCACCTGGTGCTCGGTGAGGCAGTGCACGACGGGCCGGAGGTACGCGTCGAGGTACCGGCGGACCCAGGCCGCAGCGTCGAGCCCCGACTGTTCGACGAGGGCCGCGGCCACGGACCGACCCCTGGCGTCACGGTGCAGCAGCGCGGCCATCGTGATCGGTCGCTCCCCCGGCTGCAGCTTCGGCACGGGGCTCTCGCGCCAGAGCGCGGCGAGCATCTTGCGCTGCGGTGAGACCACGTCGACCCGGTGGTACGCGTCGCCCGTGTACCCGATCGCGGCGTGCTCGCGGAGCACTCCGAAGCCGCAGTCGGCGAGGACCGGGTCGCCGTCGACCAGGCCGGCGACCCAGTCGTTCACCGCCGGGGCGGTCCGCATGTAGGCCGGCGACATGCCCCGGAGGAACCCCATGTTCTGCACGGCGAGGGCCGTCTTCACGTACGAGCGCTCCGGACGCGACCGGTTGAACGCCGTGCGGATCGACTGCTGCGGCTGGTGGTCGTCCGTCCCCTCGCCGAGGTCGACC
>NZ_LDQC01000090.1 GCF_001475545.1 Curtobacterium luteum | reverse complement strand
CCGCCGGGTGGTCGCGTGACGGAGGTCGTGGAGCCCTCGACGGTCGGCCTGGAGGCACGACTCCCGTCCGCCGTGCCGACCCGCCGCCGTCGGGTGGTCGGCCTGGTCGACACCGACTCGTTCGCGAAGTGGGGTGCGCACCTGCTCGCCACCGCTCCCGCGCACTGGGACGTCGACGTCCTGACGGTCCGGACCCCGCGGACGGCGAGCACCGCGCAGCTCCGTTCGGCGTTCCGGGGGCTCGACGAGCGTCTGGCGCACCTCGCCTCGCTGCCGCCGGAGCCGACCGACGTGGACACGATCGTGCGCCGCCTCCGCGACGACCCGCCGGACGCGGTGCTCGTCGCGCTCATCGGTCCGGTCGCGGAGCTCGTGATCGACCAGGTGCACCGGCACGTCCCCGACCGCCCGGTCCTCGTGACCGGCCTTCCGGGCATCTCCTACCCGGCGAAGTGGAAGGGCGTGTTCCTCCGCGCCCGCGCCGACCTGTTCGTCCTGCACAGCCACCGCGAGGTCCGCGCCTACGACGAGCTCGCCCGCACCGGCGGCCTGGAGCCCGCGTTCGCGCTCGCCACGCTGCCGTTCGCCCGGCCGTCAGGCTCCCGCCGGGACGCGCCGGGTGGAGCGACACCGGTGCGCGACTCGGTCGTGTTCGCCGCGCAGCCGAGCGTGCCGAGCGACCCAGCCGAGCGGCAGCGGATCGTGCACTGGCTCGCCGCGACGGCGCTCGCCCACCCGGAGTGGCGGGTGGTCATCAAGGTCCGGGCGACGACGGGTGAACAGCAGACCCACCGCGAGGAGCACCCCTACGCGGAGCTCGTCCCCGCCGACGCGCCGACGAACCTCGTCGTCGAGTCGGGGCCGATGGCCGAGCACCTCGCCCGCGCGCTCGCCCTCGTGACGGTGAGTTCGACGGCCGTCCTCGAGGCCGTGGCCGCCGGCGTCCCCGCACTGACGCTGACGGACTTCGGCGTCGGCCCGCAGCTCATCAACGAGGTCTTCGTGGGCAGCGGCCTCCCGGGTGATTCCTCCGACCTCATCGCCGGGCGCTTCCGGACGGTCCGGCCCGAGTGGCTCCGCGACAACCACTTCCACCCGTCGTCGGACGACGACTGGACGGGACGTGCCGAGGACCTCATGCTGCAGCGGGACGCCGGGAGACTCGTCGACCGGCCGGCAGCTCGGCGGAGTCGTGGTGGGGCACTGCGCCGGGCCTGGGAACGGAAGAACGCGCTCGGCCGCGACGATCGGTCGGTCCTGGGCAGCGTCGCGCTCGTGGTGGGGACGCCCGTCCGTGGGACGAAACGGGTCGTGCGGAAGGTGATCCGTGCCTCCAGGCCGGCTTCACCCGTCGGCGGGCGGGAGGGCCTTCGCGACGGCGACCAGCAACTGGTCGCGCGTCGGTACGCCAGGTGACCGGAACACCTCGGCCCCGTCGTCACCCCGCACGATGAGCGTGGGGGTCGACCGGATGCCGAGGTGTTCCGCGTCGTCGGGCTGCGCCGCGACGTCCCGTTCGGACACGGTCAGGCCCGGCACGAGCGCCGCTGCCTCAGCGGCGACGCGTCGTGCCGCGGCGCAGGGCGCACAGAAGGCCGAGGTCCAGAGGTCGAGTCGCACGGCGGGGTCAACGCGGCGTGGTACCGGTCTACTCCCGGTCGAACTCGCCGGAACGGTCACCGCGGTCCTGCAGGTCGTCCACTGGGTCGGAGTCGGACGGGTCGTAGGTGTACTCGCCGGAGGTCTGGTCGAGCACCTGGCGCGACTTGGTGAGGCGGTAGGCGAAGGCCGTCTGGAGCCCCTCGACGTCGGCGTAGACGGTGATCTCCTCGTCCAGCGCGTCACCCGTGGCGGTGCGGGTGTCGGTCGTGCCGTCGAAGGGGCCGCCGTGGAAGATCGCGGTGTACTCGTCGCCCTCGGAGATCGTGATGTCACTCATGCATCCCTTGTACCAGGGGGCACCTGTTGACTGATCCATAGCAGGGCTATATAGTTTTGCTATGGAAACATCCCGCGAACAGACGGTCGAGACGCTCCTCGTCTCGGTGAACCGCCTGATCCGCACCGCCGTCCGGTCCACCGGCAACACGACCTCCCCCGCGGTCTGGCGCACGCTCGGCATCCTCGAGACCGAGCAGCCACTCCGCCTCGGCGAGCTCGCCGAGGCGTCCCGGGTCGCACAGCCCACGATGACCCGACTCGTCGCCGGCATGCTCGACGACGGACTCGTGTCCCGGACGGTCGACCCGGACGACTCGCGGGGCCAGCTCATCTCGATCACGGACGCCGGGCGCGAGCATCTGGCCACCTGGCGCGCCGTCCTGACGCGGACGGTCGGGCCGCTCTTCGCCGACCTCACCGACGACGAATGGGACGCGCTGCACGGAGCAGCCGCCATCATCGCCGCCCGGAGCACCACCACCACACGAACGGAGATCACCGCGTGAACGCCCACGCACCCGCCGCCTCCGGCAGCATCCTCAAGCAGTCCTCCGCGGTCTGGGCCATCGCCTTCGCCTGCGTCGTCGCCTTCATGGGCATCGGCCTCGTCGACCCGATCCTCCCCGCGATCGCGACGTCCCTCGAGGCGACCGCCGCGCAGACCGAACTGCTCTTCACGAGCTACCTGGCGGTCACCGGTGTCGCGATGTTCTTCACCAGCTGGGTGTCGAGCCGGATCGGACCGAAGAACACCCTGCTCATCGGTCTCGCCCTGATCGTGGTGTTCTCCGTGCTCGCGGCCACGTCGAACAGCGTGTGGAGCATCATCGACTTCCGCGCCGGCTGGGGTCTCGGGAACGCACTGTTCATCTCGACCGCCCTCGCGACCATCGTCGGAGCGGCGTCCGGTGGCACCGCGTCCGCGATCATCCTGTACGAGGCCGCACTCGGCCTCGGCATCGCGATCGGACCGCTCGTCGGCGGCCTGCTCGGCAACGTGAGCTGGCGCGGCCCGTTCTTCGGCGTCACCACGCTCATGGCCATCGCGTTCATCGCCATCGTCACGCTGCTGAAGACGTCCGGCATCGAGAAGCCGACGCCGACGAAGCTCTCCGCACCGTTCCGTGCACTCGGCCGCCCGGCACTCGCAGCGCTCGCCGTGACCGCACTGTTCTACAACATCGGCTTCTTCGTGCTGCTCGCCTACACCCCCTTCCCGCTCGGCTTCGGCGCGATCGGGATCGGCTTCACGTTCTTCGGCTGGGGCGTCGGACTGGCGATCACGTCGGTCTGGGTGGCGCCGATGCTCACCGCACGGCTCCGCCGCACGACGGTCCTCAAGATCGCGCTGCCGTTGCTCGCGCTCGACCTGTTCGCCGCGGCCGTGGTCGTGTCCTCGCAGGTCGGCCTGATCGCCTGCGTCATCATCGGCGGCCTCGTGCTCGGCGTGCTCAACACCGTCCTCACCGAGTGCGTCATGGAGGCGACGGACCTCCCCCGCTCCGTGGCCTCCAGCGCGTACTCCGCGGTGCGGTTCATCGGCGGAGCCATCGCCCCGCCCGTGGCGACCCTGCTGGCGGACGCCATCGCGCCGAGCGCCGCGTACGTCTTCGCCGGGGTGTCGGTCGCGATCGCGTTCGTGGTGGTCGCTGCCACGACCCGCGTCCTGCGCCGCGTGGACGACGGTCCCGAGTCGGAGCGGGTCGAGGCCGAGGCGGTCACCGCCGGCGAGATGGTCTGACGCACGGTCCCCACAGCGAGGATGCATGGGCACCCGAGCCAAGACGGCCCCGCCACCACCCGCGGCGGGGCCGTCGGCGCACGGGAATAGGATCGACGACATGGCAACTGCGAACGACCGCCTCGTCTGGATCGACTGCGAGATGACGGGCCTCGACCTCGCGGTCGACGAACTCGTCGAGGTGGCCGTCGTCGTCACCGACTTCGACCTCGTGCCGGTGCACCCCGGGTTCGACATCGTGATCAAGCCGGACCAGTCCGCACTCGACAACATGAACGAGTTCGTGACGAACATGCACACGACCTCGGGTCTGATCGACGAGATCCCGGACGGCGTGAGCCTCGCCGACGCCGAGTACCAGGTGCTCGAGTACATCCTCGCCCACGTGCCGGCCGAGGGCACCGCTCCCCTGGCCGGCAACACCATCGGCACGGACCGAGCGTTCCTCGCCAAGTACATGCCGCGGGTGGACAACCACCTGCACTACCGGAGCGTCGACGTCTCGAGCATCAAGGAGCTGTGCCGACGGTGGTTCCCGCGCGTGTACTTCAACGCCCCGGAGAAGCACGGCGGTCACCGTGCCCTGGCCGACATCCTCGAGTCGATCCGCGAGCTCGAGTACTACCGCCGCGCGGGGTTCGTCGCCGACCCGGGCCCCTCGACCGACGATGTCCGTGCCGTCCAGGCCGAGGTCGTCGCGAAGTGGGAGCCGCGGCTCGCCCAGCCCGCCGAGTGACGACACACGTGGTCGGAGTGCGGTCGCGCATGTACTACTATTGAGTGGTCGCGCCGGTCACCGGTGTGGACGTGGTGGGTATAGCTCAGTTGGTAGAGCGCCTGGTTGTGGTCTAGGAGGTCGCGGGTTCGAGACCCGTTACTCACCCCACGGGATGAGCCCTCGGTGTTGCACCGAGGGCTCTTCTCTTTCACCGAGGCTACCGATATTCCAGGTACCATGGTGAAATGTCACAACGCCCCCGTCTCCACGCGCCGACGAAGCGGCTCGACATCCAGGGACTCCGGGCCGTCGCGGTCGTCCTGGTCGTCGCCGAGCACGTCTTCGCTCAGCCCATCGGCGGCTTCGTCGGCGTCGACGTGTTCTTCGTGATCTCGGGGTTCCTGATCACGTCGCTCCTGCTCGCGGAGCACTCCCGGACCGGTCGCATCTCCTTGACCGCGTTCTACTGGAGACGGGTCCGGCGCCTCATGCCCGCCGCGGTCGTCGTGATCGCAGCCACGCTGGCGGCTGTCCTCCTCCTGGTGCCGCAACGGGCTCCGCAGTCGCTCGCGGACGCCGGATGGAGCCTCGTCTTCCTGGCCAACTGGCGGTTCGCCGACCAGCAGACCGACTACTTCGCAGCCGACGGCCCGGTCTCACCGTTCCAGCACTTCTGGTCGTTGTCCGTGGAAGAGCAGTTCTACCTCGTCGTCCCCGTGCTCCTGGTGACGACACTCGCGATCGGTCGACGGAGCAGCCCTCGCGTCGTCGCGCTGTCGACCCTGTCGGTGGGGGTCGTCGCATCCGCCGTTCTGGCCCCGATCCAGAGCACTGCTGACCCCGAGACCGCGTACTTCTCGACTCCCGTCCGGGCGTGGGAGCTCGGAGTCGGGAGCCTGCTCGCCTTCGGGACCGCCATCTGGGGACGCCTGCCCGCGTGGTTCGGGACGTCCCTGTCGTGGACGGGACTGGTCGGGATCCTGGTCTCCGCCGTCTGCATCACCGGTCAGGGCGCGTTCCCGTTCCCCGCCGCTGCGGCGCCGGTGATCTCCGCGGCGATGGTCCTCGTGGGTGGTGTCCGTGGTCCGACGAGCGGTGCAGCCGTGCTGCGGGCCGGTCCGCTGGTGTCGATCGGCAACGTCAGCTACTCCCTTTACCTCTGGCACTTCCCCCTGTTCATCGTCATCGGCGCCGTCGATCCGAGTGCCGTCTGGTGGACGGTGCCCCTGAGCATCGCTCTTGCGTACGTCAGCTACCACCTCATCGAGCGCCCGTGCTCGGTCGCCCCCCTCGCGATGTGGCACCGTCGCGAGCGTGCACGCTTCCGGGAAGCGCTCCGTCCGCAACGTCGCTCGGTCCAGGTGAGCGCGATCGGACTCGCGGCGGTGACCGCTGTGGTGCTCAGCTTGGTCGCGACGGACCGTGTCCGACCGATCGATATCCCGACGGTGCCGCTCGCTGCAGACGCAACGGCGGCACCGACGGTCGGTGGCGAAGACCGCCCCGCGCTCGCGGCGCTCGGCAAGGGCATCGTCGACGCGCTGTCGGCGACGTCCTGGCCAGAACTCGACGACGGTCCCGGTGCGAACCTGGTGGGGACGCAGCACCCCGAGTGCGGGCGCCTGTCACCCGCTCCGTCCGCGGAGACGTGCACGTTCGGGTCGCCGACCGCGGAACGATCGCTGATGCTGGTCGGCGACTCGACCGCCGTGCACTGGATCGACGCGTACCTGCGGTTGCAGGACGACGGCCTGCTGGCGGGCTGGCGGATCGTGACACGGACCGCGTTCGGCTGCCCGTTCATCGACGCTTCCCTGGGAGGCCAGGACGCAACCGAGTGCGCCTCCTTCCGCGCGGACACCCTCGACCGGATCACCGAAGTCGAACCCGACGTACTCGTGATCACGAACACGTTCGCGGACACTGGCGTGGATGGTGACGGGACAGCGCCGGGAGCCGCTGAATGGGCCGCAGCCACGCAACGCTACGTCGTCGACGTCCGGGAGTCGGTCGGGAAGGTCGTCCTCGTCTCGCCGCCCCCGGCGGGTCAGAGCGTCCAGAACTGCTACAGCGTCGGAGGCTCTCCCTCAGCGTGCATCACCGAGACGTCATCGGCATGGCGATCACGACTCGCAGCGCTGAACGCCGTGGCGGGCGACGACGCGACCGTCGTCGACTCCCGGCCGCTCTTCTGTACCGCTGACACCTGTCCGGCTTTCGTCGAGCGGACGATCGTCAAGAAGGACTTCGTGCACCTCACGAGCGCCTACGCAAGGAAGAGCGCGCCCGCGCTCGGCGAGCTCCTCCGGTCACGGTCCGTGTTCGAGGACACACTGGTGGGACACTGATCTGCGTGCAGATGTCTCCCGACGACTTCGAGCAACTCGTCTCCGATGAACTCGACCGGCTGCCCGACGACATGCTCGACGGCCTCGACAACGTTGCTTTCGTGGTCGAGGACGCTCCCGAGGACGGCTCCGACCTCTTCGGCGTGTACGACGGCGTCGCAGCGACCGAGCGCGGGCAGTACGGGTTCGGGGAGCTCCCGGACCGCATCATCGTGTTCCGTGCAGCGCACCTGGCGGAGTGCGACACCGAGGAGGAACTCCGCGACGAGGTGCACACGACCCTGGTGCACGAGATCGGGCACTACTACGGGATCGACGACGAGCGCCTGCACGAACTCGGCTGGGCCTGACCGGAGACGCCACCACGCACGCCCCCCAACCGCCGCGCACGCGGCAGCCACCGCCCGCCGCCAGCGGTCGTCCGGAGCGGGCGTCGTCCGGAGCCGACGGTCGGCGACCACCAGTCGGCACCTCGAGGATCAGGTCCGGATGACCACGTCGGCGAGGGACGCCGGGTCCTCGGCGTCGATGAACGCCTGCTCCTGCGCCGCCCACCGGTCCCACTCGCGGGCGAAGACGTCGCCGTCGCGGCCGATCGCCCGGCGCCACCGTTCGTCGTCGTCCGCCTCCAGCCACACCCGCAGGCTCGCCAGCGGTGCCGAGGCTCGCGACAGGGCACCGCACCCCTCGACGACGACCGGCAGGTCCGGGTCGACCGTCGTCCAGCCGGCGGGCGCCGAGGTCGCCCAGTCCCACCGTCGGTAGCCTGACGCCGGACCGAGCACGTCGGTCGACACGGCGGCCGCTGCTGCACGGAGCCCGTCCCACCCCGGGTAGACGTCGTCGAGATGGACGACCTGGGCTCCGATCCGTTCGGCGAGCGCATCGCCGAGGGTCGTCTTGCCCGTCCCGGAGCGTCCGTCGAGCAGCACCACCACACGCGCGCCGGCGGGGACGGCGGTGCGGACGCGCGACTCGAGCACGTCGAGACGGTGGGGGACGATCCGAGCCGGCGCCGCCGGAGCGACCCGTGCCGCACCGCCGTCGCCGTCAGGCACGCCAGGTCCCCGCCGCGATCGCGACCGCGGTGGCGACCACGCCGATCGCGACCAGCACCGCGACCATCGCCCACTCCGGGCCCCTGAAGCGCGCCGGGCGCGCCCAGGTGCGGCGTCCGGGTGCTCCGAAGCCGCGGGACTCCATCGCGACCGCGAGGGTGGTCCCCCGTCGGAGCGCGAGCACGAGCAGCGCGAACGCCATCGACGCAGCGCGGCGGATCCGTCCGGTGTCGGCGAGGCCGCGCGCTCGGCGAGCCATGGCGAGCTGGCGCCAGTCGTCGCCGAGGAGGGTGATCATCCGCACGGCCGCGAGTGCCCCGAGGACGAACCGAGCGGGCAACCGGAGCACCTGGGCGAGTCCGTCCGCGAGGTCGGTGGGGTCGGCCCGGATGAACAGCACGACACCCGGCAGTCCGATCGCGAGCACCCGGAGCGCTGTCGCGAGCGCGAGCGTCAGGGAGCCGTCGGTGACGTGTGCGAAGCCGAGGTCGAACCACTCCCGTCCGGAGGGTCGGCCGTACAGCGCGATGCTGAGCGCCGTGAGCGGGACCGCGAGGAGCACGGGCGACGTCCGGAGCAGCAGGGTGCGCGGTGGGATGCGGAGGAGCGGCAGGAGCGCCAGCTCGAGTCCGAGGGCGACCGCCGCGGAGACCACGTCGAGGCTCAGGACGAGGAACACCCCGAGCCCGAGGACCCCCAGGAGCGCGGCGACGGGCTGGACGCCGCGGATCCCGCGGCCGGCGGGTGGTGGCGCGGGTCGGCCGGGAGGCACGGGTCGCGTCCGGAGCGCGGGCGCTGTCGGCGGGGCGCTCACCGCAGTACCCCCGGCGCTGCCGGCTCCGCCGGGGCCGCCGGGGCCGCCGGCTTCGCCGGAGCCGCCAGCTCTTCGGCACACTCGTCCGTCGGGCGGGTCTCGCGGTCGTCGGCGCCCGCGGCCGACGGTCGGCTCACGCCGTCGGCGGCGAGCACGACCTCCTCGGCGTCGAGCGCCCGGACGAGATCGCGGTCGTGGGTCACCGCGACGATCGCGGTGCCCGCGTCGGCGAGCGCACCGAGGTGCTGCACGACGGACTCCCACGTGGCACGGTCCTGTCCGGACGTCGGCTCGTCGAGGACGACGACCGGCGGGCGGCTCGCGACGACCGCGGCGATCGCGAGCCGCCGTTGTTCGCCGCCGGAGAGGGTGAACGGGTCGGCGTCAGCGAGGTGGGCGAGGCCGAACTCGTCGAGCAGGTCGGCGACCCGGTCGTCGACCCCGTCCTGGTCGAGGGCGCGCGGGCCGGCGGCGAGTTCCTCGCGGACGCTCCGGGCGACGAACTGGTGCTCGGGGTCCTGGAACACCGTGCCGATCCGCGCCGCGAGGGCTCGGCTCGACCACGCGTGCGGGGCGGTGCCGGTCCGGGCGTTCCCGGCGAGTGCAGGCGAGGCCGTCAGCGTGCCGTCCGCGGGGCGGAGGAGGCCCGCGAGCGTCAGGCCGAGCGTCGACTTGCCGACGCCGTTCGGACCGGTGACGGCGACGACCGCACCCGACCGCACCGAGAGGTCGATGCCGGACCCGACGCGCTGCCGCTTCCCACGAGCCGTGCCCAGTCCGTCGGCGCGCAGCAGGTCGGTCGAGGAACCCGGACGGCCGCGCCGTGCGCTTCCCCGCGCGGGCTCGGCACCGGGCACCCACACCCCTGCAGCCGTCAGGCCCTCGCCGTGCGTCGCGAGCACGGAGTCGGGAGGGCCGTCCGCGACCACGCCGCCGCCCGGTTCGAGCAGCACGAGCCGGTCGACCAGGTCGAGCCACGTCCCGATGCGGTGCTCCACGACGAGGAGGGTCGCCCCGGTGGCGTCGAGCAACGCGCGGACGGCGTCGTGCACCTGCTCCACACCGGACGGGTCGAGGTTCGCGCAGGGTTCGTCGAGCACGAGGGCGCCTGGCTGCATGGCGAGGACCCCGGCGAGCGCGAGTCGCTGTCGCTGTCCGCCGGAGAGCTGCGCGGTGCTGCGGTCGAGCGGCAGATCGAGTCCGACGACCTCGAGGGCGGTCTGCACCCGCGCCCAGGTCTCACCGCGCGGGACGCCGAGGTTCTCGCAGCCGAAGGCCACGTCGTCGCCGATGCGTGCCATGACGGTGTGCGCCTCGGGGTCCTGCATGACGAGTCCGACCCGACCGCGGGCCGTCCGGGGCTCGGTACCGTCGACGAGCACGCTGCCCTCGACCTCGCCGGCGGTCTCGTCGGTGGCGTCCGGCTCGTCCGGCAGCACGGCGGCGACGGCGCGGAGCAGCGTGGACTTCCCGGCGCCGGACGGGCCGACGATCGCCACCCGTTCGCCGGGTTCGACGACGAGGTCGACGCCTCGGACGGCCCACTGCTCACGTTCCGGGTAGCGCCAGCCCCAGTCGTCGAACGCGATCCGGGCGGCGGCGGTCACCGGCCGGAGCGCCGGCTGTGCTCGCGCCCGGCGGCGAAGGACGACAGCACCCCGGTGCGGGCCAGGGCGCGGACGAGGAACCACGAGCCGAGCCCGGCGATCACCGCGCCGGAGATGACCGCGCAGACGATGTAGACCACCTTGAACGCGGCGTCGTAGCCGGGGTACCAGAGGATCGAGTCGTTGATGCCGAGGGCGAGCCCGGCGGCGGCACCGGCGAGCGCGACGACCGGCAGGCGGTACACGCGGTACAGGAACAGCGCGAGGACGAGCTCCGCACCGAGACCCTGCACGAGGCCGGCCTCGAGCGTGCCCCAGCCCCACTGGGTGCCGAAGAGCGCTTCGACGGACGCGGCGACGATCTCGCCGTAGAGCGCCGCGCCGGGCTTGCGGACGACGACGGCGACGACCGGGCCGGCGAGCAGCCAGACGCCGCCGAACAGCGCCTGGGTGCCGGGGAGCACCAGCTTCATCGCCGCGCTGAGCGGCTCGTAGGGGAACTCCCAGACCCTGAAGACGACGCCGAGCGCGACCGCGAGGACACTGGCGACGACGATGTCGACGACCCGCCAGCGCAGCGAGCGCCTCGGGGCCGGGGCCGTCTGGCCGGACGACGGAACGGTGGACTGGATGCGCGAAGGCATGATGGTGACTCCTCCCTGCGCCGGCATGATCCGGATCAGGTTCGACGGTCGGAGCGCCGTTCGCTCCCTCTCAGCCCGGTGACCGGACTCCCGTGTGTGTGCCAGCAGTGTACTGCGGGCTGCACCCGCGTCGCGCGTGGTGCGCGCGGGACGGCCTGGAGGCGCGTGGCGAGCCCGCCACGCGCCTCCAGGCCGTCGTCCGCTACTTCTTGAGGACCCGCACCAGCTTGCGGAGCACGGTGCCGGTCACCCAGATCACCGGGATGCTGACCGCGAGCAGCGAGATGAGGTTCGGTTCGAACTCGAGGTCCTTGCCGGGACGGCGGACGTAGGCGCCGACCGGGATCGAGGTGCCGCCGCCACCGCCGCCACCGCCGTTCTCGTCGTCCCCGCCGCCGCCGAAGCCGAACCAGGCGATGGAGACCGGGATGAGCGTCTGGTCGCCGACCTCGACGGGCTCCCCGTAGTTCGTGCCGACCCCGACGGGGCGCACCTTGTCTGCGATCTGCGTCACGATGTTGGCCATGCGCGCGAGGCTACTCGGCGGTCCCTCCACAGGCGGGCGAGCGCGGGTGACCGTCCACCGCTGGGGCTTGTCTGCGGACGCGGACGGTCGGCGCCGATACGTTGGCATCGCCCACACCTGGAGGACCGTTTGCACACCTGGCCCGGCAACCCGTACCCGCTCGGCGCGACCTACGACGGCAGCGGCACGAACTTCGCCCTGTTCAGCGAGACCGCGGACCGCGTCGAGCTCTGCCTGTTCGACGAGGACGGCACCGAGCAGTGCATCGACCTCGTCGAGGTGGACGCCTACGTGTGGCACGCCTACCTGCCGAACATCGGGCCGGGCCAGGAGTACGGCTTCCGCGTGCACGGACCCTACGACCCGGCGAACGGCCTGCGGGCGAACCCGAACAAGCTCCTGCTCGACCCGTACGCCAAGGCCACGAGCGGCGACATCGACTGGGACCAGGCGCTGTTCTCGTACACGTTCGGCGACCCGGACTCCACGGACGACCAGGACTCGGCGCCGCACATGATGAAGGGCGTCGTGATCAACCCGTTCTTCGACTGGCAGGGTGACCGGCCTCCGCGGATCCCCTACGGCGAGACGGTGATCTACGAGGCGCACGTCAAGGGGCTCACCGAGACCCACCCGGACGTGCCCGAGGAACAGCGCGGCACCTACGCGGGCGTCGCGCACCCGGCGGTCATCGCGCACCTGCAGCGACTCGGTGTGACGACGCTCGAGCTCATGCCCGTGCACCAGTTCGTGAACGACTCGACCCTGCAGGAGAAGGGGCTGTCGAACTACTGGGGCTACAACACGATCGGGTTCTTCGCCCCGCACTCGCACTACTCGTCCTCGGGCGACCGCGGGCAGCAGGTGCAGGAGTTCAAGGCGATGGTGCGCGAGCTGCACCGGGCGGGCATCGAGGTCGTCCTCGACGTCGTCTACAACCACACGGCCGAGGGCAACCACCTCGGCCCGACGCTGTCCTTCCGCGGGAT
The DNA here is from genome assembly GCF_001475545.1 of Curtobacterium luteum. Lineage (GTDB taxonomy): Bacteria > Actinomycetota > Actinomycetes > Actinomycetales > Microbacteriaceae > Curtobacterium > Curtobacterium luteum_A. The sequence continues at coordinate 5,979 of NZ_LDQC01000090.1, read as the reverse complement.
CGACAACGCCGCCTACTACCGCCTCGTCGAGGACGACAAGCGGTACTACATGGACACCACGGGCACGGGCAACTCGCTCAACGTCGGGCACCCGCACTCGCTGCAGCTCATCATGGACTCCCTGCGGTACTGGGTGACCGAGATGCACGTCGACGGGTTCCGCTTCGACCTCGCGGCCGCCCTGGCGCGGGAGTTCTACGAGGTCGACCGGCTGGCGGCGTTCTTCGAACTGGTCCAGCAGGACCCGATCGTCTCCCAGGTGAAGCTCATCGCCGAGCCGTGGGACGTCGGGCCCGGCGGCTACCAGGTCGGCAACTTCCCGCCGCAGTGGTCGGAGTGGAACGGCAAGTACCGGGACACCGTCCGGGACTTCTGGCGCGGGGAGCCCTCGACGCTCGGCGAGTTCGCCTCGCGGATCTCCGGCTCGGCCGACCTCTACGAGCACGACGGCCGGACGCCGAAGGCGAGCATCAACTTCATCACCGCGCACGACGGCTTCACGCTGTACGACCTCGTCGCCTACAACGAGAAGCACAACGAGGCCAACGGCGAGGACAACAACGACGGCGAGAGCCACAACCGGTCGTGGAACTCCGGAGTCGAGGGGCCGACCGACGACCCGGAGATCACCGCGCTGCGGCTCCAGCGGCGGCGGAACTTCCTCGCGACGCTCCTGCTCAGCCAGGGCGTGCCGATGATCGCCCACGGCGACGAACTCGGGCGCACGCAGTCCGGCAACAACAACGTGTACGCGCAGGACTCCGCGATCAGCTGGATCGACTGGGCACACGCCGACGACGACCTGGTGCAGTTCACGGCGGACGTCGTGAAGCTCCGGCACGACCACCCGACGTTCCGCCGCACGCGGTACTTCAACGGGCGCCCGGTCCGCCGGGGCGAGGGCGAACCGCTCCCCGACGTGGTCTGGCTCACCCCCTCCGGCGAGGCGATGGACCCGGAGGACTGGGACTCGGGCTTCGGCAAGAGCGTCGGCATGTACCTCAACGGCGACGGCATCCGGGGTCGCGACGCCCGTGGTGAGCGGGTCAGCGACGTCGCGTTCATCACGTACTTCAACGCGCACGACGGCGTCGTCACGTTCACGCTGCCGCCCGAGGAGTACGCGCCGGGATGGACGGTCCGCATCGACACGGCCGACCCGGGCGCTCGCGAGGAGGTCCTCGACGCCGGTTCCGCGCTCGACGTGCCCGCACGGTCGATGATCGTCCTCCGCGAAGAGCCCGACCACGAGGTCCGTACCACCCCGGTCGACGCGACCTCCACCGAGCCGAGCACCCCGAAGAACCCGGCCGGAGCCCCCGCGCCGTCCGACGAAGGAACCCGATGAGCGCCAGGCGCGTCCCCACCTCGACCTACCGACTCCAGATCACGCCCGACTTCGACCTCTCGCAGGCGCGGGACGTCGTCGACTACGTGCGCGACCTCGGCGCGGACTGGCTGTACCTGTCACCCGTGCTGCAGGCCGAACCCGGTTCGCAGCACGGCTACGACGTGGTGGACCACACCCGTGTCGACGCCGAGCGCGGCGGCGACGACGCTCTCCGGGCGTTGGCCGAGGCCGCACACACGGCAGGGCTCGGTGTGCTCGTCGACATCGTCCCGAACCACGTCGGGGTCGCCACCCCGTCGGCGAACCCGTGGTGGTGGTCCCTGCTCGAGCACGGGCAGGGCTCGCCGGTCGCGTGGGCGTTCGACGTCGACTGGGACGCCGCCGACGGGCGGATCCGCATCCCGGTGCTCGACGACCGGCTGCTCGACGCGGTCGAGCTCCGGGAGGACCGGCTGTACGTCGGCGAGACCGCGTACCCGACCGCGCCGGGAACGGTGCACACGGGCGACACGGTCGCGGACGTGCACGCTCGGCAGCACTACGAGTTCGTGCACTGGAAGCGGGCCGACCACGAGCTGAACTACCGGCGGTTCTTCGCGGTGAACACGCTGGCGGGGATCCGGGTCGAGGAACCCGAGGTCTTCGCCGCGTCGCACGGCGTGATCGGCGGCTGGTTCCGGGACGGTCTCGTGGACGGGCTCCGCATCGACCACCCGGACGGCCTGTACGACCCGGCCGGGTACCTCGACGACCTCGCTCGACTCACCGGCGGGGCGTACACGCTCGTCGAGAAGATCCTCGAGCCGGGCGAGGAGCTGCCGGCGTCGTGGCCGGTCGACGGCACGACGGGCTACGACGCCCTCGGGGTGGTCGACCGCGTGTTCGTGGACCCCGCCGGGCAGGAGGCGCTGACCGCTGCGTCGGGAGCCGAACCTGCCGACTGGCAGCAGCTCACGCACGACACCCGGCGCGGCATCGCCGACGGCATCCTCGGGAGCGAGGTCCGACGCCTCGCGCGGCTGCTCGCCCCGACGACCGATGGCCTCCCCGAGGACCGCGTCGTCGACGCACTGGCTGAGGTCATCGCGTCCTTCGACGTGTACCGGACCTACCTGCCCGAGGGCGGGCACCACCTCATCGACGCGCTCGAGAGCGCTGCCGAGGCACGTCCGGACCTCGACGACGTGATCGACCGGATCGCGCCGACCCTCATCGACCCGGACTCCGCCGCCGCGGTCCGCCTGCAGCAGACGTCCGGCATGGTGATGGCGAAGGGCGTCGAGGACACCGCGTTCTACCGCACCTCCCGCCTCACGAGCCTGAGCGAGGTCGGCGGCGACCCGAGCGTCTTCGCCGTGTCGGTCGCGGACTTCCACCGGGCCCAGCGCGATCGTCTCGGGAGCTGGCCGCACACGATGACGACGTTGACCACGCACGACACGAAACGGAGCGAGGACACCCGCGCCCGCATCGCCGTACTCGCCGAGATCGCGGACGAGTGGTCGTCGACCCTCGACCGGTTGCAGTCCCTCGCCCCGCTCGAGGACGCGGTGCTCGCCGACCTGCTCTGGCAGGCGATCGTCGGGGCACGGCCTGCCAGCCGGGAGCGTCTGCACGCCTACGCCGAGAAGGCGTCGCGCGAGGCCGGTGACAGCACCACCTGGACGGAGCCGGACGAGGACTTCGAACGTCGGATGCACGCGCTGGTCGACGCGGCGTTCGACGACCCTGCCGTGGTCGCCGTGCTCGACGCACTGGACGAGCGGATCGACGCAGCCGGCTGGTCGAACGGCCTCGGCGCCAAGCTCGTGCAGCTCACCGGCCCCGGTGTGCCGGACGTCTACCAGGGCACCGAGACGTGGGACCGCTCCCTCGTCGACCCCGACAACCGTCGCCCGGTCGACTACGCCGAGCGCCGCCACGTGCTCGCGACCCTCGACGGGCCGGAGGAGTCCGGACCCGAGCGGCTGCCCGCCATCGGGCTCGACGGCGCCGCGAAGGTGCTCGTCACGAGCCGCGCGCTGCGGCTGCGTCGCGACCACCCGGAGCTGTTCACCCGCTACCTCGGTCTCGAGGCCAGCGGCGCGGCCGCCGACCACGTGCTCGCGTTCGACCGCGGCGGAGCCGTCACCATCGCGACGCGCCTCCCGATCGGTCTCGAGCGCGTCGGTGGCTGGGGTGACACCCTGGTGCACGCGGCCCCCGTCGAGCGCGTCGACCTGCTGACCGGGAGGCGCGTGCCGGCTTCCCGGGGCATCCCCCTGGCCGAGGTGCTCGCCGACCTCCCCGTCGCCCTCCTCGTGCCCGCGGCCGTCGCCGACGGCACGGAACGTGAGTCCGCCGGAGCCGACGCCGCTGCTGACGCAGCTCCCGGCACGGCGACCGGCTCCCGGACCGGGAACGACTCCCCCACCACGTCCGGCGGCACGAGCCCCGACGAACCCGAGTCCGAGGCGCAGGCCGAGGTCGAGATCCTGGAAGGCCACGCATGACCGTCCCCGCCCGCTACGCCGTCTGGGCGCCGAACCCCGACCGCGTGCGACTCGTCGTCGACGACGTCGAGTACCCGCTGACCCGCGGCGCCGACGACTGGTGGACCACCGACGCGGTGCTCCCCCACGTCGGTGCACGCTACGGCTTCCGCATCGACGACGACGACGCCGTCCGCCCCGACCCCCGCAGCCGGTTCCAGCCCGAGGGGGTGCACGGTCCGTCCGAGGTCGTCGACCCCGAGCGCTTCGCCTGGACGGACGACGCCTGGACCGGTCGCCCGGCCCGCGGCGGGGTGATCTACGAGATGCACGTCGGCACCTTCACCCCGGAGGGCACGCTCGACGCCGCGGCCGCACAGCTCGAGCACCTCGTCGAGCTCGGGGTGTCCTTCGTCGAGGTCCTCCCCGTCAACGGTTTCAACGGCGAGTGGAACTGGGGCTACGACGGCGTCGCCTGGTACGCCGTGCAGCACACCTACGGCGGACCCGACGCCTACGACCGCTTCGTCGACCGGGCGCACGCACTGGGCCTCGGCGTCATCCAGGACGTCGTCTACAACCACCTCGGGCCGAGTGGCAACTACCTGCCGCTGTACGGGCCGTACCTGCTGCAGGGCCTCGGCAACACGTGGGGCGACTCCGTGAACGTGGAGCACCCCGAGGTGCGGCGCTACGTGCTCGACAACGTGCGGATGTGGTTCCGCGACCACCACGTCGACGGGCTCCGCCTCGACGCCGTCCACGCGATCCGCGACACCACCCGGCCGCACGTCCTCGCCGACATGGCGTCCGAGACCGATGCGTACTCGACGTTCGTCGGTCGGCCGCTGTCGCTCATCGCGGAGTCGGACCTCAACGACCCGGTCATGTTCCGCCCGCGGGAGTCCGCCGGGTACGGGCTCGCCGGGCAGTGGTCCGACGACTTCCACCACGCCGTCCACGTCGCGCTCACGGGCGAGACGAACGGCTACTACGGGGACTTCGCACCGCTCGGTGCGCTCGCGAAGGTGCTGGAGCACGGGTTCTTCCACGACGGCACGTGGTCGTCGTTCCGGGGGAAGCGGCACGGACGGCCGATCGACCGCGGGACCTCACCGACGACGGCGCTCGTGGTCGCGAACCAGAACCACGACCAGATCGGGAACCGCGCCGCTGGTGACCGGCTCGCGGCGACCCTCGACGACGAACAGCTCGTCATCGCGGCCGCACTGACCCTGCTCGGACCGTTCACGCCGATGCTGTTCATGGGCGAGGAGTTCGCGGCCTCGACACCGTGGCAGTTCTTCACCTCGCACCCCGAGCCCGAGCTCGGGAAGGTCACCGCCGAGGGGCGCATCAAGGAGTTCGCGGAACACGGCTGGGACGAGTCGATCGTGCCGGACCCGCAGGACCCGGAGACGTTCCAGCGGTCGAAGCTCGACTGGTCGTCGCTCTCCGGGGAGCGCGAGTCGACGATCCTCACCGCCTACCGGGTACTCGTCGCCCTGCGCCGCACGGAGCAGGCCTTCGTGGACCACCGCTACGAGGCGAACGCCGTCCGGTTCAGTGAGGACCGACGGTGGCTCGTGCTGTCGCGCGGGCTCCTCGGCCCGGACGCCGCTCCCGTGCACGTCGTCGTGAACTTCCTCGACGACGTCGCCGAGGTGCCGGTGCCCACCGCATCGGGTGAGGAGCTCTACCGCTTCGGGGACGCCACGGTCGAGCGAGGGTGTGTGCGCTTCACCGGTCGCGGCGTGGTCGTCGTGCGCTGACGACGACACCACGACGACGAGAGCCCCGTCGACCGATCCGGACGATCGGTGGACGGGGCTCTCCTGTGCGGTCCCCTGCGGGAGGTCAGGCGGCGCGGCGGGACACCGCGTGGGCGTTGGTGCGGACGGAGGGCAGCCGGTGGTGGTCGCGGACGAGGGCGCGGACCTCGCGCAGGCGTCGGTCGATGCCCCACTTCGTGACCAGGGTCAACGATTCGCGGACGATGTTGCCGCTCATCTTCGAGACCCCGTGCTCACGCTCGGTGAACGTGATCGGTGTCTCCACGACCCGCAGCCCCGCCTCGAGGGCACGCCAGCACAGGTCGACCTGGAAGCAGTACCCCTTCGACGCGATCCCCGCCAGGTCGATCCGTTCCAACGCGCT
>NZ_LDQC01000009.1 GCF_001475545.1 Curtobacterium luteum | reverse complement strand
GCTGTGGACAGTGTCACCCCGGGAGCGGAGGGGTGGGGCGGGGACGACCCGCGCCTCCCGGCCGACACGCGCACCCGCGCTCCGGGACGCACCTCGCAGCCGCGGTAGGGCGCGCGTCAGCGCCGATCGCTCAGCGCAGCACATCCGCCCGGTGGACGAGCGCAGCTGCGCCGATGAGCGGCCCGTCCTGCGACAGACCGGTGGGGACGATCCGCACCTTCGTCACGAACGGGAACTCGACGCGCCCCGCGACAGCCTGCCGGGCGTACTCGAAGAGGTCCGGTGTGACGTGCGAGAAGCCGCCGCCGATCGCGACCACCTCGAGGTCGACCAGGCTCGTCGCGGCGGCGATCGCCTGACCGAGCGCACGTCCGCTGCGTCGCACCGCCGCGACAGCGATCTCGTCGCCAGCGGCGTACGCTGCGGCGAGTTCCTCGCCCGTCGTACCGGTGAAGCCCTGACGCTGGGCCCAGGCGACCGTCTTCGGTCCGGACGCGACGGCCTCCAGGCAGCCGGTACCGCCGCACGCGCACGGGTCGTCGAACCCGCCGCACTCGACATGACCGATGTGGCCGGCGTTGCCGGTCGGTCCGCTGACGGTGCGGCCGTGCAGGATGAGCCCGCCACCGACCCCGGTCGAGACGATCATGCCCATCACGTGGTCGGATCCCTGCGCTGCCCCGACCCAGTGCTCGGCGAGCGTGATCGCGAGGCCGTCCATGCGGAGCGTCACCGGGACGCCGGCAGGCACGTGCTGCGCGACGCGGTCGCGGAGCGGGTAGCCGCGCCAGACGGGCATGTTCAGCGGGGACACGAGACCGTCGACCTCGTCGACGGGTCCGGCTGAGCCGATCCCGACGCCGACCAGGGTCGCGTCCGCGGGCAGGGTCGCGAGCGTGGCGGTCACGACCTCGTCGACCGCGGCCTGCAGCTCGTCCGAGGTCCGGCCGGGCCCGGTCGGGCTGCGGTGTCGCGTGGCAGGCAGGACGACGCCCTGGTCGGTGACCAAGGCGGCTTCGACCTTCGTGCCACCGAGGTCGACGGCGAGGGCGAGGGACTGGCCCGCGGGGAGGGTGGTGCTGTCGGTCATGATCGCTCCGGTGCGACGGCCGGGAGGCTCGGTGCACGTCCGGGACGCACGCTGGCGTCCGGCGGGTGCACGGCCCCGGCGAGGGTCGGGGTCAGTAGGACGAGGTGTCGTCGCCGAGCGCCGACGCGGCGCCGGTCTCGCTGCGGTGCGCGAGCTCGTCGAGGATGCGCGCCGAGGCGCTCGTGCCGATGCGGTCCGCGCCCGCGTCGACCATCTCGAGCAGGGTGTCCAGCCCGCGAACGCCGCCGGAGGCCTTCACACCGGTGTCGGGGCCGACGGTCTCGCGCATCAGGCGGATGTGCTCGGTCGTCGCGCCACCACCGGCGAAGCCGGTCGACGTCTTCACGAACGCGGCTCCGGCGCGCTGTGCGGCCCGCGAGGCGGCGACGATCTCGTCGTCGGTGAGGAACGCGGTTTCGAGGATGACCTTGACGACCGTGCTGCCGGCGGCGTCGACGACGGCGCGGACGTCCTGCTCGACGCGCTCCCAGTCGCCGGACTTCGCAGCGCCGATGTTCTGCACCATGTCGAGCTCGAACGCGCCGTCGGCCAGGGCCTGCAGCGACTCGGCGACCTTGGCGGCGGTCGAGGTCGTGCCGTGCGGGAAGCCGATCACCGTGCCGACGCCGACCCCGGTGCCGGTCAGACGTTCGACGGCGTGCGCGACGTCGCTCGGCCGGACGCACACGCTGAACACGCGGTACGCGGCGGCCTCGTCGAGCTGGGCGTCGACGTCCGCCCGGGTGAGCTCGGGCTTCAGGATCGCGTGGTCGATGAGTGCCCGGACCGCGTCCGCGTCGAGGTGGCCGGGGGTGGGGATGGCTGCGTTGTCCACCCGGCAAGCCTACCCGGAGGCGGCGCGCGTACCGTGCCCTGCATGCACGTCCTCGTCACCGGCGCCACCGGGTACATCGGCGGTCGCCTCGTCCCCAGACTCCTCGAAGCCGGTCACACCGTGCGGGTCTTCGCACGGACGCCCCGGAAGCTGCAGGACGTCCCGTGGCACGACGACGTGGAGATCGCGGAGGGCGACCTCTCGGACGCCCGGGCCGTGCGCGCCGCGGTCGAGGGGGTCGACGCGGTCTACTACCTGGCCCACGCGATGGGAGCGGACGGGGACTTCGAGCGTGCCGAGACGCAGGCTGCCGGCACGATGGGCCACGAGGCACGCGTGGCCGGGGTCCGACGGTTCGTCTACCTCGGCGGGCTGCACCCGGACGGCGAGCTGTCGAAGCACCTCCGGAGCCGCAAGGAGGTCGGGGACGTCCTGCTCCGCTCGGGCGTCCCGACGATCGCGTACCAGGCGGGCGTCGTGATCGGGTCGGGGAGCACGTCCTTCGAGATGATCCGGCACGTGACGGACGTCCTGCCGTGGATGCCCGCACCGAAGTGGGTCCGCAACCACATCCAGCCGATCGCGATCCGCGACGTCCTCTACTACCTCGTCAAGGCGCTCGACATCCCGGCCGACGTCAACCGCACCTTCGACATCGGCGGCCCGGACGTCCTGCGCTACGGCCAGATGCTCAACGGGTACGCGGTTGAGGCGAAGCTGCCGCAGCGCGCGATCGCCTCCCTGCCGGTGCTCACGCCGGGACTCGCCGCGCACTGGTTCAACATCGTGACGCCGATCCCGCGGAAGCTCGCGCGTCCGATCATCGAGTCGCTCCAGTTCGAGTGCGTCCAGCGTGAGCACGACATCGACCAGTACGTCCCGCACCCCGACGGTGGGCTCACGTCCTACCGGCGGGCGGTCCGGCTGGCCCTGACACGCATGCGCACCGGCGAGGTCGAGACGAGCTGGCGGAACGCGACGCTCGCCGCGACCCCGGCCGACCCGCTGCCGAGCGACCCGGACTGGGCCGGCCACACCGTGTACGTGGACGACCGGAAGCGTCACACCGAGGCCTCCGCCGCAGACGTCTGGCGGGTCGTCGAGTCCATCGGTGGCGACAACGGCTGGTACTCGTTCCCGCTCGCCTGGGTCGCCAGGGGATGGATGGACAAGATCGCCGGGGGCGTCGGGCTGAGCCGTGGTCGTCGTGACCCGCAGCGCCTGGAGCAGGGGGACGCGCTGGACTGGTGGCGTGTCGAGCGGCTCGACCGTGGGCGCTACCTCCGGCTCCGCGCCGAGTTCAAGTCACCCGGCCGGGCCTGGCTGGAGATGACCGTGACGCCGTCGCCAGCGGGCGGCAGCGACTACCACCAACGGGCGATCTACTTCCCGCAGGGCCTGTCCGGCCGCGTGTACTGGTACTCGATCCTCCCGTTCCACGGCGTGATCTTCCCGGGCATGGTCGAGCGCATCACGGCGGCGGCCGAGCGCGAGTCGCACAACACCGACTCGACCTCCCGCAATCGCACCCACCAGAATGATGGTGCTGACACGTCGCACGAGGAGGCAGCATGACCGAGGACCGACCCACCGTCCTGTTCCTGGGGGACAGCATCACCGAGGCAGGGGACTGGCAGGACCGGCTCCCGTCGGAGCGCACGCTGAACCTGGGCGTCGGCGGCGACACCACCGACGGGGTGCTCGCGCGGCTCGACGCCGTCGTGGCCGCCGGACCCGAGGTGATCGTCCTGCTCATCGGCACGAACGACTTCGGCAACCACCGCGCGAGCGTGGAGCACGTCGTGCGCAACGTCGAGACGATCCTCGTCACCCTGCGCCGAGAGCTGCCCGGTGTACGGCTGCTCCTGGTCTCGGTGCTGCCGCGGCAGGCCGAGTACCGCGCGAAGATCGAGGAGGCGAACCGGCACCTCCGCCAGTTCGTCGCGACCTGCCACGCGCAGTACCTCGACGCCTGGCCCGCCCTCGCCGACGGCGACCACCTCGCCGACCGCTTCACCGACGACGGGCTGCACCTCAACGACGAGGGCTACCGGGCGTACCTCGACGAGCTCGAACCAGCTCTCGAGCGCGTCCGGGACCTCCCGCCGATGTCGCGACCGTTCCGGGCGATCGACCTCGACGGCGCGTCCGCCTGATGGCGGCGCGGAAGGGACGGCCCGCGATCGGGTCTTCCCAGCAGGGCGTGCCCGCGACACCGACGCGACGAGCACCGCAGCGCGCCGCCGGCGGCACCCACGAACTCCCGCCGTACACGCGCCCCGCGCTCGCGCCGTCCTTGCTCGCCGCCGTCGTGCTGCTCGCCTGCGTCGCGATCATCGACGCCTCGGCCTTCGTGTTCGCCCGGTGGGGTGTGACCGTCCTCGCCCTGATCGTCCTCGTGTTCGCCGTGCGCGGGCGCTCCTGGTGGGCGGCAGCACTCATGGCAGCGGTGGCGGTGTCCTGGAACCCGCTGGTCGTCGTACCGATCCCCGGGCAGGTCTGGGCCGCCCTGCAGATCCTCGCCGCGGCGCTCTTCATCGTCGTCGGGCTCGCCGTGAAGGTGCCACGCGAGACGGACGCGACCGACCGCTGAGTGGGCGACCCGGCGCCGGCCGGGCGCGTCGGGGCGGACGCGACCGACCGCTGAGCGGGCGACCCGGCTCTGGCCGAGCCCGTCGGGGCGGACGCGTGCCGCTCCTCCCGGCCGGTCTCGACGCACGGGGCGTCCGAGGCGCGACGCGAACCCGCGGCCCACGCGGACGGTAGGATCAGTCAGTCGGGTGCAGGACCCGACCGATCGACCCGAAGGGCATGGATGAGCGACGAGACCGAGCCGGTGACCGAGAGTCCACTGCTGACCCCTCGCCCGTCGTCCGGCGGTCTCGACCGGCCCGACGTCGTCGTGCGGAAGGGTCGTCTGACGCTCGTCAACGGCCACCTGACGCCCCAGCAGTCCATGATCGAGGACCTGCTGTTCCTCGACGACGCCCTCACCGCCGGTGACGTCGACCACCTGCTCATCCGCGGCAACGACCAGCGTCCCGTGATCGCGGTCGACGAGCGCGACCGGCAGCGTGCCGAGAGCGCCGTCATGGCGGCCGCCGCCAACGAGCCCTTCTACGCCAAGCCGCCGAAGCGCCCCGCCGTCCTCGTCCTCGACGACGGCCTCGGCGCACCGGACGAACCGGTCCTCCGGCTGTTCCGCCCCCGGGTCGAGCCGATCGGACGGCTGCGGTACGGCGCCGAGACGAGCGTGCAGCTCGAGTTCTGGCGCGTCACCGACACCGAGGTGCTCGCACCCGTCGAGAACGCCCTGATGCGCCGCAGCCTCCCCATCGAGGAGTTCGTGCTCGTCGACATCGACCGGTACGGCCGCACCTGGCGCACCGTCGAGCACATGTTCGACGACCACGTGTCGGACATCCGCTTCCCGATCGACATCGTGTTCTCGTGGGTCGACGGCAACGCGATCGAGTACCAGCGGGCACGGCAGGCCGCGCAGGCGAACGCCGTCCTGGGGGAGGGCGACGACGCGCCCGCCCGGTTCCGGCAGATCGACGAGCTGAAGTACGCGCTCCGGTCCGTCCACACCTTCGCGCCGTGGATCCGGCAGATCTACATCGCGACGGACTCGCCGGCGCCGAAGTGGCTCGCCGACCACCCGAAGGTCAGGATCGTCCGGAGCGAGGAGTTCTTCGCTGACCCGTCCGTGCTGCCGACGCACAACTCCCAGGCCGTCGAGTCGCAGTTGCACCACATCCCGGGCATCAGCGAGCACTTCATCTACTCCAACGACGACATGTTCTTCGGTCGTCTCGCTGACCCCTCGGTGTTCTTCAGCCCGGGGTCGGTCACGAAGTTCATCGTGGCGGACACCCGCATCGGGCTCGGTTCGAACAACCCCGCACGCAGCGGGTTCGAGAACTCGGCCCGGGTCAACCGACGCCTGCTGCAGCAGCGGTTCGGAGCGGTGACGACCCGACACCTCGAGCACGCGCCGACCCCGCTCCGGGCATCGATCATGACCGAGATGGAGCACGAGTTCGCGGACGAGTTCCGGGCCACGGCGGCATCGCGGTTCCGCGCGGCGGACAACATCTCGGTGACGAACTCGCTCTACCACTACTACGCGCTGCTCACCGGTCGGGCGATCATCCAGGAGAACGCGTCCGTGCGCTACGTCGACACGACGATGCAGTCCGGGTTGAAGACGCTCGACGACCTCCTGAAGAAGCGGAACGTCGACTTCTTCTGCCTCAACGACGGCAGCTTCCCGGAGGTCAGCGACGAGGAGCGGACCGAGCGCGTGACCGACTTCCTCGAGAAGTACTTCCCGTTCCCTGCGCCGTGGGAGCGGCCCGGCGCCTAGAACACGCCAGCGTTCTGCCGGGTCGCTCCGGCCGAGCCTGCGAGCCCGGAGCCGGAGACCAGCCAGGTCCTCCGAGCTCGTTTCGCGGCTCTACGGGTGGACGGGCGAGAGCGGCACCGAGTCGAGGGTGAAGACCGGGATGCTCGACGTCACCGGGGCCGGTTCGACCGGAGGGGCGATCCTGACACCGGCAGCGGCGAGGCGGGCCTCCGTCTCGACCGCGGACACCGGCTCGCCGACCGTCGTGTAGTGCCCGATCGGCACGACCGAGTGCACGACGTTCCGGCCGTACACGTGGACGAGGTTGAACGACTGTGCACCGTCGCGACCGCGGGTACCGGCCTGGTACTCCATGAGGTCCTGGGTGTAGCAGGTCGCGCTCGCCACCGAGACGGGGATCCCCGCGAAGACGGCACTCGTCGAGTAGTGCAGGTGCCCGGCGATGATGCCGATCACGTCGCTGCCCTCGACGACCTCGGCGAGTGACGCCTGGTCGCGGAGTTCGACCAGCACAGCCAGGTCTTGGACGCTCGGCACGGGCGGGTGGTGCATGGCGAGGATGGTGCCGTGGGGAGCGGCTTCGGAGAGCACCTCGGCGAGCCAGTCGAGCTGCTCGGGGGAGACCTCTCCGTGGTGGTGTCCGGGGACGCTCGTGTCGAGGGTGATCACACGCAGTCCGTTGACGTCGTAGACGAAGTCGACGGGGCGGTCGGTGGGCTGGATGCCGAAGAGCTCACGGCGGAAGGCACCGCGCTCGTCGTGGTTGCCCATGGCCCAGATGACCTGGGCCCCGATCCGGGCCGCGGCGGGCTCGAGGAGCTCCCGCACGCGGGCGTAGGCGCCGGGTTCGCCCTTGTCGGCGACGTCGCCGGTCACGACGATCGCCTCGGGCCGTGCCCCGGAGGCCTCGATGTCGGAGATGATCTCGGCCAGACGCATAGCCGGGTCGACGTCCCCGTAGAGCGGGCCGTCGCCGGCCACGAGGTGGGTGTCACTGAGGTGGAGGAGGAAGTGGTTCGGCCTGGGGTGTTCGGCCGTCCGGCTGTCCATCGGTTTCTCGTTCCGTTGACGGGTGCGTGGTGCAACACGCTGCCACACGATCCTGAACCGCGGATGAACCGGAGACGGTGTTTTCGAATCGAGCGGAACAACGAACCCCCCCCGACCACGACGTGGACGGGGGGGTCGCTGTTCTCCGCGAGGAGCGGTCCGGTGCTAGTGGTTGCCGGCACCGACGGCAGCAGCCGGGTGCTCGCCCTCGGTCAGCTCCGGACCGTGGTGCGCTGCGTGCGCGGCCTCGAGCTCGGCCTTCGACACCGGCGCGATGCGGTCCTCGAAGAAGAACCGCGACACGCGGGCACGAGCCTTCTGGAGGCCCGTGATCCGTCCCCGGGCGTCCGGCCGGACCATGAGCGGCTTGTACTCGTTGAACTGCAGCAGACGCCAGCGCTCGTACTCGTCTAAGGGCTCGTGCACCTCGATGTACTCGCCGTGGGGGAGGCGGACGATACGGCCCGACTCGTAGCCGTGCAGGACGATCTCGCGGTCCTTCTTCTGGAGCGCGAGGCACACGCGCTTCGTGATCCAGAAGGCGACGAACGGGCCGAGGACCGTCATGGCCTGGATCACGTGGATCACGTGGTCGATCGACACCAGGAAGTGGGTCGCGATGATGTCCGACGACGCTGCGGCCCAGAGGCTCGCGTACAGGGTGATGCCGGCCGCGCCGAGGCCCGTGCGGGTCGGGGCGTTGCGCGGACGGTCGAGGATGTGGTGCTCGCGCTTGTCGCCCGTGACCCACGCCTCGACGAACGGGTAGATGAACATCGCCACGATGAGCGCCAGGAGGACGGCGATCGGGACCAGGATGTTGAACGACACCGTGTAGCCGAACCAGACGACCTCCCAGTGCGGTGGCACCAGTCGGAGCGCGCCGTCGGCGAAACCGATGTACCAGTCGGGCTGGGTACCGGCGGAGACCGGGGACGGGTCGTACGGGCCGTAGTTCCAGATCGGGTTGATCGTGAACAGCGACGCGATGAGGGCGAGGATGCCCGCGACGATGAAGAAGAACCCACCGGCCTTCGCCGCGAACGCCGGGAGGATCGGGACACCCACGACGTTGTCGTTGGTCTTGCCCGGACCGGCGAACTGCGTGTGCTTGTTGATCACGACGAGCACGAGGTGGACACCGAGCACCGCGACGAGGATCGCGGGGAGCAGCAGGATGTGCAACGTGTACAGGCGGCCGACGATGTCGGTACCCGGGAACTCCCCGCCGAAGAGCAGGTAGGCGATCCAGACGCCGATCACCGGGACACCCTCGATCATGCCGACGATGATGCGGAGACCGTTGCCGGAGAGCAGGTCGTCGGGGAGCGAGTAGCCGGTGAAGCCCTCGGCCATGGCGAGCACCCAGAGGATGAAGCCGAACACCCAGTTGAGCTCACGCGGCTTGCGGAACGCGCCGGTGAAGAAGACGCGCGCCATGTGCAGCATCACCGAGGCGATGAACAGCAGGGCCGCCCAGTGGTGGATCTGCCGGACGAACAGACCACCGCGGATGTCGAACGAGATGTTCAGCGTCGACTGCAGCGCGGTCGACATCTCGACGCCCTTCAGCGGGACGTACGCGCCGTGGTACACGACCTCGGCCATCGATGCCTGGAAGAAGAACGTCAGGAACGTTCCCGAGAGCAGGATGACGACGAAGCTGTACAGCGCGACCTCGCCGAGCATGAAGCTCCAGTGGTCGGGGAAGATCTTGCGACCGACCTCCTTCACCAGGCCCGAGATGCTCGTGCGCTCGTCGATGTAGTTGGCAGCGGCCCCGATGATGCGGGAACCGCGTTCCGGCGCCGGCTTGGTGGCCGACGTCGTCGCGGGACGGGTGGTTGTGCTCATCAGCGCTCACGCTCCCAGAAGGACGGTCCGACGGGCTCGTGGAAGTCGCTCTGTGCGACCAGGTAGCCGTCGTCGTCGATCGCGATCGGAAGTTGGGGGAGGGGACGTGCAGCCGGTCCGAAGATGACCTCGCAGTTGTTCGCGACGTCGAAGGTCGACTGGTGGCACGGGCAGAGCAGGTGGTGCGTCTGCTGTTCGTACAGGGCGACCGGGCATCCGACGTGGGTGCAGATCTTCGAGTACGCGACGATGCCGTCGTAGCCCCAGTTCTCCTGGCCCTTGGCCGGGTGGAGGTCGTTGGGGTCGAGGCGCATGAGGAGGACGGCGGCCTTGGCCTTCTCCTCCAGCATGTCCTCCTTGTCGAGCATGCCGTCCGGGATGACGTGGAACACCGAACCGATGGTCACGTCGGACGCCTTGATCGGCAGACCCGTCGGGTCCTTCGTCAGGCGCGTGCCCTTCGCCCACATCGTGTGGCGGAGGAGTTCGTTGGGGTCGGCCGCGGGCGCGAGGTCGCGCACGAGGACGATGCCCGGGAGCGGGAAGGCGGCCAGCGCGCCGATCATCGAGTTGCGGATGAGCTTGCGACGGCTGAACCCGGACTCCTTGTCGGCGAGCTGGAAGGCCTCGACCGCCTTGGCGCGGGTCGCGTCGGTCCCACGCGTGGAGTGGCGCATCTCGGTGATCTCGCGGTCGACCACGAGCGACTTCGACCAGTACACGGCGCCCAGACCGAGCGCGAGCAGCGCGAGGGTGATCGACAGCCCGAGCCAGAGGTTCGCCAGTCGGACCGTGCTGAAGTCGTCTTCCTTGATCGGGAAGGCCACGTACGCGGCGATCGCCAGGACGCTGCCCACGATCGAGAGGTAGAAGAACGTGGCGACCTGACGCTCGGCCAGCCGCTGCTTCTTCGGGTCGACGTCGGTGCGACGCGCGCGGTGCGGCGGCTCGCCCGGGTTCTCGAACGGGTCCGCGGGCACGACCGCGGTGCCGGGCGAGGCGATGGTGCCGTGTGCCGTGCCGTGCTTCTCGACAGCCGAGGACGAGTTCAGTGCCTCGTCGTCGTGCTCTGCCATGGTGTTCCCTTCAGTGTCGTTCGACACGGACGATCAGTTGGACTTCGCGGTCAGCCAGACCGTCATCGCGACGACGGCGCCGAGACCGAAGATCCAGATGAACAGACCTTCTGCCACCGGCCCGATGGACCCGAGTGCGAAGCCGCCGGGCGACTTGTTGTCCTGCACGTACTTGAGGTACGCGATGACGTCAGCCTTCTGCTGCGGGGTCAGGTTCAGGTCGTTGAAGACCGGCATGTTCTGCGGGCCGGTCAGCATGGCCTCGTAGATGTGCTTGCCCGAGACGCTCTGCAGGTTCGGTGCGTACTTGCCCTCGGTCAGGGCTCCGCCGGCACCGGCCACGTTGTGGCACATGGCGCAGTTGATGCGGAAGAGCTCGGCACCCTCGGCAGCGTCACCCTTGCCGTCCGTGAGGTCGCTCGACGGCACGGCGGGGCCGGGAGCGAGGGACGCGACGTACTGCGCGAGCGCATCGACCTGCTCGTCGGTGAACTGCACCGGCTTCTCCTCGGCCTGGGGACCCGAGGCAGCCATCGGCATGCGCCCGGTGCCGACCTGGAAGTCGACGGACGCGGCGCCGACGCCGATGAGGGACGGCCCCTCACCGGTGCCCTGCGCGTTCAGCCCGTGGCACGTGGCGCAGTTCGAGGCGAAGAGCTTCTCGCCCTCGTTGACCTTCGACTGGGTCGACGCGGCGGAGACGGTGCTCGTGCTGTCGTCGGCGTTCGCCGTGGAGCTGAACAGCGCGTAGGCACCGCCGGTCGTCATCAGACCGACGACGATGAGCGAGACGGTCGCCAGGGGAGACCGGCGGCCCTTCTTGGACTTGGATCTGTTGAACATGCTGTGGGGGCTATCCAGTTCTACTTGAGCAGGTAGATGACGGCGAAGAGGCCGATCCAGACGACGTCGACGAAGTGCCAGTAGTACGACACGACGATCGCGGTGGTCGCTTCCTTGTGACCGAAGTTCTTGGCTGCGAACCCGCGACCGAGCGTCAGCAGGAACGCGATGAGGCCACCCGTGACGTGGAGGCCGTGGAAGCCGGTCGTCATGTAGAAGGCCGAGCCGTAGGCGCTGGAGGAGAGCGTGACGCCCTCGTGCCAGAGGTTGGCGTACTCGAAGATCTGACCGCAGACGAAGATCGCGCCCATGCAGTAGGTGACGAAGAACCACTCGGTCATGCCCCAGTGGCGCGGGTTCCAGCTCGTGCGGTGCACCTGGAAGCGCTCGGCGGCGAAGACCGCGAACTGGCAGGCGAAGCTCGACAGCACCAGGATGATCGTGTTCACCGACGCGAACGGCACCTCGAGCTTGGCGGTCTCGGTGGCCCAGAGCTCGGGCGAGGTGCTGCGGAGCGTGAAGTAGATCGCGAACAGGCCGGCGAAGAACATGACCTCGCTGCCCAGCCACACGATCGTCCCCACGGCCACGGCGTTCGGCCTGTTGAGGACCGGTGCGGTGGCAGATCTGGAGAGAGGGGTGCTAGTCACAGACTCCATTATGGCCGAAACCACCGACAGTGTTTTCGCAGCCAACTGGTGGGTCGCTCGAATTCACTACGATCGGACCATGCACGACCAACTCACGTGGCCCTCGGTGATCAGCGCGCTCATGGCGCGTCAGGACCTGTCGATCAGGCAGTCCACATGGGCCATGGAGGAGATCGTGCAGGGTCGTGCGACGTCCGCCCAGATCGCGGCCTTCGCCGTGGCGCTCCGCGCGAAGGGTGAGACCGTCGACGAGGTGGTCGGCTTCCGCGATGCGATCCTCGACGCCGCGGTACCACTGGACGTCGACCCGATGGCGCTCGACATCGTCGGCACCGGCGGGGACGTCGTCGGGACGGTGAACGTCTCGACCATGGCGGCGATCGTCATCGCCGCGGCAGGCGTGCCGGTGGTCAAGCACGGCAACCGCGCGAGCTCGTCGAAGTCCGGTTCGAGCGACGTCCTCGCCGCGCTCGGCCTCGACCTCACGATGGACGCCGCGCGTGTTGCGGACACCTTCCACCGCGTCGGGCTCACGTTCGCGTTCGCGAGTGCGTTCCACCCCGGCTTCGCGCACGCGGGTCCGGTCCGCCGTGAGATCGGCGTGCCGACCGTCTTCAACTTCCTCGGGCCGCTCGTCAACCCCGCGCGCTGCGAGGCGAACGCGGTGGGTGTGGCGCAGCTCGAGCTCGTCCCGATCATCACGGGCGTGTTCCAGACGCGTGGTGCGACCGCGCTGGTGTTCCGCGGCGACGACGGACTCGACGAGCTCACCACGACGGGGCACAGCCACATCTGGGAGGTCACCGGCGGGCGCATCATCGAGCACGACCTCGACCCGCGCGACCTCGGCATCGCCCGGGCCCGGACCGAGGACCTCCTCGGCGGTGACCCCGAGCACAACGCGGCCGTGGTGCACCGGGTGCTCGCGGGGGAGACCGGCCCCGTCCGCGACATCGTGCTGCTCAACGCGGCCGCGGGTCTCGTGTCCTTCCGGCTCGCCCAGACCCCTGCGGAGGCCGACCGACCGATCCTGCAGCGCTTCCGCGAGCAGCTCGCGGTCGCGGCCGAGGCCATCGACTCCGGCGCAGCGGCTCGCAAGCTCGCCGACTGGGTTGCACCCGCCGCCTGACGGCGCGGCAACGCCGCGAGCGCCGGCCGGCACCATGTTCCGGCAGTCCGGAACCAGGTTCCGGGCACAGCACCACGAAACGGCGTGGTGGTGCGTCCGGAACCTGGTTCCACACGAGCGCCCCGCGCCCAGCGCAACGGCCGGGAGGCGCGGTGCCGGTCCGTCGGACCTGCACCGCGCCTCCAGGCGGTCACGCCAGCAGATGCCTACCGGACGTCCTCGTCGACCCAGTCGAAGGTCTTCGTGACGGCCTTCTTCCAGAGCCGCAGCGTGCGCTCACGCTCGGCGTCGTCGAGCTGGGGCTCCCAGCGCTTGTCCTCCTGCCAGTTGGCGCGGAGCTCGTCGAGGTTCGCCCAGAACCCGACGGCGAGACCGGCGGCGTAGGCCGCGCCGAGGGCCGTGGTCTCCGCGACGACCGGACGGACGACCGGGACGTTGAGGATGTCGGCCTGGAACTGCATGAGCGCGTCGTTCGCGGTCATGCCGCCGTCGACCTTGAGCTCCGTCAGGTCGACGCCGGAGTCGGCGTTCACCGCGTCGAGGACCTCACGGGTCTGCAGCGCCGTCGCCTCGAGGGCAGCACGCGCGATGTGTCCCTTGTTGACGTAGCGGGTGAGGCCGACGATGGCGCCTCGGGCGTCCGGACGCCAGTACGGCGCGAACAGGCCGGAGAACGCCGGCACGAAGTAGACGCCGCCGTTGTCCTCGACGGTCTTGGCGAGGGCCTCGACCTCCGGTGCGCTGCCGATGAGGCCGAGGTTGTCGCGGAGCCACTGGATGAGCGACCCGGTGACGGCGATCGAACCCTCGAGCGCGTAGTGGGTCTCCTGGTCGCCGAGCTTGTAGCCGACGGTGGTGAGCAGGCCGTTCTCCGACCGGACGATCTCGGTGCCCGTGTTGAAGATCAGGAAGTTGCCCGTGCCGTAGGTGTTCTTCGACTCGCCCTGGTCGAAGGCCGCCTGGCCGAAGGTCGCTGCCTGCTGGTCGCCGAGGATGCCGGCGATCGGGACCTCGCGGAGCAGGCTCGACGACTCGACGTGGCCGTAGACCTCGGACGAGCTGACGATCTCGGGGAGCATGGACTTCGGGACGCCGAAGTCCGCGAGGATGTCGTCGCGCCACGAGAGCGTCTCGAGGTCCATGAAGAGGGTGCGCGAGGCGTTCGTGACGTCCGTCTTGTGCACGCCGCCGTCGACGCCGCCGGTGAGGTTCCAGAGGACCCAGGTGTCGGTCGTGCCGAAGAGGAGATCGCCCGCCTCGGCCTTCTCGCGGGCACCGTCGACGTTGTCGAGGATCCAGACGATCTTGGTGCCGGCGAAGTAGGTGGCGAGGGGGAGGCCGACGACCGACTTGTAGCGGTCGGTGTCGCCGTCGGCGAGCTCGTCGACGATCGCCTGCGTGCGGGTGTCCTGCCAGACGATCGCGTTGTAGACCGGCTTGCCGGTGTTCTTGTCCCAGACCACCGCGGTCTCGCGCTGGTTGGTGATGCCGACCGCGGCGACGTCGTGCCGCGTGATGTCGGCGCGGGAGAGCGCCTGGCCGATGACCTCGCGGGTGTTGTCCCAGATCTCGGTCGGGTCGTGCTCGACCCAGCCGGCGCGCGGGAAGATCTGCTCGTGCTCCTTCTGTCCGACGGACACGATGGAACCGGAGTGGTCGAACACGATCGCTCGGGTCGAGGTGGTGCCCTGGTCGATGGCGACGATGTAGTCGGCCATTGGTGCTCCTTACGGGTGTCGGTGTCACGGTCGGCTGCGGTGCCGACCGGGCTTCGGGGTGCCCGGACCGGCTGCTGTGCCGGTCGGGCAGGGTGCCCGCACCGGCTGCTGTACCGGCTGGGCGGGGTACCGCGGCCGACGTCGGTGTCGGCGCCGACCGCGGCGGAGTTGGAGGGGTCAGGCCATGGGGAGCAGCGCGTACGAGAGCCCCGCCGCGAGTGCACCGCCGATGAGCGGGCCGACGACCGGGACCCAGGCGTACGACCAGTCGGACGAGCCCTTGCCCTTGATCGGGAGGAAGGCGTGCGCGATGCGCGGGCCGAGGTCACGGGCAGGGTTGATGGCGTACCCGGTCGGGCCACCGAGGGAGACGCCGATCGCGATCACGAGGAAGGCGACGGGGACCGCGCCGAGCGCAGCCGGGGTCTTGCCGTTGGTGAAGGCGATGACGACGAACACGAGGACGAAGGTGCCGATGATCTCGGTGACGAGGTTCCAGGCGTAGTTGCGGATCGCCGGGCCGGTCGAGAAGACGCCGAGCTTGGCTGCCGGGTCCGGCTCCTCGTCGAAGTGCTGCTTGTAGGCGAGCCAGACGATGACCGCGCCGATGATCGCGCCGATGATCTGCGCGATCCAGTAGAGGAACATCTCGCCGACGGTGATGTTGCCGAGGATCGCCTGCGCGAGGCTCACCGCCGGGTTCAGCTGGCCGCCCGACTTGTAGGACACGGTGACGCCGGCGAAGACCGCGAAGCCCCAACCGAAGGTGACCATGAGGAAGCCCGCGCCGAAGCCCTTGGACTTCGTGAGGGACACGGCGGCGACGACACCGCCACCGAGGATGATGAGCATCGCCGTGCCGACGAGCTCGGACAGGAAATTGACGCCGATGCCGTCCATCGGTGACCTCCAGTGCGTGAGGGTGGGGGTCCGGTGGTGCGGGTCCGGCACTCCCCGTTGAGTGATTGGGGCGAGCATACTGACGCGGATCGTGGCTCCGCGACGGAATCGCGAGCGATCCGCGGGAAAGTGCACGAACGTGCATCGCCAGTGCGAGATCGCGCGTCCCGGGCCGCTTCGCCGCCATCATCCCTGTGCACGAACGTGCACGGAGGGCGAACGAGCGGCCGCTGTAGGGTGAAGTCGCCACCGACCAGGTGCACCCGTCACCGTCGACGAAGGAGTTCCGCGCATGAAGAAGCTCATCAACGACCCGCACGCCGTGGTCGACGAGACCGTCCGCGGGTTCGCGCGTGCGCACGCCGGGCACGTGGTCCTGGTCGAGGACCCGATCCACCTGCACCGAGCCGATGCGCCGGTGTCGGGCAAGGTCGGGATCGTCAGCGGCGGCGGCAGCGGCCACGAACCCCTGCACGCCGGGTTCGTCGGGTACGGCATGCTCGACGCAGCCGTCCCCGGCCCGGTGTTCACGAGCCCGACCCCCGACCCGATCGTCGCGGCGACCAAAGCCGTCGACGGGGGAGCG
This sequence comes from Curtobacterium luteum, assembly GCF_001475545.1. Classification (GTDB taxonomy): domain Bacteria; phylum Actinomycetota; class Actinomycetes; order Actinomycetales; family Microbacteriaceae; genus Curtobacterium; species Curtobacterium luteum_A. Next base: position 45,917 of record NZ_LDQC01000009.1, on the reverse strand, counting down.
GGCGTGCTCCACATCGTGAAGAACTACACCGGGGACGTCCTCAACTTCGAGACCGCTGCCGAGCTCGCGGCGATGGACGACGTCCGCGTCGAGTCGGTCGTGGTCGACGACGACGTCGCGGTGCAGGACTCGCTCTACACCGCTGGTCGTCGGGGCGTCGCGGGCACCGTCGTCGTGGAGAAGTGCGCGGGCGCAGCGGCCGAGCGCGGGGACGACCTCGACGCCGTCGCCGCGATCGCTCGCCGGGTGAACGACGTCACCCGGTCGATGGGCCTCGCGCTCTCGTCCGGCACGGTGCCGCACGCCGGCGAGCCCTCCTTCACGCTGGCCGACGACGAGGTCGAGCTCGGCATCGGCATCCACGGAGAACCCGGGCGGGAGCGGATCGCGATGGCCCCGGCCGACGAGCTCGTCGACCGTGTCCTCGAACCGATCCTCACCGACCTCGAGGCGCCTCCGGGGTCGGAGCTGCTCCTCCTCGTGAACGGCATGGGCGGCACACCGCTGTCCGAGCTCTACATCGCCTACCGACGCGCCGAGGAGATCCTCTCCGACCGCGGCCACGAGGTCACGCGTAGTTTGGTCGGCAACTACGTCACGTCCCTCGAGATGCAGGGCTTCTCGTTGACCGTCACCGTGCTCGACGACGAACTCACCGCACTCTGGGACGCCCCGGTGGAGACCCCGGCCCTGCGCTGGGGTCGCTGACCCACCGGACCACGACCCCGGCCCGGACGACGGGTCGGCCGCAGAAGGGACACCGCATTGGCGCTCGACACCGCATGGGCCATCGACTGGGTGCGTCGCTCGGCAGCGACGATCGACGACCACCGCGCCGAGCTCGTGACGCTCGACCGCGAGATCGGCGACGGGGACCACGGCGAGAACCTCGACCGTGGGTTCCGGGCCGTCGTCGAGGCGATCGACGCCGGCTCGTTCGACACCCCCGGCTCGGTCTTCAAGACGGTCGCGACCAAGCTCATCTCCACGGTCGGCGGTGCAGCGGGACCCCTGTTCGGGACGGCCTACCTCAAGGCCGCGCAGGCGGCCGGTGACGCGGAGGCGCTCGACGCGCCCACGCTCGTGGCCGTGCTGACCGCGGCGCGTGACGGTGTCGTCTCGCGGGGCAAGGCCGAGGTCGGCGACAAGACGATGGTGGACGCGTGGACGCCAGCAGTGGACGCCGCCGCATCGGCCGCTGACGACGGCGCGACCCCCGAGCAGGTGCTCGCCGCTGCCGCGGACGCCGCCGCGACCGGGGCCGAGTCGACGGACGCGCTCGTCGCCCGCAAGGGACGCGCGAGCTACCTCGGTGAGCGCGCCGTGGGTCACCGCGACCCTGGAGCGCAGTCGACGGTCTACCTCCTGCGCGCCGCGGTGGACGCCGCGTGACCGTCGGCATCCTCGTCGTCTCCCACAGCGCCGCCGTGGCCTCCGGAACCGTCGAGCTCGCCCGGCAGATGGCGGCGGACGTCCCGCTCGTGGCCGCCGGGGGCACCGAGGACGGCGGCATCGGCACGTCGTTCGAGGCCATCACCGCCGGGCTCGAGGAGCTCCGGGAGACCGACGGCATCGTCGTGCTGTGCGACCTCGGATCGGCCTACCTGACGACCGACACGGCGCTCGACTTCCTCGACGACGAGGACCGAGCACGCGTGCACGTCTCGCAGGCACCGCTGGTCGAGGGCACGGTCGCGGCGGCGGTCGCAGCACAGACCGGCGGCGACGTGACGGCAGTCCTGGCCGCAGCCGCCAGCGCTGCTGGTCCGGTCGCGACGGACCGACCGGGAGGCACGACACCCGACAGCGCGTCGGCACCCGACGACGACGCGGTCGGGTGCGGAGCCGATGGCGGTCCGTCCGCGTCCGCCTCGGTCGAGCTGGTCAACGAGAGCGGGCTCCACGCCCGACCGGCGGCGGAGTTCGTCAAGACCGCCGCTCGGTTCGACGCCCGGGTCCGGGTGAACGGCGTCGATGCGAAGAGCCTCCTCGCGATCATGGCGCTCGCGCTGCCGCAGGGCGCGACGATCGGTATCGAGGCAACAGGGGACGACGCGCAGGACGCCGTCGACGCGCTGGTCGGGCTCGTGCGGTCCGGCTTCGGGGAGTGACGGCGCTCAGCGACCGTCGGCGGCCCGTGCGCTGATCGACAGCACCGCGGCGAGGTCCACGTCCTCCGGGCCACCGGTCCCGCCGGCAGCCCGGAGGAGTGCTGCTCCGAACGCCGCGCTCCAGAACGTCCGGACGTCACGGTGCAGCGACCCGCCGTCCCAGCCGCGCTCGGTGGCGACCCGTCCGAGGTAGCGCTCGGACTGCCGGAAGAGCAGTGCGAGCAGCTGCGCACTGCGCTCCCGTCCGCCGGCCCCGAGCGCAGCGACGACGAGGGGGAGTGAGGGCATCGCCAGCGTGGTCCGTGCCAGGAGGCTCCGGAACGCGGCGGGGGAGCCGGCCCGCCGCCCGGCCGTCTGCATGCGGCTCGTGTCGCGGAGGAAGAGCGTGAACGCGGCGTCGAGGACGAGACGGTCCTTCGAGCCGAAGTGGTGCGTGATCTGGTTCGGGTAGACGCCCGCCGCCCGGGCGATGCCGCTCACCGTCACGTCGGTCGACCCGCCAGCGGCGAGGAGTCCCGCGGTCGCCGCGATGATCCGCGCGCGGGTCGCCGTTCCCCGTGCGGTCGTGCCGTCGCCCTCGGTTGCCATGCGTGAATTGTACGTGGTACAACTCCACTTGTTCAACGTACAAGCAGGAGGTCCGCGTGGACATCGTCATCACCGGGTACGGCAGTGTCACCCCGTTCGGCCACGGCGTCGACGCGCTGTGGGACGCACTCGTCGCCGGTCGCTCCGGGGTGCACGTCCTCGACCGCAGCGGCCAGCTGTGGGACCGGGTGCCGATCCGCGTCGGGGCGGACGCCGCACTCGACGCCGACGCCGCCCTCGGTCGGGTCCGAGCAGCCCGGCTCGACCGGAGCCAGCAGCTCGCGCTCGTCGCAGCGCAGGAGGCCTGGGCGGACGCCGGGGCACCCGGCGTCGAGGGGGACCGGCTGGCGGTGGTCGTCGGCACCGGCATCGGAGGCGTGGAGACGCTCCTCGACGCCCACGACGTCCTCCGGGACGCCGGCGCCCGACGGGTGTCACCGCGCGCGGTCCCGATGCTCATGGCGAACGGTGCCGCAGCGCAGATCAGCATCGATCTCGGCGCGCGGGCCGGGGCCTACACGACGGTGTCCGCGTGCGCCTCCGGGGCCGAGGCGCTCGTCACCGCTGCTCGGCTCATCACCACAGGAGAGGTCGACGTCGTCGTCGCAGGCGGCACCGAGGCGGCGGTCACCCCGGTGACGATGGCGTCGTTCGCACAGTCACAGGCCCTCGCGAAGCCCGGGGAGGACGACCCGGAGACGCTCTCCCGCCCGTTCGACGCGGACCGCCGCGGCTTCGTGCTCGGCGAAGGTGCGGGCATCCTCGTCCTCGAACGCGCCGACCACGCCCGAGCCCGAGCCGCGCACGTGCGAGGACGCCTCGCCGGCTGGGCGATCACCTCGGACGCCCATCACATCACGGCGCCGCTCGCCGACGGCAGCGAGCAGGAGCGTGCCATGCGGTCGGCGATCCGGATGGCCGGAGTCACGCCCGGTGACGTCGACCACGTCAACGCGCACGCGACGAGCACCCCGGTCGGCGACGTGGGGGAGGCCGCAGCCATCGCGCGAGCGATCGGTACGGGCGCGGCGGTGTCTGCCCCGAAGAGCGCGATCGGACACCTCTTCGGTGCTGCGGGAGCGGTCGAGTCGATCCTCGCACTCCGCGCCGTCGAGACCGGAGTCATCCCACCGACCCTGAACCTCGACCGTCTCGATCCCGCGATCGACCTCGACGTCGTGTCGGGTACGGCGCGGCGGACGCCGGTGCGTGCGGCGCTCAACAACTCGTTCGGGTTCGGAGGTCAGAACGCCTCCGTCGTCTTCACCGCTGCCTGACCGCGCACGCGACCGGCGAGGCGGAGGTGACCCGTGCCTCCGGTCCGGGTGTGACGCCGGTGACCGCGCGACCGCTCCTCAGGCCGCGGCACCGCCGACCGGGGTGTCGTCGCCCCGGCTGGCCGCGCGATCGCGACGTCGTCGGACGACGGTGGCGACGACCGCAGCTGCTGCCGCGAGGAGCGCGACCGCACCGATCACCCAGACGGCGATCGGCGAGTGGCCGGCGTGGGTCGTCGCAGTGGCGGGTCCGGCCGTCGCCGTCGCCGTCGCCGTCGGTGCGGCAGTCGCGGACGCGGAGCGCGCGGGGGGCCCGGTCGGGGCGGAACTCGGGGTGGTCCCCCCGATGCCAGAGGCAGTGAACCCGTACTCGCCCGTGATCGGGTGACCATCGGGCGACACGTACCGCCAGACGACCCGGTACGGCCCGTCGGCCAGCACCACGGCCTTCGACATCGCGGTGCCGGCCACTTCGACGGAACCCGAGGACACGTCACGGTCCGATCCGTCGCGGACCTCGATCCGCAGACCGGCATCGAGGCCGGCGAGCGGCGCCTCGGAGAAGGTCAGGGTGACACGGTCGAGGGGAGCGGTCACCGTCGCCTCGGCCGCGGGGTCGCTCGAGACCAGGCTGGAGTGCGCCGACGCCGGGGCCGCTCCGGCAGAGAAGGACGCCGCGAGGAGCAGCACGAGCACGAAGGCCGACCATGAACGCATGCACAGGAGCCTACGGGCGTGCACCGACGGCCGCTGACGGGTCGGACCGCGGCGTCGCGGCCGAGGTCAGGTCCTGGCAGGACCATCCGGCGCTCTGGACCGGGAACGCCCCGACCGCCGATCATCGAGCAGTGACCTCTGGCAGGGGTCCCGAGGACGCTCGTCTGCCAGGATGGGCAGGTGCGAGCTGTGCAGTACTCCGACTTCCGTTCCGTACCGACCGTCGTCGAACTCCCGGAGCCCGTGCTGCCGCCGCACGGTGTCCTCGTCCGGGTGCGGGCCACAGGGGTCTGTCGGAGCGACTGGCACGCATGGACCGGCCACGACGACTCGGTGTCGTTGCCGCACGTCCCCGGCCACGAGTTCGCCGGCGAGGTCGCGGCCGTCGGCGCCGAGGTCCGCCGCACGGCCGTGGGCGACCGCGTCACCGCGCCGTTCATCTTCGCGTGCGGCGAGTGCGAGCAGTGCCTCGCCGGGGCCACGCAGGTGTGCACGGCACAGCAGCAGCCCGGGTTCGACCTGCCGGGGTCGTACGCGGAACTCGTCATGGTGCCGCATGCCGACCTGAACGTCGTGACGCTGCCGGACGCGGTCGGGTTCGCCGAGGCCGCGAGTCTCGGCTGCCGCTTCGGCACCGCTTACCACGCCCTGCACACCCGAGGACGGGTGGTCGCAGGGGAGTGGGTGTCGGTGTTCGGTTGCGGTGGCGTCGGTCTCTCGACGGTGCAGGTGGCGGTGGCCGCGGGCGCCCACGTCGTGGCGTCCGACGTGTCCGCCGCGGCGCTCGGACGTGCTGCGGAGCTCGGTGCCCAGACGGTCGTCATGGGGGACGACGCGGTCGACCGGATCCGCACACTGACGGCTGGCGGAGCACACGTCTCCGTCGACGCGTTCGGGAGCCGTGCGACGTCAGCGGCCGCGGTGGCGACGCTGCGCCCTCGGGGCCGACACGTCCAGGTCGGGCTGCTGCTCGGGGACGAGGCGACCCCGGCGATCCCGATGGGTCGGGTGATCGGCGACGAGCTCGAGCTGCTCGGGAGCCACGGCATCGCCGTCGCTGAGTACGCGGCGATGCTCGAGGACGTCGTCGCCGGTCGACTGCGTCCCGCGGACTCGATCGGACGCACGATCGCGTTCGAGGAGCTGCCCGGGGCGATCATGGCGATGGACCGTCCGGCGACGGGCTCGGGGATGGTCGTCGCCACGTGGTGAGGCCTCCCGGGCCCCACTTGCTGGTGGACGTCAATATTCGTTTTGATATTGATCTGCGTCTGAGAGGTGGTTGTTCGGAGGAGCCGAGGCCGCAGAGGCAGTTGGCGATCCTCAAGATGGACGGTTCGCGCTCTACGCTGGGACGCGTGAGCAGAACTCCCCGACAGCGACCGTTCGAGCTCGCTCCGGCACCCTGGCCGGAGATTCCTGCCGACGACGCGATCGCAGAAGCGGCTCGTACATTTGTGGTGCGACTGAGACAGGCGATGGGAACTCAGAGCACACGCGCTGTCGCGACGGCTGCTGGAGTGCACCACACAACGTTGCTCGGTGTTCTAGCCGGTCGTTCCTGGCCGGATCTCGCCACGCTCGCTCGGCTCGAGCTTGCCCTCGACGCCGAACTGTGGCGACGACCCGCCCGTTAGGGGTCGATCACCGTTTCGAAAGCAAACCAGGCTCCGCCCGACATCTCAGCGAGGGAACGGAGGCGTCCCTCGAAGCGTTGCCGAGACTCGATGGGAGCCTCATGAAGGTGTTGGAGGCGGCGCCTCAGGAGTTCGCGCATCAGCGCCGCAGCCGATTCGTCCCCTCCAAGCTCTCCGCTGATGACGTACTCGCCGGAGTCGAGGTCACAGACGGCGGCGAGTTCGGCAGCTCCGACGGTCACGACGAAGTCACCGCGGCGCCCGATGGTTCGATAGTCGATACGCGCGGCCTCGGGAACCACGACCGCGTCCAGCCAAGAGAGTTCAACTCTGGTGCCGACTGCGGCTTCGATCGTGAGGCGCGGTGAAGCAGAACCCGCGCCCTGCTCGCCTTCTCCCATGCGCTGATTATAATCAGCACGCGGCATGAGTCGGGTCGCAAGCGGCTGGAAGGTGGGGAAGTGGCGTCGGACGTATCAGGGGCGGCGCCTGCGTCGTTGGAGCCTGCGGGCTCGCATCAAAGGTCGGTCGCCGCGCTGGAAGCGGCCATCCAATCGCTTGGCCTCGAGTTCAACGCAACAGTGGCGCAGATCGCGGACTCGCTAACGGCGCTCAGCCGGCCGAGTCCGCTGGGAACGGCGAAGCGAGACCTCATCCTTCAGTGGATCGGCGCCGTCGGTGACGAGTTCCAATGGGAAGCGGAGCTGAGCGACCGGAATCTCATGACCGTGCTGATCCGAGCCATATCGATCGAGCACGCGACGGTGTTGCAGGCCGATGACGTGGCCCGACGACGGGGGAGTACCCTCCGTGAGCTTCGGGCTGACATGGTTTCTCGACAGCTTTGGGGATTCGAACGGGCTGGAGCCTTGCTCTTCCCTTCGTGGCAGTTCATCGACGCCGGTGCCCGGACTCTGGAGCTCATCTCCGAGGTCCTCCCGACGGTGCTGCAGTGCATACCCCCGGACGCGCCGCCGGCACTAGTTACTCGCCTGATGTGCTCCGAAGACCCGCACTTGCAGCGGGGCGGCTCGCGGTGCAGCCCACGAGAACATCTAATCGCGGGCGGATCGCCTTGGCCCGTGGTGCGGACCTTGCTGCTTGTGCTCGAAGGGTCCGCTTCACGCCTCCCAGATCTCGTTCTCGGAGGACGGGATGATCGGTGAGATCGGCTGGGGAAAAACGGCGTCCACACCTCGGCTGAAGCAGAGGAAGCAACCACTGTGAACCCCCGATGACGTCACGGCTTCAAATCGCTCGCGCTCGCGCACGTGTGGCTCTCGCCGTCCGGACCGGTGAGGAGCTGCTGGAAAGCGTCCGAGAGGTTGCCGCGATGGACTTCGCGGACGCCGACGACGCGGTCCAAGTTGCACGGGACCGCGAGCTCGACTCGCCCCGGCTCGATGGCGCCTTCCGGCGGCTCATCGGCGTCCACGCCGGCGGTCATGACTTTGGGCCTCGCCACAACCCGCCGCGAACGCAGACCGGCCGGGACCTTACCCCTGACGAGGAGGAGGTCCTGATCGAGGCCGTGTTCGTTACGCGGGAGCGGTATGAAGCGGCGAAGGCTGCTGTCGCGCATGGAGAGCTCGACGCACTTGAACGCCGATCGTGGCAGCGCGGATTGAGCGCCTCCCTCACCTTGGAACAGGCAGCCGACTGGCTGGACACAGGAACTGGCCGGGTCCTCACAGATCTCGCGTTCGGCGACCTGTTCGCGTTCGTGTGCGACGACGAGCTTCTGTTCCCGACATGGCAGTTCACCGACGATCCGGATCAACCATCGCTGAACTACATGACGTCGCTGGTCGGAGCTTTCGATGACGACATACACCCGACGTCGATCCTCGGATTCATGACGACTCCGCACTCGTACACGTCCATCGACGGCGAACCGGCGACGCCGGTTGAGTGGCTCACTGCAGGCCGCGACGTGAAGCCGCTGCTGGAGCTGCTCGAAACCCGGCGCTTGAGATAGCTCCTTCGAGTAAGGAGCTCCTCGATCCCCTGGCGCACTACCTCACACTCTGAAGCAGTACGCACCTTGTCGTACTCCTGATGCTGCGCCGGCGGCGGCGGAAGCTCAAGGTTGTCGAGTTGGAACTCGATGTGTCCGTTCCGCGCCTGTTCCGCATCTGACCGGTTCTCGCCGAGGATGTCGGGACCGTCGGGAAGGTGCTCATTCCGGAGCCCTTCGTTACCCTGCGACCGGGCGAGCTGAGGACATGATCTCCCTCGCGGGCCAGGCGGGATTCTTCGGCGAATCAAGGCCGACGGGCAGGCCTTCTCAGCTGCTTGACCGTCCCGCTCAGGGGGCCTTCTTCGGAACCTATTCCGGACCATCTATCCGGACAGCGCGTGGGTGCACCCTCCGAAGGATCCCATCCTGGCTGTTGGACGTCCGGGTCACGACCGGCTATCGGACGCCGGCGGGACAGAGCACAGTGTGTTTATGTCTTGGCTCGCGGCTCAGATCTTCCGGCGGTACCAAGATCGTCGCGCACGCCAGCGTGCCGCTCGGAGCTCTGCCGCACCTGCGGTGCTTCACCCAGCTCTAGGGCTCGGTGGCCGCTCGATCGAACTATCGATCGCGTCAGGTGTGACCCCTGACCCTGGTGCGTTCGAACTAGCCGCCGAGCAGCTACACGTTCACATGGGCCTGCAAGACCACAGCGGTGGTGACCTCCTGCAATCCGCGCAGTGGCTTCGCGATCTCTGGCCCTTCAACGCATCTGTGCCAGGTCTCGCTCGCCTCAATAACGACCTCGAAGAGCTTCGCCGACGTCAGGTAGACGGGTACCGGTGACCCATCGCCTATCGGACACACGAGCCAGCGCTCGGCGTAGCCTCTGCCCATGTTTGCTGCGGGTGCATCAGGGATGTGGATTGCGCTGCCCCTAATCGGGGCCGTGATGGTCTACGGCATCGTTCTTGGAATCATCCGCAAGCGAAACGGCAAGGAGTGACCGCACTCCGATCGGCTACCGAGACGGGCTGTACGGGACCAAACGGCTATGACCGATCGAGGCCGAAGGGCAGGCCCGGAGCTGCTTCCGCGATTTCGGTGAGCCGGTTGTACTTGGCGACGCGTTCGCCGCGAGCGGGGGCGCCGGATTTGATCTGACCAGTTCCGGTACCGACGACGAGGTCCGCGATGAACGTGTCGGTGGTTTCGCCGGAGCGGTGGGAGATCATGCTGCCCATACCGAGGCTGGTCGCGGTAGCGATCGCGCCGAGGGTCTGGGAGACGGTGCCGATCTGGTTCGGCTTGATCAGGACGGCGTTGCTGAGCTGTTGTTCGCCGCCTTCACGAATGCGGTTCGGGTCGGTGACGTAGAGGTCGTCGCCGACGATCTGGATGCGGTCGCCGAGCGCCTGCTGCATGCGGTGGAAGCCGTCGTGATCGTCTTCGGCGTACCCGTCTTCGATGCTCCGGATCGGGTACGTGTCGACCAGGCGGCGGTAGTAGTCGAGGAGCCCGTCCCGGTCGAGGCTGTCGTCTCCGACGCGGTAGGCCCCGTCGCCGAGGTGGAACTCGTTCGCGGCCGGGTCGAGAGCGATCGCGACCTGGTCGACGCCGGGCTCGTAGCCGGCGTCCCGGATCGCGGTGACGAGCAGCTCGAGCGCTTCGTCGGCTGCGGCGATGGACGGCGCGAAGCCACCCTCGTCGCCGAGGCCGAGACTGCCGAACCGGTCCCGCACGATGCTGGCGAGGGCGTGGTAAACGTCTGCGCCGATCCGAATGGCGTCGGCCATGGAGCCGGCGTTGACGGGGGCGATCATGAATTCTTGGAAGTCGAGCGCGTTCGCGGCGTGCGCGCCGCCGTTGAGGACGTTGAAGTGCGGCACCGGTAGGCGCGGTGTTGAGCCGGTGATGTCCGCGATCCACTGCCAGAGGGGCCGGTCGGCGGCGTGGGCGAGGGCGCGGGATGCGGCGATGGAGGTCGCGACGACGCTGTTCGCGCCGAGCCGGCTGTACCCGGTGGTGCCGTCGAGTTCTGCCAGGGCGGCGTCGATCTGCCTGACCGCCGTCCACGACCGGCCGGTGAGGAGCGCTGCGATCTCGGTGTTGACCAGGTGCAGGGCTTGGGTGACGTCGCGGCCGCCGAACGCGGTGCCGCCGTCGCGGAGCTCCCGGGCTTCGTTCGCGCCGGTGGATGCTCCGGCGGGCGCGTCGCCGGTAAGGGTGGTGCCGTCGTCGAGCTGCAGGTGGACGCGAACGGTGGGGTATCCGCGGGAGTCGAGGATGCGGCTGCCGTGGACGGTGTCGATGCTGATTGGGTGGTCGTGGTGTGTGACGTACTCGCCCTGGTGCGCGGCGTGGTGGTGGATGCCGCTGATGTAGTTGTTCATGGTGACGCTCCTTGAAGTCGGGTCGTGCGTCGGCGGTGTGGTTGGAGTGGGCCGCGGGGAGGTGGAGGGGACGACCCTCGGGCGATCACTCGGCGCCGGTACCTCCCCGCGGCGGTCAGGGGGCAGGGTGCCGGGTGTGGGCTTCCTGCGCGGTGCGGATCACGGCTTCGGCAGCGGCACGGGGTGCCCATCCGTTCGTGGTGACGTGCTTGCCGTGTTCAATCTCTTTGTAGTGGGCGAAGAAGTGCTCGATCTCGGTCAGCGTGTGGTCGGGGACGTCGCCGATGTCTTGCAGGTGAGCGAACCGGTCGTCACCAGCGGGGACGGTGAGGACCTTGTCGTCGCCGCCGTTCTCGTCGACCATGCGGAGCATTCCGACGGGGCGGACGGTGATCACGACGCCGGGGAACGTGGGCCGGGGCAGCAGTACGAGCGCGTCGAGGGGGTCGCCGTCGTCGCCGAGGGTGTGGTCGATGGAGCCGTATTCCTGAGGGAACACCATGCTGGTGAACACGGCCCGGTCGAGGCGGATCCTGCCGGTGGTGTGGTCGACTTCGTACTTGTTGCCGCTGCCGCGGGGGATCTCGATCGTGACGTCGAACTGCATGCGCTGCTCCGATCCGGACGTGGAAGAGGACGGGTGGGGGGTGGTCATAGGGCACCGCCGAGGATGATGCCGGCGGCTGCTGCGGCGACGGAGACGACGAGCATGCCGAGCCCGTTGACGGCGGCGGCGTTGATGCGGCCGCCGCGGGCGAGGCGGACGGTTTCGACGCTGGCGGTGCTGAACGTGGTGTAGCCGCCCATCACCCCGGTGCCGAGGACCGCGACGGGGAGCACGCCGAGGTGCGTGGCAGCACCGACGATGATCCCGAGCAGCAGCGACCCGGTGATGTTGATCGTCAACGTCCCGACGGGGAGCCGGAACTGTCGGCCCGTGTTGATCAGCCCGTCGAGGAGGAACCGGCCGGCAGCGCCGACACCGCCGCCGGCTGCCACGGCGAGGAGCATCAGGGCGTTCATGCGCGTGCTCCGTTTGGTCGGACCCAGCCGGCGACCCGCAACCCGATCGCGGTCGCGATCGCTCCGGCAAGGACGGTCAGGAGGGCGTAGCCGGTGCCGGCGAGCCCTCGGCCGTCGATGAACAGTGCGGCGGTGGACTCGGCGAGGGTGCTGTAGGTGGTGAACCCGCCGAGAACACCGGTGCCGAGCAGCAGCCTGAGGGCGCGGCGCCGGCCCTCGTCGGGGCCGCGATGCGCGAGGGCTTCCAGGAGCAGGCCAAGCAGGAACGCGCCGACGATGTTGACCCAGAAGATCGACCAGCTCACCCCACCGTGTGCGGGCAGGAGCGTGTTGATGACGTCGCGCAGCGCGGTCCCGGCTGCGCCGCCGAGGGCGACGAGGCCGAGGAACCGCCACCGCAGGTGCACGGGACGTGCCACCGGTGTCGGGTCGTTGGCGTCGACGTCGGGGTCGGGTGGGAGCTGATCATCGGGCATCGGGGTGTCCGTTCGGGTGGTCATGTTCCGCCTTCTGCCGCGACCAGCGCCGCGGCATCGAGTGCTTCCGGGTCCAGGTACTCCCCGCCACGCGGCGCGAGCGCGCCGGTCGGGGTGATGCGGTAGCGCAGCGGCTGCCCGGTCGGCAGGTTCAGGTCCGCGACTTCCGCGTCGGAGAGGTGGTCAATGTGGGTGCACACCGCGCGCAGGGAGTTCCCGTGCGCGACGACGAGGACCGTCGCCCCTGCCCGCACGGCAGGCAAGACCCGAGCCACAAGAACAGGCCCGGTGCGGTCGATGACGTCCCGGAGCGTTTCGGTTCGCCGGATGGCGGCGGTGGGCGCGTGCCGCAGTGTGGGGCTCGTCCGGAGCGTCCACCAGGTGTGCAGTGGCATCGGCGCGGGACGGCCGTCCACCGATCGACGCAGCCGCATGTACGCGGCATCACCGAGCTGCGCACGAGCGGTGGTCTTCGTGGCGCCAGTCAGTGCGCCGTAGTTGCGTTCGTTCAGCTCCCACCACGCATCCGTCGGCGCTTCCCGGCCGAGTACCTCGCTGACCAGCTCGGCGGTGCGCCGAGCCCGGTGCAGCGTCGAGGTGATGATCCAGTTCGGGACGATGCCGTGCGCCCGGAGCAGCCGGCCGGCGGCGCGTGCCTGGTGCTCGCCACGGTCGGTGAGGAGCGCGTTGAGCAGTCCGGTGAAGGTGCCGGCAGCGTTCGCGGTGCTCTCCCCGTGGCGGGGCAGCACTAGTTGGCCGCCCATCACGCATCCCACGGCAACGGGTCATCGAAGCCCACCGGGTTGGTCGGGACGACCAGCACGGGCCGGTGCTGCTGATGCGTCAGCCGTGCCGCGACAGATCCGTTGAAGAACTCCGCCGTCCGACGCCGCCCCGTCCGGGTGCCGACGACGATCATCACCGCGTCCCGCTCATCCGCGGCGGCCGCCAACGCGCGCGCCGGGTCACCGACGAGCGTGCGCACCTCCACGGGGACGCCGTGCCCGGCGGCGATCTCCTCGACCAGTGCCCGGTCCGCCTCCGGCAGCTCACGCGGGCTGGTGTCGGCGGTATCAGGGTCGATCGGCTCGATGATTGCCGAACCGTCAGTGCGGCTTCCCGTCGAAAGGAGTGACGGGTCCGCGGTCACGCAGACCATGCCAGCACCTAGCCGCTTCGCTAGGGCGGCTGCGACGTCCAGGACGTCGCGCGCCTGCCCGGCCTGCACGCCGATGATGATCGACGGCGTGTCGGGTCCTTTAATGATCATCGCGTCTCCCTACCTCAGGCGCGCGGAAGCGCGACCAGCTGAGATAGGGACTGTTGTCGACGACTGTCGAGGTTGGGTCCGGCAAGCCCCACTACCGGGTCCGAAGACACCACCAGTATGCACCTAACATCGTCGAACGCGTCCGGAAGGCGATCGGCTACCGAGACGGGCTGTACGGGAGGGCAGCTGACTCCCGTAAGGTCTGCCCATGGCGCCTCAAGGACCGGTGATTGCCTACCGTGCGGAGCTGCGCGACCTCATCGCGATGTGGGACGCCGACCGCGACGTTCGAAGTTTCCAGGTGAAAGCGGATTCTCACCACTCCGTGCCGATCATCATTCGCGGGCTGGTTGCGCACGCTGTGGACTGCGCTCGAGCCGTTCTCGCCCTGTATGAGAGCTCGTTGCCACTTCCGGCGGCACCGGTGATCCGTGTCCTCATCGAGGATGCGGTTACGGCTGGCTGGGTTCTCGTGACTCCCGACGGATGGCGGCACTTCCTCGCGGGTGGGGCCGATCAACGGCGGAAAGCGCTGAATGCTCTGCTGCAGGACGATCCGACGAATGAGCAGTCTCTCGCCCGGCTTGCCGAGCTCACCGCCATGATCGACGATCTCGGCAGAAGCCGGCAGTACGAGATCATCGAGCAGCGCATCGCGTCGCTTGATGGAATGGGGCAGCTCTATCAGCTCTACCGATTCGTGACGTGGCTGTCGCACGCCGGGGCGGAAGTCGCAGAACGGTACACAGGTCCGGCGGACACAGCAGTGGGTGTCGCGTTCCGGCCATCCGCGTCCCACCCCATGGCGTCAGTTCTCCTCGAGGTCGCGACGAATTCGCTTCTTCAAGCTCTCATCGCCTGGGACTGCGCTCTCGTTGATCGAGCTCACGAGGACGAGTTAAACGAGATTGCCGCCAGGCTCGGTGTCCGGTCGTCCTGGGCCCAAGGGGAAGCGACCTAATTGCCGGACGGTCGCCTGGCAGGGGGAGGGGCGCCGATCCCACCCGAAGAAGCGTCGGCGAACAGAGCACTGGCGAGATCCCGATGACAGGATCCCGCCAGTGAGTCACCGCATAACGGCGCTTGCTACTTGCTCTTCTTGTGCGAGGTCTGCGTCGTGTTCGGGTGCGACTTCGCGTACTTCGACGTCACGAACTTGCCCGTGATCGAGCTCCGCGACGATCCGCTGCTCTTGCCGGCCTTGGCCATGACTCCGCGCTCCTTCCCGCCGTGAGAGGGCGGACCTTCCACCGTCATCGACGCCACAAGTGTCGCGCGTGCCACCATATGTAGTAGTCGGACACGCCGTAAGCCACTACATATAGTTCTCGATCGGTGAGTGCCTTGCAAGGGGAAGAGGAGTCCCGTTCGCCATCAACTGTTGGGCGACGTCGCAGCAAGGCAGGACGATCGGTTAGCTGTCGCTTTGTCGCCTGGGACGTCGGGCGAGTGCTGCGGCTTGGTCGTCGCGGACGTATTCGAGTGCGTGGATGGCGTGTTCGACGCGGGCCCTTGTGGTGGGGCGGACGTTGGTGGCGCCGTTGAGGACGCGGGAGACGGTCTGGTGGGACACGTGTGCGGCGGCGGCGACGTCGTGGATGGTGGGTGCTTTGGTCACGGCTTGCTCCTCGGTGGTTCTGAGGGGTGGGCACCGTTCCTGGATGACGTGACGGTGCCCACCTGAGGCCGGTGAATCAGGAACCGGCCTCGCTGCTCCGCCCGTTCACTCGGTGCCCCAGGCTGGGGCCGGGCGGAGGTGGGAGGGCTTCAGTGACCTGTGCCGAGGTTGCCGGCGAGGCGGCCGTGGAAGGCCTGGCTGGCGTCGTTCATGCCGCGGATCTCGACCCGCTTGCCGTGCTGGTGGTACTTCGTCTCGATGCCGTCGAGCGCTGCGACGGTGGAGGCGTCCCACACGTGCGACTTCGTCATGTCGATGACCACGAGGTCCGGGTCGTCCGAGTAGTCGAACTGGGTGGTGAGGTCGTTGCTCGAGGCGAAGAACAGCTCACCCTCGACGGTGTAGAGCGCGTGCTGCTCACCGTTCGGCAGGGTCTCGATGGAGCGTTTCACGTTGGTGAAGTGGGAGACGCGGCGGGCGAAGACGATCATCGCGGCGATGACACCGATGATGACGCCGATGGCGAGGTTGTCGGTGGCGACGACGATCACGACGGTGAGGACCATGACGATGGTCTCGCCGATGGGCATCCGCTTGAGGGTGGAGGGCTTGATGCTGTGCCAGTCGAAGGTGCCGACGGAGACCATGACCATGACGGCGACGAGGGCTGCCATCGGGATGATCGCGACGATGTCACCGAGCCCGACCACGAGGATCAGCAGGAACACGCCGGACAGGAACGTGGAGATGCGGGTGCGAGCGCCGGAGGCCTTGACGTTGATCATCGTCTGGCCGATCATCGCGCAGCCGCCCATGCCGCCGAAGAGGCCGGAGGCGATGTTCGCGACGCCCTGGCCGAGGGCTTCGCGGGTCTTTCGGGAGCCGGTGTCGGTGACCTCGTCGACGAGCTTGGCGGTCATCAGCGACTCGAGCAGCCCGACGAGCGCCATCGCAAGGGCGTAGGGGGCGATGATCGTGAGTGTCTCGAGGTTCACCGGGACGTTCGGGATGAAGAGCGTCGGGAGGCTGTCGGGCAGCTTGCCCTCGTCGCCGACGGTCGGGATCGCGATCGACGCGAACACGGTGACCAGGGTCAGGACGACGATCGCGACCAGGGGTGCGGGGATCGCCTTGGTGAGGCGGGGCAGGAGGACGATGATCGCGATGCCGGCGGCGGCGATCGGCCAGACCAGCCAGGAGACGCCGATGATGTTCGGCAGCTGCGCGGTGAAGATCAGGATCGCGAGCGCGTTGACGAACCCGACCATCACGGACCGGGGCACGAACCGCATCAGCTTCGCCGCACCCAGTCCGCCGAGGATCAGCTGGAAGATCCCGCCGAGGAGGACGGTCGCGATCAGGTAGTCGAGGCCGTGCTCCTTCATCACGGGGGCGACGACGAGGGCGATCGCGCCGGTGGCACCGGTGATCATTGCTGCGCGGCCGCCGACGAACGAGATGACGACGGCCATCACGAACGCCGAGAACAGCCCGACGCGGGGGTCGACGCCGGCGATGATCGAGAACGAGATCGCCTCGGGGATCAGGGCGAGGGCGACGACGAGGCCGGCGAGGACCTCGCGGAGCAGGATCTTCGGGTTCCGCAGTGCGGACAGGACGGTGGGACTGTGGTGCGCCTGGACGGGCACGGACTGCGTGACGGTCGTCACGGTTCTCCTTCGGATGGGGGGGGGTGCGGGCGCTGCGCCCGCGAGAGCTGTCGTGGGGCGCGTCATCGCGCACGGCCGGCGGCGGCAACGCGTCCGGCACACTCCAACCTTTCCGCGACGGGAGGGTTGGTATGGTTCGACTCTAACGCAACGGAAGGGTTGCCGCGCAAGTGGAGGAGGACAACGTGACGATGTCGAACGGGTACCTGATGCACATCGGTGAGGTCGCCGAGCGGACCGGGTTGAGCGTGAAGACGATCCGGGACTACGACGCCGCGGAGGTGCTGCACCCGTCCGGGCGGACCGATGGCGGGTTCCGGTTGTACTCGGAGGACGACGTCGCCCGGCTGCTGATGGTGCGGCGGATGAAGCCCCTCGGGTTCAGCCTCGGGGAGGCGGCTATCCTCGTCGACGCGGTGAAGATGCTCGACGAAGCCCAGCCTGACGTCGACCTGACGGCGGTCCGGGCCCGGGTGGCCGCGTTCATCCGCGACGCCGAGACCCGCCGGGACGCTCTCGGGCAGCAGCTCGGGATGGTCGACGAGTTCCTCGAGGAACTCCGCGCCCACTGACTCGCTGCATCACGGCAGTGACAGGCCCTGCCGGGCTCAGTGCCGGAGGGATGGGTGTCGTGGTGCCCGGGCGAACACGGACACCACCGCGACGACGGCCGGCAGCACTGCGAAGAGCAGCACCGGGGTTATGTAGTTGCCGGCGACGTCGTGGCCGAGCGCGAGGAGCAGCGGCCCGAACGCTGTCGAGGCGAGGTTTGTGCCGGTCGCGACGCCACGGATGACGCCGATGTTCGCCGTCCCGTAGTAGCGGACGTACGCCGCAGCCTCGATGCCGCGGAGGGCTCCACCGGCGGCGCCGAGGACGAGCCCGTAGAGGATGGCGGTCCACCCCGGGTGCACGACCGGCAGCAGGAGCAGTGCGCCGGTGAGGGTCGTCATCGCGATCGTGACGCCGTACTTCGGTGGAATCCGGTCCGACAGGGCTCCGGTGATAAGGGTCGCGGCGATCCCGGTGACGGTCTGCGGGAGGAAGTTCGCAGCCGCTTCCGCCGGGGTGAGTCCTTGCTCGCCGAGGACGGCGACCTGGTGGAACGCCAGCGCGGTGCTGAGCATCCCGGAGACCGCGAGTCCTGCAGCGATGATCCAGAACATGCCGGTCGACGCCGCTTCTCGAAGCGTCCACACCGGCCCGTCACCGGCCGCACTCGCGGAGGTTCCACTCTGCGCGGTCGTGGCGGTGCGGCGAGGCAGGAGGAATCCGATCGGGACCACGACGGCAGCGACGACGACCGCCTCGACCCGCCACGCGACATGAATGTCCGTACCGGCGATCAGGGTCTCCACGAACACCGGCACCAGGGAGATCCCTCCCGAGCCGATGCCGGATGCGATGCCGAGCGCCAACCCTCGCCGGTTGGTGATGCTGCGGGCGACGAGCGTCGTCGCGGCGAGGGAGAGCGCGCCCTGTCCGACCATCCGCACGCCGACGAACCCGGCCGTCAGGCCGACGATCCCGGCGACGAAGCTCAGTGCGGCGAGGAACACCGCGAACGCGATCCCGATGATGATCGTCATCCGTCGGACGCCCCACCGGTCCAGCGCCCGACCTGTCAGCGGCAGGACGCACGCACCGAGCAGGGTGCCGATGAGGTAGCTCGTCGACACCTCGGTGCGGGATATCCCGAGTTCCCGGATCAGCGGGTCCGTGAACACCGACAGCCCGGCCGTCTGCCCTGGTGCGCTCATCACCGACAGGACGCCGCCAGCAGCGATCACCGCCACCCACGGCAGCCACCCACGCACCCGCGTCGAGGTTGACCCGGTCGGAGTGGGGGTCAGGTCCGCCGGCGGGGCGGCGTCGGTGGTCGGGAGGGTGATCTCGGCGGTGTTCGGGGAGGACGTGATGCCACGCTCGCTTTCACTAGGAACCCACCAAACCCTACCGTAACGGAAAGGTTGGGTGGTTCAAATGCAGGGAGCGCTGACCGGACGGCGCTACGCTCGCCACGACGCAGCAGCACTACGAGAGGGCACTCGGGATGACGGACGACGCGGCACCGACGACGATGCACATCGGCGAGCTCGCCGACCGCACCGGCCTGTCGAACCGCACCATCCGTCACTACGACGAGGTCGGCCTGCTGCACCCGTCAGGCCGCACCGAAGGCGGATTCCGGCTCTACACCGACACCGACCTCACCCGGCTCCTCATCATCCGCCGGATGAAGCCACTCGGCTTCACCCTCGAGCAGATGGCCGAACTCCTCGCCGTCGTCGACGCCCTCGAAGCCGCCGACAACGACGACCGTGCCCGGCTTCGCGGGCAGCTCGACGTGTACATCCGCGACACCGAAGAACGCCGCGCCAAGCTCGAACAGCACCTCGGCATGGCCGACGAGTTCCTCGGCATCCTCCGCGACCGGTAGGCGCCCAAACGTCCGGTCAACCATCGGCGGTTTCAAGGGGTCGTTGCAACGGGTGGTTGTGTCGGGTCCGACAGTAGCTGTTCAAATGCCTCGGCTGGCGTGCGGTGGTCGAGGGTCTTGCGGGGTCGTCCGTTGAGTTCGTCGGCGACTTCGAGGAGTCGTTCTGGGCTGTGGACGCTGAGGTCGGTGGACTTCGGGAAGTACTGCCGGAGTAGACCGTTGGTGTTCTCGTTCGAGCCGCGCTGCCAGGGCTTGTGGGGGTCGCAGAAGTAGATCGCCAAGTCCGTGGCGAGAGTGATGTCCTTGTGCCGGGCAAGCTCCGTGCCCTGATCCCAGGTCAATGACCGACGCAGATGCTCGGGCAGGGTTTGGATGGTGGGGATCATCGCGTCGCGGACGGCGTCGGCGCTGTGCCCGTTCGGCAGGTGCAGCAGCATCACGTACCAGGTGGTGCGTTCGACCAGCGTGCCGATCGCGCTCCTGGCGTTGATCCCGACAATCAAGTCGCCCTCCCATTGGCCGGGGATGGCCCGGTCGTCGGCTTCGGCGGGGCGTTCGCTGATCAGGACCATGTCGCGGATCTTCGACCACGACGCCCGCCGCGGCTCGCCCCGGTGTCGGCGGATGGCGCGGCCGGTGCGGAGGTGTTTGTGCAGGTCGGCGCGCAGGTGGCCGCGGCCCTGGGCGAACAGGGATTGGTAGATCGTCTCGTGGGACACGTGCATCTCCGGCCGGTCGGGGAACGTCCTGGCCAGGTCATCACGGATCTGCTCCGGGGACCAGTTCCTCACCAACCGCAGCTCGACCTGCAGGGCGAGCTCGACCTGGTCGAGCTTCCGGGGCTTCGGGCGCCGTGCTCGCTCCCGGCACCGCTGTTGGGCGGCGTAGGGACGGTAAGCGCCGCCCCTTGAGCTGTTCCGGGTGAGCTCCCTGCTGATGGTCGACGGCGCCCGACCCAGCTCAGCCGCGATCCGGCGGACCCCTGCGCCACCGAGGCGAAGGTCAGCGATCCTGAGCCGGTCCTCCTCGCTCAAGTACCGGCCCGAACGAGACGCGCGCTCGAACGGGTTCTTCCCTCGAGCGGCCTTGAACCATCGGTAGCCCTGACGCGGATGCACGCCGACAGCATCGCAAGCAGCAGGCCTGCTCATGCCCTGTCCGAGTAGCTCCCAGAACCGCGCCTCCCGGGCACGTTGCTCCAGCCTCGATCCCATCTGCAACACTCCGATTCACGGTGGTGTTGCAACGACCAGCTGAACCCAAGATCGGCTATCGGACGGTTCGAGCAGCGGTCCACTCGCGGTCGAGCATGGCGTACTGGTAGCCGTCGACCCAGCCCAGGTCGGCGTGCCAGGAGTCTTCGATGCCGTGCTGCTCGCGTCGCATGCCGTTCTTCTCGAGGACGCGGGCTGAGGCGACGTTGTCGGCATTGCAGCTCGCGGTGACGCGTCGAAGCCGGAGTGCGTCGAACGCTGCGGTCAGGAGCCCGTGTGCCAGGTCGGTTCCCAGTCCTCGTCCGGCCAGGTCGGGTTGCAGCATGTAGCCGATGACGCCTTGCGTGCCTTCGGGCATCCCTGGTTGTCCGAGGCCGTCGACAACGTCGAGGAACCCCAGGCCGGCGAGCTGGCCGTCCAGCTCCGCGATGCACGAAAAGTCGGTGTCGCTGTCGGGGATGCTTGCCCACTCTCGGGCGTAAGCGTCCGGATCGACGTGGGTGCGGAGCATGAACCGGTTGACGACCGGGTTGTTCCGCAGCGCGACGAGCTGGTCTGCATCCTCGGGCCGAGGATCGCGGAGGAGGAGAGTCCCGCTCTGAGCGGGCCACGGAGAAGTGCGCACCCCCTCATCCTCGCAAGAGTCAGGTTCAGTGATCGATCGGCTATCGAGACGAGTCGTTGCGCTTCGTGCTTCGTGCTTTCAAGACCCCTTCCACGACCCAGCAGCCGACGCCGACTGCGATCAAGACGATGACGATCCACACCGGTATCGGTTGGTCAGTCGCCGCGGTGCCAGCGAACAGGCCGGTGCCGAGCAGCACGAGGAACAGGCCCACTCCGCGCACGAGTGCAGCTCGCACCTTCAAGCGGCCTGCCCCTTCTGGTCGGGGGAGGCCGAGGGAGTCGAATTCACGGCGCATGCCGCGGAGCATACGGCTCGCCCGTTACCGAAACACCCGTGGCCGCCGGGACCGATCCCCGGTCGAAACCGGTCCTGCCCCTGCTGTCCGGTTTGGTGGCCCCACGCGTCATCGTTATGGGTTCGACGCTAGTGGCCGCACCGGCCCGCATCATTCGTCGAGGTGGCGGCGGGCTGACCGTTCGACGAGGACGGGCACGAAATTGCGGATCTTCGCGTCAGCGAGCTCGGCAACGCCCTGATCGACGGCGGCATCAACGTCGCTGGCTGCCCGGTCCGGGTACTCGCGCCGCAACCGTGCTCGCAGTTCCTCGAGCTGCCGTGTCTCGTCGGGGGAGGGATCAACCACGCCGCAAGCGTACGCAGCGCCGCCGGCCGGTCAGAGCACGGCGTCGTCGAGCGTGGTCAACTCCCGCCACTCCGCTCGTCCGCCCGCATTGATCGTCCGGAGCGCCGGCACCCGGTCCGCGACCACCAACGGACCCAGCGCCAGGCCGGTCAGGGCGGCGATGTGCTCTACCGGGACCTGGAAGGTGCGGAACGGTCCAAGCGGGGGGACGTCGGTCGCGGTCAGGGTTTCCAGGTCGATCTGGTCGAGGGAGGGAGTCTGGTCGAGGACGAACCCTGCGGAGGCGAGCTGTTCGTCCTCACCGGTGACCCACGCGGCGATCTTCCAGAACAGCCGCGGGATCCGCACGCCCCGATACAGCGGATCATCGTCAGCGAACACCGGCCCGGTGAACACCGACAGGCGGAGCGCGTTGACGCGGGCGTATTCGAGGACGTGGTCCTCGACCCCGGCCCAGAGGTTCTCGCCCTGGTTGAAAGCAGCCGCCTGCGGAGCGGCGTTGGTGTAGACGAACGTGTCCTCGTTCGCGCGGGCGGCGTCGGGACCCCACACCGGGTCGCGGCGGCGGACGAGGTGGCCACGGTCGAGGTCGTTGCGCGCGTACACGTCGGGTCCGGCCTGGTCGGCTGCCGGTACGCGGGCGTCGAGGTGCCAGTCGTCGGAGCGGCCCAGGTCGACCAGTGCGCCGCCGTCGATGTTTACGGCGGTGGCGGCGGCGAGTTTCCGGGTGGGCTCGAACAGCACGGTGAAGTGCGTGTACGGCAGCACGACCGTCGGCCGGGCGGTGCGCAGGGTCGGGAGCGGGAGGGTGGTGCTCAGGAAGTCGACGCTGTAGCCGTTCATCCGCTGGTTCTACCAACCCCAAGTGACGCACAGATGATCTCCCGGTCTCTTGGGCTGCAGGTTGGTGTTCACGGGTGGTCGCTACGGTGAGGCGTGGTCGATCGCACCTTCCAGCCGCTGTTCTGGTCACTCGCGCAGCTCGGATCCCGGATCAAGGCCAAAGCGCCGACCGGCCTGACCCCTGGAAGCGAGCATCTTCCGGCACCGACGACGGAGCACGTTCCCACCCGGCACGGATCCGTGCGGGTCCTCGTGCAGCGCCCGGTGTCAGGGCCGACGGGCGCACCGGTGGTGATGCACATGCACGGGGGCGGGTTCGTGAACCGGCACCCGGCGCAGGATCTGCACATCGCCCGACACCTCGCCGTCGAGTCCGGTGTGACCGTGGTCCTGCCCGACTACGACACGGCACCTCGGGTGCAGTACCCGGTCGCCGAGGAGCAGATGCTCGACGTCGCCCGGTGGGTCCAGACTGTGGGTGATCACGACTGGGACGGTGCTGCCCTCGCGCTCTCCGGGGTCAGCGCGGGAGCGAAGCTCGCTATCAACGTCTGCCAGCAACTCCACGTCGCAGGCCTGCCTGGACCGCAGGCGGTCGCGCTCGTCGTGCCGGTCGTCGACGTCACCCGCACGGACCGCACCTCGAGCATCCGACGCCCGGCGATCAGCCCGCTCGTGCAGCGGTTCGTGGGATGGGCGTACTTCCCCGACATCGCAAGGCGTCGCGAATCGCTCGCATCGCCGGGGTTCGACGACAACCTGGCCGGGGTGCTGCCGCCGACGCTGATCCTCACCGGCTCGAACGACACCCTCGCACCAGAAGGCGCAGCACTCGCCGCCACGCTCCGCGCCGCTGGGACACGTGTGGAACACCACGAGTACCCCGGCGCGGACCACGACTTCATCGCCGGGCGCGACCGACCCGTCATCAGTGACGCGCTCGATCGGATGGCGATGTTCCTGGCATCGCTGGGCAAGCGGGAGATGCCTCACTAAGGCATCGCCTATCGGGACGTCGACCAGTCGGCTGATTCTCATTTAGGGCACCCCAATCGAGACGCTTGCGGGCAGAGCTCTCCTTCCCGAATGAGGGTTGGCGTTTTTTCGGCGGCTACTTCTTCCCGAGGCGGGCTCGTCGCAGTTCCGCGACGATGCGTGCCCGCTCGGGGTCCTTGGCCAGCGTGCGGTCGTCGACGACGTCCACGATGTGCTTGACCAGCTCCACGACCTGCTTGCGCAGGAGGAAGCCGAGCACGGCGAGGGCGACCGTGATGACGCCGGTCAGGATGGAGCCGCCGAAGGCCGTCAGCATGTCCACCGTGGTGTCGGTGATGGGCATGTTGCCTCCTTCGGGTTTGGCCGTATGGCCAGCCCGCCCGTCGTGGGCGGGGGTCTAGAGCGCCGGAAATCGACGCGAGCGCCCGATGGGGGCGCGTAGTACCCCTATGCGTGGAGCGAGCGGCTTGCTGCGTGCTCCCGCGTTGAGGGCATGGAAAAGGCCGGCCCTGACGGGACCGGCCTGTTCGTGGTGCTCGGGTGCTGCGCTGAGGGCAGAGTCGTCTCGAGCGGTTCCAGCCTACGGTTCGGGCCGGACATGACGAAAGCCAGTCCGATGGACTGGCTTTTTGCGCGCACTAATGACGCGTGCCAGAGCATAGCGGGTTTTGGAACGTACCTGCAAGCATGCGGATCGGGGCGTGCCGATCCCGCTCAGGAGCCGACGTGCGGGCTTCGGCGTTCGACGAGGACGTTGTCGCGCCACTGTCCGACCCACGGCCCGAACGTCATGAGGCCGATGCGTTCTCGGGTGCCGAGTTCGCGGAAGCCGTGGCGGGCGTGGAGGGCGCGGGATGCGGTGTTCTCGGGGAAGATCCCGGACTGGATGGTCCAGATGCCGGCGGCTTCGGTCGACGCGATCAGGGCGTCGAGGAGCACATGTCCGACGCCGCGGCCACGCGCTGCGGCGGCGACGTAGACGGAGTGCTCGACGACGCCCCGGTACACCGGCCGGGTGGAGGTCAGAGAGACCGCCACCCAGCCGAGAACCGCGTCACCGTCGGCTGCGACGAACCGGTGCTCCGGCAGCTTCCCGCCGTCGAATGCTTCCCACGTCGGCGGTGCCGCCTCGAACGTCGCGTTCCCGGTAGCGATGCCCCCCCGGTAGATCGCTTCCACGGCGGTCCAGTCCGCGGCGGTCATCGGCCGCACGAGGACCGTGGGGTCGGTCATGGGTGCAGGAGCTCGTCCTGGATGCGGGCGGCGACGGCGTCGCGCATGGGGCGGACGTCGTCGAGGGACCAGGAGTCGGGGTCCGGGAACGACCACTGCAACACCTTCCCGCGGGGCGTCGCGGGAAGGTCGAGGCCGGGCTTCATCAGCACAACCACATCGGCCTGATCCAGCAATTCGGGGGTGACCTTCCGCGGGGTGCGGTCGCTGATGTCGAGGCCGAGTTCCGCGACGGTCGCGGCGATCGACGGGTTCACCTCGTCGGCGGGAGCGATCCCGGCGGAGGTGGCGGTGTAGCGGTCGTCGGCGGCGAGTTCGAGGAGGGCTGCGCCGAGTTGGGAGCGGCCGGCGTTGTGCTTGCAGATGAACAGCACGGTGGGCTTGGTGGTCATGTGGGGTCCGGTTCAGTTCGTGCAGCAGGAGCTGCTGGCGGGCGGAGCGGCCGGGGCGGGTGCAACGCAGCAGGACGACCCCTCGGCCGCTTCGTTCGTGGCGGGAACGCCGCAGGAGGATGAGCCGCCAACATCGGTGGTGCAAACGCCGGTCTCGGGGAGTACGAGCTGCACGTCGCGGGCGGCCTGATGATCGCCGGCGAGTTCCGCGGCGATGGAGCGGACCTGCTCGTAGCCGGTGAGGAGCAGGAACGTGGGGGCGCGGCCGTAGGACTTCATCCCGGCGATGAAGAAGTTCGGTTCCGGGTGCGCCAGCTCCGCGACACCGTGCGGGGGGACGGAGCCGCAGGAGTGCAGGTTCGGGTCGATCAGCGGCGCGAGCGCCCGCGGCGCTTCGACAATGTCGTCCAGGCCCAAGCGGATCTCGCGGAGTATGTCGAGGTCAGGCCGGAACCCGGTCGCGTTCACCACAACGTCCACCGTGACGGTGAAAGGCTCACGGCGGCCGGTGACGGCGACCTGGTCGCCGTTCGGGCGGACGTCGTCGATCTCGAACGAGGCAAGCTGCTCGACCTGCCCGGACTCGACGAGGCCGTGCACATTGGAGCCGAGCTGCCCGCGGGCGGCAAGCCCATCGGCAGCGTCAGCGCCGAGCCGGGCGGTGCCCGCGTTTCGGATCGCCCACAGCAGGGCCGTACCGGGCTCGTCCTTGGCGAGGGCGGCGAGCTTGATGAGCGTGTTCGCGGCGGAGTGGCCGGCGCCGACGACGAGGACCCGCTTCCCGGCGAATCGTGCCCGGTCCGCGCCGAGCACGTCGGGGAGGGCGTGCACGATGCGGTCGCCGAGGTCCGCTGCGGGGGCGAGGCCGGCGGCGGTGAGCGGGTTCGGGGACGTGTACGTGCCGGACGTGTCGACGACGGCGCGGGCGGTGACGTCCTCGACGCCGTTGGCGGCGTGGAGGCGGAGGAGGAACGGGGTGTCGGCGCGGCCGGTGGAGCGGGTGCGGTCCATGC
Source organism: Curtobacterium luteum (assembly GCF_001475545.1). Taxonomy (GTDB): domain Bacteria; phylum Actinomycetota; class Actinomycetes; order Actinomycetales; family Microbacteriaceae; genus Curtobacterium; species Curtobacterium luteum_A. The sequence goes on along the minus strand of NZ_LDQC01000009.1, from coordinate 19,775 downwards.
CCAGCCGGGACACGGCGTCGACGCGGACCCCGTACCGGATCACCGGTGCCAGCTCGGGCGTCTGGGCGAGGGGGTCGAGGTACTGGGCGACGAGGTCGTGCCCGGTCGGCAGCGACGACCGGCGGGGCTCGGTCCAGCCGGTGGGTTCGAGGAGCCGGCGGGCGGCGTCGTCGATGACGTATCGCCACGGGGAGAACAGCCGTGTGTGCCCCCATGCCCGGACGGACGTGCCGACCTGGTCGCCGGCTTCGTAGACGACGACGGGGAGGCCCTGCTCGAGGAGGTGCGCGGCCGCTGCGAGCCCGACGGGGCCGGCGCCGATGACGGCGACGGGCAGCCCGGTCAGGCGGTCCGCGTCGGCCCGGGGCGGAACGGTGAGTGTGAGGGTCATGGTCGTGGTCCTTCCGGTGGTTAGGCGGATGCTTCGGTGGGCAGCAGCTCGGCCAGGAGTGCCTGCACGCGGGTCTTGATCTCGTCGCGGATCGGGCGGACGGCGTCGATGCCCTTCCCGGCGGGGTCGGTGAGGTCCCAGTCCTCGTACCGCTTGCCGGGGAAGATCGGGCACGCGTCGCCGCAGCCCATCGTGATCACCGCGTCGGATTCGCGGACGGCGTCGGTGGTGAGGATCTTCGGCTGATTCGCGGCGATGTCGATGCCGTCTTCCGCCATCGCCTCGATCGCGACGGGGTTGATCTGGTCCTTCGGTGCGGAGCCGGCGGAGAGGACCTGCACGCGGTCGCCGCCGAGGGCCTGGGCGTAGCCGGCGGCCATCTGGGAGCGGCCGGCGTTGTGGACGCAGACGAACAGGATCGTGGGGGTCGTGGTCATGGCGGTGCTTTCGGTTCGGGTGGTCATCGGATGAGGGTGAGCCAGCCGGCGAGGGCTGTCAGGGTGACGGCGAGGACGGGGACGGTGAGGACGATGCCGGTGCGGAAGTACTGCCCCCACCCGATGTGGATGCCCTTCCGGTCGAGCACGTGCAACCACAGCAGCGTCGCCAGCGACCCGATCGGGGTGATCTTCGGGCCGAGGTCGGAGCCGATGACGTTGGCGTAGATCATCACCTCGTGCGTCAGCCCGGTCGCGCCGGCACCGCCGATCGCGAGGGCGGCGATGAGGACGGTCGGCATGTTGTTCATCAGCGACGCCAGGATCGCGATGACGAACCCGACCCCGAGCGCGGTGACGAGGACACCGTGGTCCCCGAATACGTCGAACAGGCGGGCGAGGGAGTCGGTGAGGCCCTGGTTCTGCAGCCCGTACACGACGAGGTACATGCCGATCGAGAACAGCACGATCTGCCACGGCGCCTCCCGGATCGTCTTCCACACCGGAATCACCCGCCCCGACCCGCCACCACTGCCGGAGGTGGCGGTGGCGGTCACGGTGACGGTGCCACCGGTCGTGACGAGGACCGGGGACGCCGCCTGACAGGCGAAGAGGAATGCGGGTTGCCGGGCAGCGACGAGAACGATCACGACCGCGCCGACACCAGCGACCGCGGCGAGGGGCACCCCGAGCGGGTCGGCGGCGAAGTAGCCGACCAGCAGCACGGCGAGGACCACCCAGCCGGCGCGGAACGTCGCTCGGTCCTTCACCGCGGCGGCGGGCCGGGTGAGGGCGAGAACGTCGTACCGCTTCGGGATGCTCCTGCCGAAGTACGCCAGCAGCATCCCGAGGGACGCCAGCACGGACACGATGCCGACGGGCACCATGACGGCGGCGTACTCGGCGAACCCGATGCCGAAGTAGTCGGCGGAGACAATGTTGACCAGGTTCGACACCACCAGCGGCAGGCTGCCGGTGTCGGCGATGAACCCGGTGGCGAGGATGAACCCCAGCGCCGCCTTCGCCGGCATGTTTAAGGCGCGGAGCATCCCGACGACGATCGGGGTGAGAATCAGCGCAGCCCCGTCGTTGGCGAACACGGCCGCGATGACCGCGCCGAGGCCGACGATCAGCACGAACAGCAGCCGACCGTTCCCGCGACCCCACCTGGCCACGTGGAGCGCGGCCCACTCAAAGAACCCGGCCTCGTCGAGGATCAACGAGATCAGCACCACCGCGACGAACGTCAACGTCGCGTTCCACACGATCCCGACCACCGTCGGCACGTCCCCGAGCCCCACGACCGTGGTCGCGAGAGCGATGACCGCGCCGATGAGGGCGGTGTAGCCGATCGGGAAGCCCTTGGGCTGCCAGATCACCACCACGAGCGTCGCGACGAAGATCGCCGCAGCGACGACCGCCAGCACCATCAGGCGCTCACCCCGGCCTGGTTCGCTGCCGCGGCGGTGCGTTCCCAGCCCTGCGCGGCGACCTGCACGGCATCCCACGGGGACCCGAGCGGCGGCGTGTAGCTGAGGTCCAGGTCGATGACGTCGTCGACCGACAGGCCGGCGTGCAGGGCGGTGGCGAACGTGTCGATCCGCTTGCTGATCTCCGCGGTGCGTTCCCCGACGATCTGCGCCCCGAGGAGCCGTCCGGACGTGTGGTCGCCGGTGACGCTGATGGTCAACGGCACCGCACCCGGGTAGTACCGCTTGTGGTCATCCGCGACCGTCACACGAGTCAGCGGCGACACGTCCAGCGGGGCGGTTTCGTGGTGGCGGAGGCCGGTGCGGGCGGCGACGAGGTCGAACACCTTCACCACCTGCGTCCCCACCGATCCGGCGAAGACCTTGCTGCCGCCGAGCATGTTCTCGCCCGCGACGCGTCCCTGCTTGTGCGCGGTCGTGCCGAGCGGCAGCCACGTCATCCCGAGGAGCCGGTGGTGCGTCACGACGCAGTCACCTGCCGCCCACACGTGCGGCACCCCGGTGCGCATCTGCTCGTCGACGACGATCGCGCCGGCCTGCCCGAGCTGCGCACCTGCCGCGGCCGCGAGATCCGTCACCGGCCGCACCCCGACACAGACCACCACGAGCGCGAACGTTCCGGCGGCGTCACCAGACGTGGAGGTAGTCGCGACGCTCCACTGCCCGCCGCCAGCGGGCGTGATTCCGGTGACGGTCGCACCGGTCAGTACCGTCGCGCCGTGCCGACGGACCTCCTCGGTGACCAGGGACCCGAGTTCCGGGTCGAGGGTGGAGAGCACTTCCGGTCCGCGCTGGATCAGCGTCGTGTCAAACCCGCGGGCGACGAGCCCCTCGGTCATCTCGAGGCCGATGTAGCCGGCGCCGACGACCGCGACGCGGCTGCCGGAAGGCAGGAGCTCCAGAGCGGCGACGACCTGCTCGGCGTCGGTCATCGAGTGCAGCAGGTGGATGCCGGGCTCACCGAACGGAATCCCGGCCGGGCGGACCGGCGCAGCGCCGGTCCCGATCAGCAGCTCGTCATAGGCGATCTGCTCATCGCCGGCCGGGCCGGTGACGGAGAGCAGCTGGCGGTCGACGTCGACGGCGGAGGCCCATGTCGAGGAGCGGACGGTCATCCCGGCGGCTTCGAGGTCGGCGCGGGTGCGGTGCGCGAGGGACGCTTCCGTGGCGACGTCGCCGGAGACCCAGTAGGGGATGCCGCAGATGGAGAAGTTCGGGAACTCGTCGGCGAGGACCACGGTCACATCGGTCGACGGGTCCAGCTCACGGGCGCGCAGCGCCGCGGCGATACCGACGTCACTGCCCCCAACGGCAACAAGGTGAGTCATCGGAGTCGGTCCTTCACAGATCGAACGGAAGTCGAGCAGGAACATCGAAGCACGTCGATATCGATGTGCGCAAATATAGACGCAGATCGAAGCGCGTGGGATGATGGTGCGATGACGACGATCGAGCTGCTCCCCATCCAGGACGTCACCGCATGCTGCTCGCCCGTCACAACCGAAGCGATGACGCAGGAGTCGGCTGAGGTCCTGGCGAAGTCGTTGAAGGCAATCGCTGACCCCGCACGCTTGCGGCTGATCTCGATGGTCGCTGCGCACGAGGGCGCGGAAGCGTGCGTGTGCGACCTGCAGGAACCGCTCGGGCTGTCTCAGCCGACCGTGTCGCACCACCTCAAGGTGCTCGTCGACGCCGGCATCCTGCACCGCGAGAAGCGCGGCACCTGGGCCTACTTCTCCCTCGTCCCCGGTGCCCTCGAGTCGGTCGCGGCACTGCTCACCTCACCCACCCGCTGATCACCAAACTCGCCTCGCGACGAAGCCTCCGCACGGTGAGGATGAAGACATGACCGACGAGCAAGAATCCAACCCAATCGCGGACGCCCGTGCACAGATCCGTTGGATGATGGAGGAGCAACGCAAGCAGCCGAAGGTGTTCACCGAGGTGAAGGACAGGGACCTCGTCACCTTGATGGACCGATTCGCTGGGTCGCTTGAGTTCAGCTCGATGCTCGTTGCTTCGCAACTGATCGCGGAAGTCAGCCGACGACAACTGTGGGATGCCGTCATCGAGCGGCGCACCGCCATGCTTGCTCTGGGACATCCTGACGAGGACCGAGCGACACTTCGAGATCGTGCGCAGCTGGAGCTGGACCACTTCCGGAACGAGCACTTCCCAGTTGACCCTGACATCTTCGGTGATGACGAAGCAAAGGCAGAGGCAGCTTGGAACGGCTACATCCAATTCTGATCGAACGATCGAAACCCGCGTCTAGCAAAGCGCTAAGGCGTGGGACCCTGGCGGCGATCACTACTACCGTACCCGTCCACAGAGACGGCACGCCGAGTCAGCGACCAGTACGACGTCGCGGGAGGTTCGCGTGGCCACGGTAGTGCTAGAGATCCGCTATCAATGGCCATCGCATCAGGTCGACCACTCTGCAGTCCGCCGTCACTTCAACGCTCCCCGCCTGACCGCCGCCGGCGAGGAGAACGGGCCAGTCACATTGCAGTTTCAACCCGATGCGACTCAACCAGCCACTCTGCAGTGGGTCCTCGGAGACCGAACCACGTGGACGATCGAGCCACCCGGCGAGACACTGCCGGGGCCCGAGGAGGCATGGAACGACTGGCAGAAGCAAGCGGACATGGCACTGTGGATGTTCCGCAGTGACCTCGCGAGCGGAGCTAAACGTCACTCGGTTATCGACGCCCTACTCATCGGTGAGGTCCTGTTCTACGCAGCGGACGGAAACACCGTCATGCGGTACCCCCATGAACCAGTGCCGGAGGAGACCCCGCAACCCGACGGCTACGCCGCTTGCTCGACTGGAAAGGCATGGGCTGACAACTGGCAGTTCGACTTTGAGCCCCTGTCCGGCGAAGAAGACGACTGGGTTGGCCTGATCTGGCAAGCAGACGAACGTCGATGGTTGGATGCTGCCACGTACGAACCGGTCGACGAAGACGAACATCCCGAGCTCATCAGCTTCGCCGAGCAGGATCTTCAGCGCATCCGCCGCGCTGAACAGATCGCAGATGCATGGTACGAGGCGTATCTACTGGTCCTCATCAACCTGTTCACTGACGGAGTCAGTATTGAGCATCGACGACGCGCAGTTCGGCGAGACGACCTGAGCGCTGGGCTCTCTTGATGCAGAGTAGGGGTGAATCACTCTATGCGAGCACCAAGGTGCGTAGCGGTCACGCCGCCGCGTAGTCAGTTGCATTGAGGAACACCGGCGGGGCTGTCAACTAATATGTTCGCCTCCGAATTTGAGGACAGGTCCTTTGCCAGGTGGATAAGACACTCGGCGGGCGACCTGACTCATTCTCTAGCTGGCCAGCCGAGTGAGCGAGTGCCCCTGAGTTATTGATCTCTCGGGACCGGTCGAGTAGGAGACTCGAGGAAACCAGGTCCGAAGCGGGCAACGAGCTGATCCTGCGCCGTGCGCAACATCTTTCGAAATCCGCAGGGATCCGAGATGTGCATCGACGTCGAAGCTCAGGCCGAGGGCGAAACCGCTGAGTGCTCCAGTATTGGCACAAACGTCGGCGCAGGTAGGTAGGCGGGAACCTCATGGCGTCGATCTGATCGTCGTGTCATCTTCCGCCTTGCAGATGGTTCATGTCATCAGGGAGGACCATTTCCTCGGGCGAGTAGCCATCCGGTTGAAGCACCGACAGTAGTTTCGGACTTGTCGTTCCCGCCAGGTTCGTGCTCTACTTAGGAGGTCCTCGTTTAGGGGGACAAAGAAGCGGTTTGAGCACTCAAGCGCACCGAACTGGGGGAGAACATCATGACGGAGCACGTCGACGAGAGCTGGGCCCGATTCTGGGCTGTCGACCTGCACGTCCACACCCCTGGCTCGCAAGACGCCGACGACGCGCACTACGGCACTCCGGAAGATGTCGTTCAGGCGGCGCTCGACCAGGGACTCGCAGCGATCGCCGTGACAGACCACAACACCGCCGCGTGGTGTGATCGCATGTCCGATGCCGCGCGCGACACACCTCTCGTTGTCCTCCCCGGGGTTGAGCTCAGCACTCGCGAGGGACACCTGCTCGGGATCTGGGAAGAGGGGACCCCCGCTCAGCAGATTGAGGACGTTCTCCTCAAGCTCGGCATCAGCCGCGGCGACTTCGGCGCAACTAACGTGACCGCGGCGTACGGGATGGGGGAGTGCGCAACGCAGATTGAGGCCGCGAACGGTCTCGCGATCGCGGCCCACATTGACAAAGAGCGCGGCCTGCTACGCCAGCAGGTACAGACCTATGTGAATGAGCTCCTCGCGCACCCCCACATCGCCGGGTTCGAATACGTTCGCGCCGAGACCGTGGCGACGGTCGAGGCCAAACTCGGCGACAGCCGTACGCCAGCAATGGTGCGGCACTCTGACACTTTCAGCGCCGAACTGGGCCACCACGCGCTCTCGGGAATCGGGCTCCGTCGCACCTGGTACAAAGCGGCCCGCCCGGATCTCCTCGGCGTCCGCTACGCACTCGAAGACCCGGGACTGCGAATCCGTACGGTCGACCCAACCGCGTCGGAGGCGCATCCGACCATCGAGCGGGTGGAGATCACCGCCGGCTTTCTCGGCGGTACGATCATCGACCTGAGCCCAGACCTGAACTGTCTGCTCGGAGGTACGGGCGCCGGGAAGTCCCTTGTACTTGAGAGCATCCGCTTCGCCGTCGACCAGCAGGTGGACGCCGCGGCGTTTGCCGCCATCCGCGAAGAAGTCGACCTCCGCCTCTCGCTCGCTCTCGGTGTCGGAACGACGGTGCATGTGACCGCGTCCGTGGGAGGTGAGACGTACCGGTTCAGTAGACGGCTCACCGCCCCGCCGTCCGCGCCAGAAGTCGCACAACGGCTGGGGGATGAGTGGGTTGCCATCGAACGCGGCCCGGCTCTCATCCTGCCGGTCGCCGCCTTCTCTCAGGGCGAGATCCTTGAGTACTCCCGCCAACCCGTGGGGCGTGTCGGACTCGTTGATGCGCACATCGATCTCGTCGAGATCGACAGCCGAATCGAAGCTGCCGAGGCCGCCCTCGCCGCCAACGCGACGGACCTCGTCGAGTCACGGAAGCGATACGAAGACCTCGGCAAAAAGTCGTCGACAGCCCCGACCCTGACTACACGCGAGAGTGAACTTTCCGGTTTCTTCGATCAAGATCTTGTCAACGAGCAGCGAGAGTGGTCCAGCGAGCGCTCTGACCTGTCTGCGTTTCGCACGGAGATCGACGGCTGGAGTCTCCAACTCCCGGACCCACCGGTGGTACCCGCCGCACGAATCGACGGTCACGAAGCAGCCTTCCAAAGGTTGACTCAGAAACAAGCCGCATTTGAAACTACGATCACTCGCGCCAGGAGTGATACAGCCTCCGCGCGGAGGGCGCTGCTAGACGAACTCATCGCCGTCCGGCAAGAACTGGACGGGTCTTATGCCGCATTCGAGAACACGCTCCAGGAGCGGCTCGCACAGTCCGGTCAAAGCACCATGGCGAGCCTCTTGGCCGAGCTGCAGGCTGTGCAGGCCGCGCTCACGCTGGCGAACAGCGCAGCCAAGGACCTCAGCGACTCCGCGGCACCGGAACTGACCCGACTCTTGGTCGAGCGAGAAGGACTCCTCACGCAGCTAAAGGGTGCCCGTGATGACCGACGTGACCTGCGCCGCCGCCGCGTCAAGGTACTGAACAAGGAAACCGCCGGGATCGTCAAGCTGGACGTGCCGAACGGATCCGATCGCACCGAGTACCGCGCCCGCTTGGAAGAGATCAAGGTCGGGTCGCATCTCCAGGGGCCAGTCCTCGACACCATCTCCGAGAAGATCCACCCGTATTCGCTCGCCCGGGCGATCTGGTCCGGCGACCATTCACTGCTGGGGCCGCTCCCAGACGGCGTTAACGCCACCGACATCGCCCGACTGCAGACTAATATCGCCGACAAGGCGCTATGGTCGGAGCTCCTGGCGATGCAGATCGTCGATCTCCCCGACAAGCTAGACGTTAAATTCAAGAAGCCCGAAGGCGACGACTACGTTCCAATCGAACACCTCTCCCACGGCCAAAAATGCACCGCGGTCTTGGTCATCCTCCTTGCTGACGGTGACACGCCCGTTCTTGTTGACCAACCCGAGGATGCCCTTCACGCGCCATGGATTGAGGACTACCTTGTCGATCGGCTCCGCGATCTCCGAGGCACCCGCCAGTACTTGTTCGCCACCCGAAGCGCAGGACTCGTGGTGAGCGCGGACGCGGAGCAACTGGTGACCATGAAAGCGACGGCCACGCGAGGTGAGGTCGAAGCTCGCGGATCGCTGGAACGGCACGACGTCAATACGCTTGCGCTGCATCATCTCGAGGGAGGCAAGGTGCCGTTTGACAGGCGCGCCCGGAAACTCCGCGCCTCGATCAACGCGTGACTTCGGCGCCGTTCACCGACGCGGGCGCCGCGCCTCCAGGCCCTGTCGCGCGGAGACGTACCGTTCGTATTGTGAGCCACGGTAGCGCTCGTGCTGCCCAAGGGCGGTGTAACTGAACCCCAGCGCATCGGCGACCATAGGAGCAGGCATCGCCGCGACGAGCTCGTCCAGAGCGCCGTTCTTTGCCGCGAGAACATTCACGCCAAGGCCGGCGATGACAGTGCGGAGGTGGTTCTGCGTCACATGCGAGCCGGCACGGGTTCCGGGAAACAGGAACGGATTCCGAGCCACGTTCCCCGTCCGATCTCGTGATCGCGCCGCGAGGTGATCGCGGACAAGGCTTGCAAACGGTTCGGGGATGGGGACCTGATCGGAGACGACCTCGAGAACTAGTCTCGAGTCGTCCAGTTCTCGGATGACTGTCAGAGGGAACTCGACGATCCGCGCGACGGGTTGCGCGAAGACGAGCAGAAGTAACATCGCCACGCGATCGGCCGGGGTGACCGTTTCATCTTGCAGGAACGAGCCGATGGCGGCAAGGCGCTCTTCCTGACTAATCCGGCGCGTGCTTCGAGCAGGCCGGCGGGGGACGTCGAGAGGGACCGTGTCTTGAGCGCGTGAGGCGAACAGCAGGAACTGGCGAACGGTGTATCGTGTGGTGGCCCCGGTAACGAGCCACTCGTCGACATCGGCCTGACTGCACTGAGCCAGGGGCATGCCCCGGCTAGAAATCCACCCGACGAAGTCGACTGCGACCGTGATCTCCTGCTTCGCGTTATGCACGCTTCGCTGGCTATCCCATCGTTCCGTCCCTGCGCGCAGCCGTTTCAAGTGGTGCCATCGAGCGAACCGGTCCACGGCATCCCGTGCTGTCTTGTCGTCAATGGACGCGATCTTCGACGTGATCCACATCTCGAACTGCGCAAGGGGTTCGTCACGCCGGGGGAGTGCGTCCACGTCGACCAGAAGAGCGCGCATGTGCCGGACGGCAGCGTCTTGAGGGAGCGCATCGAACGATTCGTGCGTTAGGGGCAATTCTCCCGATCCGAGCGCGTGCAACAAATCCCGGGGCCGCTTCAATCGAAGCCATTGGTAAATACTTGCCTGCCGGTCCGCACTCAAAAGCCGGTCGCGAAGACGGTCTAGGGCCGGGTCTGCCGCGGGACGGTCGAGCCGGAGGTATTCGTTCAGATCGACTCGGTTCACGCACCTCTCGCACTGCCCGGCTCGCTTCAGGGCCCCTTCCTCGCCGCACGTGCCACATCGGAACGACATGCGGATCCCTGCGCAGTCACCGCAGATTGCTGCGCCTCGACTGTCTCGCCCGGGGAGAAGCCGGGCGATGCCGCACCTGGCGCAGCGTCCGGACGTATGTATCGCCTCGTCGAAGCAGCGGCCACAGATCCGCCCTTCGGGAAACGAGTACTTCACCCGCGGCACCATCTCGTGGCATCGAGGGCAGTCGACGGCGCCCGCCGCTCGAGGTCTTCCACGACCTCGACGAGGAGCAGAGGGTTCAGTCATCTCGGGTCACCCGCGCCCGCCGCGGTCGGGCCTTCGAGTCGGGTGCGTCGTACCGCGGCGCCGCGTTGACGGCCCTCGTCAGCGCCGCATCCACCGCGGTGACGGTTATCAGGTCCGCGGGCGTGCACTTGAACACGTCGCAGATTGCGGCGAGGACAGGCAGGGAGATGCGCTCGGGGCGCTGCTTAACCAGGCGCCAGATCTGGGCTGCGGACAGGTTGATGCCCCGTTCAACGAGATGGGGCGCGAGGTCCGTGGAGTTGTGCATGCCGTTGCGTGCCATCAGCTCGGCCAGGTGCCAGGTGTAATCGGTGTCGCGTCTCATGAGCTTCCCGTCGTCGTTTGAAGGGCATCTCCCATCATGCCGTCCAGCACAGCCCGCAACGTGGACGTTCGGTAGTCGCTCGAGACGCCGGTGTAGATCGCCGTGGTCGAAGCGTATTCGTGTCCGACCTGCTGCTGCACGAACAGCGCATCGAAACCGTCTTCGATCAAATGTGTGATGTATGAGCGTCGCAGGGAGTGGAACGTGACTTCCTCGCCAAGTCCAATCTCGGCGCGGACCCGGCGGAACTTGGACTGCAGCGTCGCCTCCGAGACAAGCGTTGATCGCTCAGTGGGGAAGAGGTCGAGCGACTCGCCGCGGAACCGAGCACTTCGCTCTACCCATTCGGAGAGAATCTCAGACCCCCAAGGCAGGACCGCGAGCACGTTTCGTTGCTTGTAACCGCTGCCCTTCATGGCTTTGCCAAAGCGCACGTTGAGGTGCCCGTATTTGCCGAACTCCGGCGCGTAGGGGTTCCTGGTGAAATCGACGGTCTGCAGGTGGCGGACCTCGTTGATGCGGAGTCCGAACATATAGGCAGTCTTCAGCACGGTGGCGTCACGGAACGCCGACATCCACCCCTTGCGCCCAAGACGCGCGATTCGGTCGGCGTCGTCATCCGCCACGTCGAAGAGGGATTGGAGCTCGCCTCGAGTGAACGCGCGCCTACCTCCACCGTGCTCGACGTCCTGCACATGGCGCGCCGTGTTCCAGTCGTTGATCACTCGTACGGGATGAGTCCCGAAGAGCTCAAGGCAGCGTTCAACCCACCCATAGCCAGGGTCGCAAACGTAGTCGCAGAAGAGCTTCAGCGCGTTTTGGTAGCTGCGGATTGTGGTGTGGAGGTTGTGGTGAACCGATCGACGATCGGCGAAGAACTCATCGACTGACTGCAGCGTCCAGTCCCACGGGTACGTGCCAGCGTGATCGACGAAGATCCGCACCAACCGTTCGCGCTGCTCAACCGTCTTGAGGGCGAGGCTCCGGGCAAGCTGCTGATTTCGGAAACCATGCAGCATCTCCTCGAACGTCTGCGCATCAGGGCGGAGAAGGGGGAGTCGGTGAGGGTCTACGACGAACAGGCCCCGGTCGTCAACAGTCATTCCGATCCTTTCACAAGACGCGAGAATCATGCATCAGCTGAAGGATCCGCGCAAGCAGTGGGGTTAGATCGGCGCGTCTGGACTTCGCGCGGCGAGTCGCGTGGCCCGCTCGCAGGGAGCGAGCGCCCCAAATATCCCCGTAGACGAGCAAAGGTGGCTCGGGCCAGTGGTCGGAGTAGCTCGAGGCCAGGATCTTGCGTTTGGTTGGATAATACCGGGTTGAGTTGACATAATATGCATTATCGGCGCTCCGCGGAACAGCGAGGGTCGGGGTCGCGGCGGCTTGCCGCAGAGTTCTCGCACTCAGCCGGATCGCCACGTCTGCGGTGCCTAGGCTCCTGGTCGTGGGTACGACGATGTGGTTCCGGTCAGCGCGCGATGCACTCGAGTGGGATGCGCTCGTCTCGGCACACCCAGCAGCAACCGGCTTCCACGACTGGGCGTGGCTCACGATGCAGGCCGAGTGCTTCGAGTGGCGCTTCGAGCCGCTCATCGTGACGTCCGACGGTGTGCCGATCGGCGTGTTCCCGGTCCTGCTGCACCGCGGCGTCCCCGCGCGAGCCGTGTTGCCGCCGTTCCCGTTCGTCGGCCCGCTCGTCCCCGAGCACCTCTTGGCCGCGGTCCTCCGCGCCTTCCGCCGATGGCAGCTGCGGCACGGCGTCCTCGTGGCCCGGTACGACCTCGGCCCGGACGTCGCGCCGGATCCCGGCGCCGTGACGCGCGGCGCCGGCGTGACCGGTCTGCCGGACCGGACCTACGTGGTCGACCTCGTCGACGCGACGCCCGAACGCCTGCTCATGGAGATGAAGCGTGGTGCACGGCAAGCGATCCGGGTCGCCGAGCGCAAGGGCGTGACGATCAGGCCGTCCCGGTCCGGCGAGGTCGCCGAGTACCTGCCGCACGTCCTGAACGAGTCGTACGAGAGCCGCGGCGTGCCGTCGCCGTACCCGCAGGACATCGGCGCTCGGGTCGAACGGCTCGCCGCGACACAGGACGACGTCTACACTGCCACCGCCCTCGTCGACGGCACGGTCGCCGGTGTGATCGTCGCACTGACCGGGCACTCCGTCGTCACCGGCTGGGCGGGCGGGACGCTCCGGGCGTTCCGTGCGGCGAACCCGAGCACCGCGCTCTACTTCGACGTCCTTCGCCACGCGCTCGAGCACGGACACCGGGCCGTCGACCTCGTCGGGTACGTCGACGAGGGGATCAGCCGGTTCAAGATGTCGCTCGGGGCGGAGGAGCGTCCGTTCACGACCGTGGTGTCTTCTCCCCTGCCGCCGATCGTCCGCAGAGCGGCCCTCGCCGCCCGTCGGCGCGCAGCCGTCCACGGCTGAGTCAGGACCGCGTCACGCCCGGTCGTGCAGTGTGACGTGGTAGCCGTCCGGGTCCGCGAAGGTGAACGTCCGACCGAACGGACCGTCGAACGGTGCTGTCACGATGCGGTGCCCGTCAGCCGCGAGCGCGTCGTGGACGTCCTGCACGTCGTCTGCGTGGAACCAGGCGGCGATGCCGAGGCCAGGCTGTTCGACGGCTCCCACGTCGGTGCCCGGCACGACGTCGCGCAGCGCGAAGGCGATCGGCTGCGTGGTGAACACGACCGCGTGCGGCGGACCCGCGGGTGATCGCACGAGGCCGAGGTACCGCTCGTAGAACGCCTGGGCGGCACCGAGGTCGCGAACCTGGAACGAGATGAAGTCGGGGCCGGTGACGGGCATGGTGGGCTCCTTGGTTGTGTCAGTTTCCTGACATGGAGCTTATGTCAGAATACTGACATGAGTCAAGACTCCCCCGGCATCGACCTCGACACCTCGCTCGGGTACCTCCTCAAGGAGGCATCGAGTGCCCTGCGTGCCGCGATGGAGGACGTCCTGCGCCCGTTGGGCATGAACATCACGCACTACTCGTGTCTCGAACTGCTGGCGCAGCGGCCAGGGCTGTCGAACTCCGAGCTCGCCCGGGGAGCGTTCGTCACGCGGCAGACCATGAACGTCCTGCTGCAGACGCTCGAGCACGACGGGACGGTCGTCCGAGCAACGGACGCGACGGTCGGCCGGGTGGTGCCGGTGACGCTGACCGAGAAGGGGCGCGCTGACCTGGCCCGGGCCACGGCTGCGGTCCGCGGCGTGGAGGACCGGATGGTCTCGGGGATGACCGGACCCGAGCGGACGGCGGCGTTCCGCGCGCTCCGGTCGATGGCCACCGCGCTCCGCGGCGGCTGATCGAGCAGCGAGGGGTCGTGCGGAGCGGCGCAGGGCGGGACCACGATGCCCCGCCCTGCAGCAGTCTCACTCCCCCGAGTCGTCGTCGCTCTCGGTCGGGACGTCCTCGGCGTCGATCTCGAGCGCGGCGTCCTCGCGACCGGACTCCTCGAGGAACTGCTCGTCGGTGTCGGGCTGCTCGGGCGATCCGGCGGCGGTGGTCTCTTCGGCGGGGTCAGGCTGGCTGTACGTCATGCGCTGGACCGTACGCCCGCTCCGCTGAGCGCCGCTGACCGAGTGCGCTGGTCGGCCGGTGCCCCGCCGCTGCCCGTCGGCCGCCGACGCCCGTCAGGCCCCGACGAAGTCAGCCAGGTACCGCGCGGTCAGCGTGGATCGCGTCGAGACGAGCTGTGCCGGAGTGCCTTCGAACACGACGCGGCCGCCGTCGTGACCTGCGCCGGGGCCGAGGTCGATGATCCAGTCGGCGTGCGCCATGACGGCCTGGTGGTGCTCGATGACGATCACCGTGCGGCCTGCGTCCACCATCCGGTCCAGGAGACCGAGCAGCCCGGCGACGTCCGCGAGGTGGAGCCCGGTGGTCGGCTCGTCGAGCACGATCACTCCCCCGGGTTCGCCGAGGTGCACAGCGAGCTTCAGACGCTGGCGCTCGCCGCCGGACAGGGTCGTGAGCGGCTGTCCGATCGTCAGGTACCCGAGGCCGACGTCGACGAGCCGTCGGAGGACCGCGTGCGCCGCGGGCAGGCGTGCGTCGCCGTCCGCGAAGAACCGTTCGGCCTCGGACACCGACATCGACAACACCTCGCTGATGTCCTTGCCACCCAGTCGGTACGCGAGCACCGATTGGTCGAACCGTCGGCCCCCGCACTCGGCGCACGTCGTCGAGACGCCCGCCATCATGCCGAGGTCCGTGTAGACGACGCCCGCTCCGTTGCACGCAGGGCAGGCACCCTCCGAGTTGGCACTGAACAGCGCGGGCTTCACGCCGTTCGCCTTCGCGAACGCCTTCCGGATCGGTTCGAGCAGGCCCGTGTACGTGGCCGGGTTGCTCCGCCGGGAGCCACGGATCGCTCCCTGGTCGATGGTGACGACGCCCTCGCGGTGCGACAGTGCGCCGTGGATCAGCGAGCTCTTGCCGGATCCGGCGACGCCCGTGACGACCGTCAGGACCCCGACGGGGACGTCGACGTCCACGTCGCGCAGGTTGTGCGCCGCGGCACCCCGTATCTCGATCGTGCCGGTGGGCGCCCGGACATCGGCACGCAGGGCCTGTCGGTCACCGAGGTGTCGCCCGGTCACCGTGTCGCTCGTCCGGAGCGCGTCCACCGTGCCCTCGAAGCAGACCCGGCCGCCCTCGGATCCGGCGCCGGGGCCGAGATCGACCACGTGGTCAGCGATGGCGATGACCTCCGGCTTGTGCTCGACCACCAGCACCGTGTTGCCCTTGTCACGGAGGCGCAGGAGGAGTTCGTTCATCCGCTCGACGTCGTGCGGGTGCAGCCCCGTGCTCGGCTCGTCGAACACGTACGTCACGTCGCTCAGTGCCGACCCGAGGTGCTTCACCATCTTCACGCGCTGCCCCTCTCCCCCGGAGAGCGTCCCGGTCGGACGGTCGAGCGACAGGTAGCCGAGGCCGATCTCGACGAACGAGTCGACGGCGTCGCGGAGCCCGTCGAGCAACGGGCCGACGCTCGGCGCGTCGAGCGCCCGGAGCCAGACAGCGACGTCGCTGATCTGCATGGCGCAGACGTCGGCGATGTTCTTCCCGTCGATCCGGGAGGACCGGGCGGTGTCGTTGAGGCGGGTCCCGGCGCACGCGGGACAGGTCGTGAACGTCACGGCCCGGTCGACGAAGGCGCGGATGTGCGGCTGCATCGCCTCGCGGTCCTTCTGGAGGAACGAGCGACGAACGCGCAGCACCAGCCCCTCGTAGGTCATGTTGATGCCGGCGATCTTCCGTTTCGTCGGCTCGCGGTAGAGGAAGTCCTGCCGCTCCTGCTCGGTGAACTCCCGGACGGGCTTCGTCTTGTCGACGTACCCGGACTCGGCGAACATGCGGACGTTCCAGCCGTCCGTGCCGTAGCCGGGGATGGTGATCGCGCCGTCGGCGAGCGACCTCGTGTCGTCGAAGAGCTGCGTGAGGTCGATGTCGGTCACCTGCCCGCGCCCTTCGCAGTCGGCGCACATCCCCCCGAGCCGGTTGTAGGTGACGCGCTCGGCCTTGACGTTCGTGCCCTTCTGCACGGTGATCGCTCCCCCGGCCGACACCGTCGCGAGGTTGAACGAGAACGCGTTCGGGCCGCCGATGTGCGGACGGCCGAGGCGGCTGAAGAGCACGCGCAGCATCGCGTTGGCGTCCGTGACCGTGCCGACGGTCGAGCGGGGGTCAGCTCCGATGCGCTCCTGGTCGACGACGATCGCGGTGGTCAGGCCGTCGAGCAGGTCGACGTCTGGACGACCGAGCGAGGGCATGAACCCCTGCACGAACGCGCTGTACGTCTCGTTGATCATCCGTTGCGACTCGGCGGCGACCGTGCCGAAGACGAGCGAGCTCTTGCCGGACCCGGACACGCCGGTGAAGACCGTCAGTCGGCGCTTCGGCAGGTCGACGTCGACGTCCCGCAGGTTGTGCTCCCGCGCGCCGCGGACGCGGATGCGGTCGTGCTGGTCTGCGGCGTGGCCGGAACCGGTATGCATGTACATCACCGTAGTCTCCGGGTCGTCGGGCCGACACCGAGGCGGAGTCGGGCCGTGCCTCCAGGCCGCCGCGGAGCGGGTCAGCCTCCGGATGCAGCGCGACGCACCAGGTCGGGGAGCTCCGCCGGCTCGAACGACTCCTCGGTCGACGCGAGCTCGTCCGCGGTCCACCAGCGCGACGCCACGATGTCGACGCGTTCGTCGTCGGTCCAACCGCTGTCGTCGAGTTCGAAGCCGTCGGTGTGCACGACGTAGAACTCGGCGTGGCCACGATCGTGGTCGGCCTGGTCCCACGTCACGTCGAAGTCCTGCGACCAGACGCTCTCGCCGGGATCGGCGACGACGATGCCCGTCTCCTCGCGGAGCTCGCGGACCGCCGCGTCACGGTGCGACTCCCCCGGGTCCACGCCACCGCCGGGTGTGATCCAGCGGTGGAAGCCGTCGGAGGACGGGGCGCGGGTGTCCATGAGGAACACCCGGCCGTCCGGGTCCAGCAGGAGGATGCGGGAGGTGCGGCGCAGGCCGGGCTTCGCGGTCACGCGGTCGACGCTACGCGCCGTGCCCCCTACGCGCCGAAGCCGCTGACGTCACCGACGAGCTTGGTGTGGTCGGCCGGGACCGGCTCGATCGCAGCCAGGGCGATCTCGGCGGCGAACTCGGAGACGCTGTAGAGCTTGCCGACCTCCTGACGGCGTCCTTCGATCGCGCCGGGGTTGAGACGATTGAGCAGCGTCGCGGTGATGGTGCCCTCGATCATGTCGCCGGAGACGACGACGAACTCGATCCCGGCGGCCTCGAGCTGCGGGAGCAGCTCGCGCAGCGCGAGTTCGCCGGCGCGCTTGCTCTTGGCGACGGGGACGTACTCGTCCATCGTCTCGGCGGTCTCGACGAAGTGCGCCTGGTGACTGGTCACGAACACGACACGGGACCCGGCCGGCATGTGCGGCACCGCGGTGCGGAGCATGTCGACCTGTGCATCGCGGTTCAGGCGGAGCGCGTAGTCCTCGCCGAGTCCGGACTCCATGCCGCCCGACGCGTTGAGCACGAGGAGGTCGATGCCGCCCCAGGCCGCGACGACCTGGTCGACCATCGCCTGGACGGAGTCGTGGTCGGTCAGGTCGGCTCCGACGGCGAGTGCCGAGCCACCACCGGCGACGATCTTCTCCGCGATCTGCTCGGCCCGCTTGGCCTTGTTCCGGTAGTTCACCACGACCTTGGCGCCGGCCTCGGCCAGGTACCCGACGGTGTCGGCGCCGATGCCGCGCGACGAACCCGTCACGAGGGCGCGCTTGTCGGCGAGGGATCCGGGGGCGAGGGGGTTGCTCACAGTCGTGCTCCAGGTGGGGTCGGAGGTCTCGTTGCCGCAACGAGCCTACCGTCCGGGGCGCGGCCGTCGGTCGCAGGTGATATGTTGAACGGAGTTTGACCGGCCGTCGCGACGCAGCGAACGCCGTGCGCGACCGAGGGAGGGAGATCGCGTGTCCGGACCCGACTGGATCCAGACCATCGTGTGGATCGGGCTCGTGCTGATCCTGGGGGTGGTCGAGATCTTCACACTCGACTTCATCTTCATCATGCTCGCGGCGGGAGCCGCCGGGGGGTTGATCGCAGCCCTGCTCGGTGCGCCGTGGTGGCTGTCCGCGCTCGTCGCGGCCGCCCTCGCCCTCCTCCTGTTGCTGCTGGTCCGCCCGCGCCTCCTGCACGCACTGAACCGCGGCGCCGACCCGCACCGCACCGGCATCGACGGACTCGTCGGCCTCTCCGGCACCGTCGCGGTCGCCTTCACCTCGTCCTCCCCCGGGCAGGTCCGACTCGCCAACGGCGAGACCTGGAGCGCCCGGCTCGCGGGACCGTCCACCGACCGCCTGCCCGCCCTGGGCACCCCTGTCGTCGTCGAGTCCATCGAGGGCTCGACCGCCGTCGTCCGCATCGATCAGAAAGACGCCTCATGACCTCCCTCTCAACGGGGACGATCCTGCTCCTCCTGCTCATCCTCGTCGTCGTCATCTTCGTGATCGTCGTGCTCGCCCGTGCGATCCGGATCGTGCCGCAGGCGACCGCCGGCATCGTGGAACGGCTCGGCAAGTACCACAAGACACTCAGCCCCGGTCTGAACCTGCTCGTGCCGTTCATCGACCGGCTGCGCCCCCTGATCGACATGCGCGAGCAGGTCGTCTCGTTCCCGCCGCAGCCCGTGATCACCGAGGACAACCTCGTCGTGTCGATCGACACCGTCGTCTACTTCCAGGTGACCGACGCCCGCGCGGCGACCTACGAGATCGCCAACTACCTCGGCGCCGTCGAGCAGCTCACCACCACCACGCTCCGCAACGTCGTGGGTGGCCTGAACCTCGAAGAGGCCCTGACCAGCCGGGACAACATCAACGGCCAGCTCCGTGTCGTGCTCGACGAGGCCACGGGCAAGTGGGGCATCCGCGTCGGTCGTGTCGAGCTCAAGGCGATCGAGCCGCCGGTGTCGATCCAGGACGCCATGGAGCAGCAGCTCCGTGCCGAGCGGAACCGCCGTGCGGCGATCCTGCAGGCCGAGGGGACCAAGCAGTCGCAGATCCTCGAGGCCGAGGGCCAGCGCCAGGCCGCGATCCTCCAGGCAGAGGGCGACGCGAAGGCGCAGGTCCTCCGGGCCGAGGGTGAGGCACAGGCGATCGCGACCGTGTTCGACGCGATCCACACCGGAGACCCGGACGAGAAGCTCCTGTCGTACCAGTACCTGCAGACCCTGCCGAAGCTGGCCGAGGGCACGGCGAACAAGCTCTGGATGATCCCGAGCGAGTTCACCAAGGCGCTGTCCGGCATCGCGGAGGGCTTCACAGCGGGCCGCAGTGGCGGTGCGCCGGGTGCCGGTGGGCCTGGCGGCAGTGACTTCCTGGAGCGCATCTCAAAGCTCGCGAACGAGAGTCTGGCGAACACGGCAGCAGCGAACGTCGCGGCGTCGTCGACTCCCAGGCCGGACGCCACCGCGGCGGACATCGTGCCGGAGTCCGACCTCGACCAGCGTCTGGCCGAGTCCGACAGGAGCGTCGACGCGCGGCTGGCAGCGGCCGACGAGGCAACGGACGAGGAACTCGGCAACGCCAAGTAGGACGCACACGACGTCGAGCGCACACGAAGAAGCCCGCCCCGGAGATCCGGGGCGGGCTTCTTCGT
>NZ_LDQC01000089.1 GCF_001475545.1 Curtobacterium luteum | reverse complement strand
CCTCGCCGCTGCGCTCGCCCGCTGACCCCACAGCCACCGACCTGACGACGGAGCGCCGTGCCCACCGGATGACCGGTGGGCACGGCGCTCCGTCGTTCCCCGCAGACGCTGCGCTCGGCGTTCCTCCGCGCTTCGTCGTCCGCATCCGCCCGCATCGGTGCGTGCCGTGCTCACTCCTCGCTGACGTCGATGAGCACCTTGCCGACGGTGTCGCCCTCGACCGCGTCGTGCGCGGCCGCGGTCTCCTCGAGCGGGAACCGGGTCAGCGGCAGGCCGGCGTCCGCACCGACCGGCAGGACGCCGTCGTGGAGGGCCGCGGTGACGTCCTCGGCGGCCGCGGCGAGGGCCTCGTCGCCGATGGTGTAGAGCAGCAGGAACTGGTATCGCGCGTTCACGCTCATGTTCGGCCGGATCGGCAGCGTCGCGCCGTCGCCGCCGTTGTTCGCGTAGATCGACACGACACCGTGGTTCGCGAGCACCGCGGCGACGAGCTGCGCGTTCTGCGGGATCGACACCTCGACGACGATGTCGACGCCGTCCGGCGCGATCCGCCGGATCTGGTCGGCCGCGTCCTCGTCGCGGTAGTTCACCGTGTGGTGCGCTCCGGCGGTGGTCGCGAGCGCGGCCTTCTCGTCGGAGCTGATCGTCGACACCACGGTCGCACCGGCCCAGCGTGCGAGTTGGATCGCGGCGTGCCCGACGGCGCCGGCGCCGCCCGCCACCAGGACGGTCCTGCCGTCCAGTGCTCCGGGAGCCAGCCGGTCCGGTCCGTGCTCGTGTGTGGTGAGCGCGCGGTGGGCGGTCATCGCGGGGACGCCCAGCGAGGCGCCGACGTCGTGGCCGATGCCGTCCGGCAGCGGGACGGCTCGCTCGGCGGGGACGACCGTGAACTCCTGCGCGGTGCCCGTCGGACGGCCCGATGCAGCCATGTAGAGCCAGACCCGGTCGCCGACGTGTAGGTGGTCGACGTCCGCACCGACCGCGTCGACCACGCCGGAGCCGTCCTGGTTCGGCGTGATCTCGGGGAAGGGCAGGCCGTCGCCGTAGGTACCCCCGGCTCGGGCCTTCCAGTCGGTCGGGTTGACCCCGGAGGCGACGACGCGGACGCGCACCTCGCCGGGGCCCGGCTCCGGGAGCGGGCGCTCCTCGAGGGTCAGGACGGATGAGTCACCGGGCTTCGAGTAGACGACTGATCGCATGACACCAGGCAACCACCGGCACCGCTCGACGATTCCAGCCGCGGTGCAGGTGCGGCGGCAGCGCCGGTCAGCGCTGTCGCGTGTCGTACGTCTCGCGCGACGCTGCGACGTCGTCCATGTGTTCGGTCGCCCAGCGTTCGAGCGGCTCGAGCACGGTGCGGAGGGACCGGCCCCGCTCGGTGAGCTCGTACTCGACCCGTGGCGGGATCTCGGGGTGGACGGTCCGGGTGACGAGGCCGTCACGCTCGAGGGCGCGGAGTGTCTGCGTGAGCATCTTCTGCGAGACGCCCTGGACCCGGTTCGCGATCGCTGAGTACCGCTGCGGGCCGTCGACGAGCGAGCCGATCGTGAGGACGCTCCATCGGTCACCGATGCGGTCGAGGAGCTGACGCGACGGACAGTCGGCCGCGTAGGGGGTGTACTCGAGAGCGGACACGCTGACCTCCGTTACGCACTGCAAGGTGCCTACTTACCGATGGAGAGTAACACCCGTACAGTGAGTCACGAAGGGCAACCGCTCCACGAAAGGACTGCCATGACCAGCATCGTCGTCTTCGGAGGCACCGGGTACGCCGGCTCCGCCATCACCCGCGAGGCACTCTCCCGCGGCATCGCCGTCACCGCCGTCGCGCGCGACACCTCGAAGCTCGAGCCCGCCGACGGCCTCACCCTCGCGCAGGGTGACGCGTTCGACGAGGGCTTCGTCGCCGAGGTCACGAAGGGTGCGGACGTGGTCGTCGTCGCGCTCCACGCCGTGCAGGCCGACGGCTCCGAGCTGAAGGACCGCTTCCAGCACTTCGTCGACGCAGCCTCGGCCGCCGGCGCCCGACTCGGCATCGTCGGGGGTGCGGGCTCGCTGTTCGTCGCCGAGGGTGGCCCGCGCCTCTTCGACACCCCGGACTTCCCGGACGCGTTCGCGGGCGAGGCGAAGAGCCACGCCGCGATCCTCGACGCGCTCAAGGCGTCGGGCACCGACGTCGACTGGTTCTACGTGAGCCCGGCGGCAGCGTTCGGCAGCTACAACCCGGGTGAGCGGAAGGGCACCTACCGCTCGACGGACGACGTGCTCCTGACCGACGCCGAGGGCAACTCGGACATCTCGGGCGAGGACTTCGCCATCGCGTTCGTCGACGAGATCGTCACGCCGGCGCACCACCAGGCGCGCTTCGGCGTCGCGTACTGAGCGTGACCCCCTGACGGGCGGGAGGCCCGTGGCGACCCCGCCACGGGCCTCCAGTCCGTCCCACACCACGAAAGCGACATCGAACCAGGCCTCGGACCCGGTTCGATGTCGCTTTCGTGGTTCGTCTCGCGCCGCGCGCGCCGCGACCGAGCCGCGCCTCAGCGCTGCCCGACGATCGCGGGCACCGGCACGTGGTGACGCATCCGCACCGCGAGGTGCAGCCCGCCGCGCCGAGCGAGCACGAGCCCGACGACGGCCGCGGCCACTGCGGGGACGCCCCCGGCGACGACCATGCCGACGTGGGCCCCGAAGTGGTCCACGACCTGACCCATGATCGGCCCGCCGATGGCCTGGCCGCCGAGCAGCACGAGGACGTAGAGGGACATCACGCGACCGCGGATCGCCACGTTCGACGACAGCTGCACGAGCGAGTTCGACGCCGTCATGAAGAGCAGCTGCGACATACCCACCGCGACCAGGGCGACCGTGAACGGCGCGATCACCGGCACGGCTCCGGTGGCGACGAGCAGGACGCCCGTCCAGAACACGCCCCCGACGATCGTCCGCAGCCGGACCGTGGCGCGCCGGGTGGAGAGCAGCGCCCCGGTCAGGGCACCGATCGCGACGGCGGAGTTGAACACGCCGTAGCCGCCCGCGCCGACGTCGTACACCTCGGACGCGAACGCCGACAGCAGCACGGGCATCGTCAGTGCGAACACCGAGAAGAACGCCATGAGGACGACCGGCACGAGGATGGTCGGCTTGTGCAGGGCGTACCGCAGCCCCTCGACGAGCTGTCCCTTCGAGCGCGGTGCCGGCGGGGTGCGGTGCAGCTCGGACACCCGGAGGAACCCGAGCGTCACGACGACCGCGGCGCACGCGACGGCGTTCACCCCGAACGACCACCCCGCTCCGACGGCCACGAGGAGCGCCCCGGACAGCGCGGGTCCGATCATCCCGCCGAGCTGGAACACGCTCGAGTTGACGCTGATCGCGTTCCGCAGGTGTTGGTGCCCGACGATCTCGGTGACGAACACCTGCCGCGCCGGGTTGTCGATCACCGTGACCATGCCGACGAGGAACGCGATCACCCAGATGTGCCACGCCTGCACGACTCCGGCCAGCGTGAGCACGGCGAGGACGAGCGACAGCACCGCGAACGCACCCTGCGTGAGCATCATGAGCGCGCGCTTCGAGAACCGGTCGACGATGACGCCGCCGAAGAGGCCGAAGAAGAGCATCGGGGCGAACTGGCAGGCCACGGTGATGCCGACCTGGGCGACCGAGCCGGTGAGCTGCAGGACGAGCCAGTCCTGCGCGATGCGCTGCATCCAGCCGGCCGTCATCGCCACGAGGTTCGTCGCGGTGAAGATCCGGAAGTTCGGCACCGACAGGGCGATGAGGGTGTGGCGCCACGGCGGGCGCTCGGACACGACGGGGAGCGGTTCGGTGGGCGGGGGGAGGGTCGTCGATGACGCACTCACGGTTGGGGTCTCCGGACGTCGGTGGCGGAACGGTACCTCCCCGAAACTAGTTCGCCGACACCCATTCGGCTCCCGTATGGTTGCTATCACTCCATTGCGATGTCGAATGAGGAGGTCCTGCTGTGCTCGACCCGGTGCTGTTGCGGACGTTCCTCGCGGTCGCGGAGACGCGGAGCTTCACGGCCGCCGGGGTCCGTCTCGGCATCAGCCAGCCGACGGTGTCGCAGCACGTGCGACGGCTCGAGGGCGCGGTCGCCCGGACGCTGGTCGCGCGGGACACCCGGGGCGTCTCCCTGACGGACAACGGGGACGCCATGGCCGGTTTCGCCCGGACGATCCTCGCCGCGCACGCCACGGCCGACGCGTACTTCTCGGGGGCGGCCACCCGTGGGCGGCTCCGGTTCGGTGCCGCGGACGACCTCGCGATCACGCAGCTGCCGCGGATCCTGCGCGACTTCCGGCGACTCCACCCGCACGTGAACCTCGAGCTGACGGTGAACCAGTCCGCGCCGCTGCTCCGTCGGGTGCACGCGGGCCAGCTCGACCTGGTGTTCATCAAGCAGACCGCGGGGGAGTCGGCCGAGGGCACCCGCGTGGCGACGGACCAGATGGTGTGGATGGCGCAGGACGGCATCGCGCTCGAGGACGGCGAGCCCGTGCCGCTCATCGTCTACCAGGCACCGAGCATCAGCAGGCAGATGGCGATCGACGCGCTCGAGGCGGCGGGCCGCACGTGGCGGATCACGTGCAACACGCGCGACGTGAACGGGGTGCTCGCGGCGGTCCGGGCGGGGATCGGGGTCGCGGTGTTCCCGCACTCGCTCATCCCGGCCGACCTCGTGAAGGTGTCGCAGCGGCTGGCACTGCCCGACCTGCCCGCGGTGGACTACGTCCTCATCGCCAACCCGGCGACCCAGCGCGAACCGGTGGACGCGCTGACGAACGCGATCCTGTCCCGCGGCGTGATCCGCGCGGTCTGAGCGACCGTGCGCGATCCGGCCGTGCGCGATCCGCCCGTGCGCGATCCGACCGTGCGCGACCCGGCCGCTACGGCGCGAGCGCGGGGACGGTCCCGGTCCCGGTGAGGTCGGGCAGCGTCACCCCGACCGCCGGCAGCAGCGCCGACGCCACCGCCCACAGCAGCACGAGGGTCCCGACGCCGCCCAGCGCGGCACCGAGCAGCGCGACCGGGCGCTGCCACGTTGCCGACCGGTCGCGCAGGACGATCCCCGACAGCAGCAGGGCGAGCAGACCCAGCACGAGCCCGACGCCGTGCACGGTGCCCGGCGCGGTGAACCACCACGCGGCCAGCCCGAGGGTCGCGGTGCCGGCCACTGCGCCGAGGAGGGCTCCGGGTGCCGCACCGATCCGGCGCGTCCCGGCCCGGTCACCGGCCGTCGCCGCGCCGGTCGGGGCTGCGCCGGCCTGGAGGAGCGGCTCGGTCGGGGCGGGTTCGCGCACCACGGGCGCGGCGACGGTGGGGGCCTCGTCGACCGTCCGCCCGTCGGCTCCGGTCCGGCCCGACCCGGACCGTGCGAGCCCGGTCGGCGCGGGCGCGGAGGTCACTCGCGGGTCGGAAGCCGGCGCGGACGTGGTCGGCGCTGCGGCGGCCTGGCGCTGCGCGAAACGCGCCGGGGTCCGGTAGCCGACGGGGCCGGTCGGGGACGGTTCGCTGCCGGCCACGACGACGTGCTCCAGGCCGGGCACCGAGAACCGCGGCTGACCGACCACCGGGGCGGCCGGTGTCGGGGGCGCTGGTGGGGCCGCGGCCGCGGGCGGGGTGAGCGGTGCGGCGTCGACCGGAGACACCGGCGCCGACGTCGGACGCACGAGCTGGTCGAACGGGAGCGTGTGCACCGCAGGGGAGGTCGGTGCCGGCGGCAGGAGGTCCTCGTCCGGCGGGAAGTCCGGCACGACGACGGCGAGCGGCGGGGTCGCGGCAGCAGTGTCACCGAGCTGCGGGGTCGCGGCAGCAGTGTCACCGAGCTGCGGGGTCGCGGAAGCAGTGGCACCGAGCTGCGGGGTCGCGGACGCAGCGTCGTCGCGCGGTGCGCCGGGCGCGGCAGCGACGTGCTCCGGCCGGGCGACGGGTGCGGCCCCTGCGACGACCGTCGCGGTGGAACCGACCACGTGCTCGGCGGGGGCCGACGCAGCGGACGCGGGGCGTGCCTCCAGGGCGTCCTCCGGTGGAGCGGTGACCCAGGCGGGGACCGGCCGCCGGGGTCGATCCGAATCCGGCATGCGATGCGACGCCACTGCTGCTCCCTCCGGTGGTCTGATCCAGCGTCAGTTCTACCGGGAGGCTCCGGGGCCGGCGCATCCCCAGTTCGGGGCCGCGGACGGGAGCCCGTCGGTACGGTCGGAGCATGACCGGAATCGAACACCGTCCGCTCGGGCCCTCGGGGCTCGTCGTGTCCACCGTCGGCCTCGGCTGCAACAACTTCGGGCGGCCCGGCACCGCCTCCGAGACGCAGGAGGGCACGGACGCCGTCGTCGGTGCCGCCCTCGATGCCGGGATCACCCTCTTCGACACCGCCGACGTCTACGGCGGGCGGCCCGGCCTCAGCGAGGAGATGCTCGGGAAGGCCGTCGCCGGGCGTCGCGACGAGATCGTGCTCGCGACGAAGTTCGGCCTCGACATGCAGGGTGCGAACGGGCCGGACTGGGGCGTGCGTGGCTCCCGGCGGTACGTGCGGCTCGCCGTGGAGTCGTCGCTCCGACGCCTCGGGACGGACTGGATCGACCTGTACCAGATGCACCGCCCGGACCCGGTGACCCCGATCGAGGAGACGCTCTCGGTGCTCGACGACCTCGTCCGCGAGGGCAAGATCCGTTACGTCGGCCACTCGAACTTCGCGGGGTGGCAGATCGCCGAGGCCGAACTCACCGCCTCGATCGCCGGCACCACGCAGTTCGTGTCCGCGCAGAACGAGTACAGCCCGCTCGCCCGCGCCGTCGAGGACGAGGTGCTCCCCGCGGTCCGGGCCTACGCGCTCGGGTTCCTGCCGTACTTCCCGCTGTACAACGGGTTGCTCACGGGCAAGTACACGAAGGCGGGCGGCCCCGCGGACGGGCGGCTCAGCACCGCGAAGCCGCAGCTGCTCGCGGACGCTCCGTGGGACGTGCTCGACGAGTTCCAGCGGTTCTGTGACGCGCGTGGGGTGACGATGCTGCAGGGGACGTTCGCGTGGCTCCTCGCGCAGCCGGGACTCTCGTCTGTCATCGCGGGGGCGACGAAGCCGGAGCAGATCACGCAGAACGCCGAGGCCGGCACGGCCTGGTCGCCGTCCGAGGACGACGTCGCCGAGATGACGGTGATCTTCGACGGCGCGGCCGACGGCCGCTGACGCGGCCGGGCCCCGGCGGCCCGGACGGCCGCGGCGGCTCTGGCGGCCCGGACGGCCCCGGCGGCTCTGGCGGCTCTGGCGGCTCCGCGAGTCTCGGGGTGAGCGACGAGACTCGCGCTCACGGCTGCGAGCGTCGTCGGTGAGCGTGGACCTCGCGTTCGGCGCCGCTCCACACACGGACGGGAGGCGCGGTGCCAGCCGGCACCGACCTCCCGTCCGTCGTGTGGTCGCGCGCTACATGTCGCGGTACCGCTTCGCCGAGGCGAGCGCCTCGCGCAGCTCCGGCGCCGTGAGGCGCACGACGTACCCGGGGGTGTCGCGCTGGATGCGCCAGCCCTCGGCGAGCGCACCGGCGTCGACGACGTCGAACCCGAACGCGTCGATGAGGTCGGCGACGGTGTGCTTGGCGTCCGCGTCGTCACCCGCGACCACGAGCGCGCGGCGGCCGGGCGTCCCGGCGGGTTCGGCCTCGTCGGTGAGCGCGGCCGCGGCGATGTGGTTGAAGGCCTTCACGACCTTCGCCCCGCGAAGGTGGTCCTGCAGCAGCTCGGCCGTGGTGGTCGTCTCGTCGTCGAGCGCCGCGATGTGCCCGTCGCGCTGCGGGTAGTAGTTGTTCGTGTCGATGACGACCTTGCCGACGAGGGGCTCGACGGGGATGGTCTCGATCGCGGCGAGCGGGGTCGTGACGACGACGATCTCGCCCGCCTGCGCCGCTTCGTCACGGGTGGCGGCATGTGCGGACGGGCCGAGCTCGTCCACGAGGTCCGTCAGCGTCTCCGGGCCGCGGGAGTTGGCGATCACCACCTCGTGGCCGTGCTGCACGGCGAGGCGTGCCAGCTGGGATCCGATGTTGCCTGCTCCGATGATGCCGATCGTGGTCATGCAGGACGCAACGCGCGGGAACGGGACGCATTCCCACGTCGAGTGGCAGCCGGAGCGGGCAGTCCGCCGTCCGGGGAGCATGATGGCGGCATGACCGAGGAGTTCCGCCACGAGGCCGACCGTGACCGCTACGCGATGTACGTCGACGGTGAACTCGTCAGCGTCCTCGACTACCGCGAGAACGGCGACGCGATCGCCTTCCCGCACACGTACACCGTGCCGAAGCACCGCGGGCACGGGTACGCGGCCGCCCTCGTCGCGCACACGATCGACGAGGTCGAGCAGACCTCCGAGAAGCGCGTCGTCCCGATGTGCTGGTTCGTCGGGCAGTGGTTCGACGAGCACCCCGAACGGGCAGGACTCCTCAGCCGCGGCGTCGCGGACTGAGCACCCGAGCACCCGAGCCGCCGAGCCGCCGAGCCGCCGAGCCGCCGAGCCGCCGAGCCGCCGAGCCCATCGCGGCACCGCAGGCCGCGGCAGCCGGGTCCTGAGCAGCCGCGGCGCTGATCGACCGCTCAGCGGTTCGTCGCTATCCTCTGACCGCAAGGAGCCGGGTCGACCCGGCGTGAACGGGCCCTCGACAGGCAGGAGCCACCATGGACCACCCGAGGTCCGACGTCCGGAACGCCGACGTCGGACGCGCCTACACCGAGCTCTCCCGCATCACGAGGAGGGCCAGCATCCGGGCGCGTGGGTCGGACGAGGTACTCAGCGTCGTCGACCAATCCTTGGTGGACTTCGTCGTCGAGCACCCAGGCTGCATGGCCATCGACATCGCTCGCTACCTCCGCCTCAACCGCTCGACGATCTCCCGGCAGCTGTCCGGACTCCTCGCTGCCGGCCTCGTGCGGACGACCGACGGCGGCACGGGCAACGCGAAGCCCCTCGTCGCGACCGAGGCCGGCTGCGCGGCACTCGAACGTTCGGTCCGGCTGCACCGCGACGCCCTCGAGGAACGCCTCGCCGACTGGTCCGACGACGACATCGCCCTGCTCGCCGGACTGCTCGAACGCCTCGGCACCGCGGACGAGGCCGGCCTGCCGATGCCGGCCCGCGGCGCGGCGTCGTGACGACCTCGTTCGTCCTGCTGTCCGACACCCACCTGCCGAAGCGCGCGAAGGACCTCCCAGGAGCGCTCTGGGGTGACGTCGACGCCGCCGATCTCGTCGTGCACGCGGGGGACTGGGTGGACCTCGCGACGCTGGACGCCGTCGAGGGCCGGTCGCGCCGGTTCGTCGGCGTCCGCGGCAACAACGACGGTCCGGAGTTCGACGACCGGCTCCCGCTCGAGGCCCGCTTCGTCGTCGAGGACCTCCGTTTCGCGGCCGTGCACGAGACGGGTGCAGCGACCGGGCGGGAGCGTCGGGCCGCCGCCGCGTTCCCGGATGTCGACGTCCTCGTGTTCGGTCACTCGCACATCCCCTGGGACACCGTCGCGGACTCCGGGCTCCGGCTGCTGAACCCCGGTTCGCCGACCGACCGCCGTCGCCAGCCGGACCACACGTGGATGCGCGGGACGGTCGACGGCAGGGAACTCTCCGTCGAGCTCGTCCGGCTGCCCCTGCGCTGACGGACGCAGCGGTCGCACGGTGGCGACCACCCCTCGACGGTCACAGCGCCATCCGGAAGAACGCCTCCTCCCACACGGTCGACCGACGGTGGGCACGCGCCATGCGGCCGCGCTCCGCGGGCGTCGCCGCAGCGGCCAGACGTTCCACCTGCTCGGTGGCCTCGGCGCTCGCCGCAGCGAAGCCCGGGTCGCCGTACGCCGAGATCCAGTCGGCGTAGGGGTGCCCCTCGGGTGCGAGGCCCAACCGCGTCCCGACCCAGGCGTACACCCGGAAGCAGGGCAGCACGGCGGCCGCGAGGACGGCGGTCGAGCCGGTGTCCGCGGCGGCCTGCAGGTGTGCCAGGTAGCCGGCGCACACGGGGTGCACCGGATCGTCGGTGTGCGCGTCCCCGAGGCGCCGGTGGTGCAGGTCCCGTGCTTCGGCCGCGCACCCGTCGGCGGCGGTGCGCCAGAACGCCGCAGCCGGGCCGGACGACCGGTCGGCCAGGGTCGCGAGGTGACGACCGTACGCCCGGAGGTAGTGCACGTCCTGCGCGAGGTAGGTGTCGAACACTGCGGACGGCAGCGTGCCGTCCGCAAGACGACGGAGGAACTCCCCGTCGAGGGTCGCCGCACGCACGTCGGCGACGTCCTCCCACCACGTCTGGGTCCACGGGACGGTTGGCTGCACGGCCCGCGTCGCGGCTCCGTGGTCGACGGGGCCGTTGCCGGCGCCGACGTCGAGCGCGTCGGCGTGCTCGAGCGCGACCGTGAGCCACCGTTTCGCCGCTCCGACCGCGAGCTCCCAGTCACCGTGCCGCGCGGCGAGCGTGGCGATCGCGCTCGACAGGGAACACCCGGTGCCGTGGGTGTTCGCCGTCCGGATCCGTCGTCCGCGGAACACGCGCGAGCTCCCGTCCGGGGCGACCAGCACGTCGTCGGACGTCGGCCCGGCGTCGTGCCCGCCCTTCGCGAGCACGAGCACGTCCCAGGTCCGGGCGACGAGCTCCGCGTCCCCGAGGATGCCGCCACCAGGACCGGCGCCACCAGGACCGGCGCCGGGTGCGTCGCCGTCGGCGGGGGTCGCACCCGCGCCGGCCGTCCGCCGCGCCAGGTCGGTGAGCACCCCGAGCTCCGCCCGGTTCGGCGTGAGCAGGTCGGCGTGCGCGAAGAGCTCGGTGAGCGCGGCCTCGGCGTCGACGGAGAGCAACCGGTCGCCGCTCGTCGCCACCATCACCGGGTCCACCACGACGACCGGTGGCCGGTGCTCGGCGAGCCAGGTCGTCACCGTCGACACGACCTCGGCCGTCCCGAGCATCCCGACCTTGACGGCGTCGATCGTCACGTCGTCCGACACCGCGTCGAGCTGCTCACGCAGGAACGCCGTCCCCGGGACGTGGACGGCGCGCACGCCGGTGGTGTTCTGCGCGACGAGCGCGGTCACGACACCCATGCCGTAGCCGTCGTGGGCGGCGATCGCCTTGAGGTCCGCCTGCAGTCCGGCGCCGCCCGTCGGGTCGGTCCCGGCGATCGTCAGGACCCGTGGGACGGTCACCGGACACCGCCCTGGAGGCGCGGTGCAGCCGGTCGGTCCGCTCCGGTCCGCCACGCGGTCACGTAGGCGGCAGCGGCCGCCCCGGGGTCGGCCGCCGCACAGATGCCGGAGACGACGGCCACCCCCGCAGCTCCGGCGGCGCGGAGCGGCGCGACGTCGTCGAGGGTGACGCCGCCGATCGCGACGCACGGCAGGTCGGTGGCGGCGGCGATCCGGGCGAACCCGTCGACGCCGAGCGGCGCGGGGTGGTCGGGCTTCGTCGCGGTGGGGCGGACGACGCCCACACCGAGCAGGTCGACCGTCCCGGCGGGCAGGGCAGTGACGGCCGCGAGGTGCTCCGGCGTGTTCGCGGTCAGGCCCACGTGAGCCTGCTGTCCGAGCAGGGCGCGTGCGGCGGTCACGGGCACGTCGGACTGGCCGAGGTGCACGCCCGCGACGCGGTGTCCGGCGTGCCGTGCGGCGAGCACGACGTCGAGCCGGTCATCCACCAGCACGGTCGCCCGGTCGCCCACCGCGTCGGCCACGGCGGCCGCCAGACCGAGGAGCTCCCGCGCCGACGCATGCTTGTCCCGCACCTGCACGGTGCGGACCCCGGCGTCGACCGCGGCCCGGACCACGCCGAGCACCCCGTGGCCGTGCCGTCCGGCCAACTCCGTGTCCGTCACGAGGTACACGCCGATGCGGTCGTCCGCCGTGCGAGCAGCCGGGGTCACCGGTCGCTCCGAGCCGGCACGGCGGGGGCGAGGTCAGCCGCGCCCGTGCCGTCCTCGGTGGACACGAGGGACCGTTCGACGAGGTCCTCCGGGGTGAGGGACGCGAGCCGGTCGAGGAACAGCGGCTGGAACGTCCCCGGACCGCCGGCGTCCCGTGCGGCCAGCTCGGCCGCCACCGTGTACGCCACGGTCGCGGCCACGGCGGCGTCGCCGGGGTCGGCGGTGACCGACGCGAAGGCGGCGGCCACCGCACCGAGCGCGCACCCGCCGCCGGTGATCCGGGTCAGCAGGTCCGTCCCGTTCGCGACCCGCACGACGGTCCCGTCCGGGGCGACCACCAGGTCGACCGGACCCGACACCGCCACGGCACCCACGTGCCTCCCCGCCGATGCACGGGCGGCGGCCCTCGCGTCGTCCGTGGTGGCCGTGGCGTCGGTCCCGCGACCGCCGGCCGCGCCGACGAGCAGGGCGAGGACCTCCGAGGCGTTGCCCCGCAGGACGGTCGGCCGCAGGGGCAGCAGCTCGTGCGCGAGCGCCGTCCGGACCGGGAGCGCCCCGACCGCCACGGGGTCGAGCACCCACGGCGTCCCCGCGTCGGCGGCCGCGGTCGCCGCCTCGACGGCGGCGTCACGGGCCTCCTCGTGCGGCGTGCCGGTGTTCACGAGCAGCGCGTCGGCGACCCGGGCGAACGGACCGGCCTCGGTGCGGACGTCGACCATGGCGGGGGAGGCCCCGACCGCCAGGAGCACGTTCGCCGTCACGTTCTGCACGACGGTGTTCGTGACGCACTGGACGAGCGGGGCCCGGGCGCGGACGGCCTCG
>NZ_LDQC01000088.1 GCF_001475545.1 Curtobacterium luteum | reverse complement strand
CGACGGCGTCGACGCCGTCGTGCACCTCGCCGCGAAGGTCTCCCTCGCAGGTGACCCGGACGACTTCCGCCGCGTGAACGTCGACGGCACCCGGGCGCTCCTCGACGCCGCACGGGCCGCGGGGGCCGGACGTGTCGTGTTCGTGTCCTCGCCGTCGGTCGCGCACACCGGGACGTCGCTCGCCGGGGTCGGTGCGGGCCCCGCCGAACCCGACCGTGCCCGCGGGGAGTACGCCCGCACGAAGGCCGCCGCCGAGCTCCTCGCGCTGGCTGCGGACGAGCCGGGGTTCGCGGTCGTCGCGGTCCGGCCGCACCTGGTGTGGGGGCCGAGCGACACCCAGCTCGTCGGGCGGATCGTCGATCGGGCACGAGCGGGGCGCCTGCCGCTCCTCGACTCGGGTGCGGCACTCATCGACACGCTCTACGTCGACAACGCAGCATCGGCGATGGTCGCGGCGCTCGAGCACGCGACCGACGACGGTGTGCACGGCTCGGCGTACGTCGTGACGAACGGCGAGCCACGGCCCGTCGGGGAGCTCCTCGCCGGGATCTGCACGGCGTCCGGCTTTCCCGCGCCGCGGTGGCACGTGCCCGCCGGGGTCGCCCGGGTCGCGGGCTCGGTCGTGGAGGCGGTGTGGCGGGTGCGGCCGGGGCAGGACGAACCCCCGATGACGCGGTTCCTGGCGGAGCAGCTGTCGACGGCGCACTGGTTCGACCAGCGTCGAACGCGCCGCGACCTCGACTGGATGCCGTCCGTGTCGATCGACGAGGGGCTCGACCGGCTCGCCGCCGCGCGCTGAGCCGGTACGCCGGTGCCGGCTGCCGGCTGCCCGGTACCGGGGTGCCCGCTGCCCGGTTCCGGGGTGCCCGGTTCCGGGGTGCCCGCTGCGCCCGCTGCCCCTGTCCCGAGTCTCGCGTCCGCGGACACCTTCGTGGGCCGAACGGCACGAAACTGTCCGCCGAGCCGAATCTCGGGCCGATCGAGACTCCCGGTCCGGCTGCGGCGCCGAGTCTCGTGGACGCCGGGTGCCGGACGCCGGGTGCCGGACGCCGGGCGCCGGCCCCGGACACGATCGTGCCGGGTCCGCGTTCGGGTCGCGGACCCGGCACGGGGTCGGTGGGGCAGGACTCAGCCGAGTCCGAGCTTGCGCTTGAGTTCCTTCCGGCGCTTCCGATTGCGTCGGTCCGCGAGGGCACGACGAGCGACCTCGGCCTTCGAGTCCTTCACGACCGGACGGTTGGCCCGTGCGCCGAGCCAGAACCCGAGCAGGACGACGAGTCCGACCAGGATGATGCGGTTCCGCATGGTGGTGCTCCCTTCGATGTGCGGCGGGTGCCGCGGCGGCAGTGCGTCGCGGCTCAGCCCGCGAAGCGCTGCCAGAGGCCGGTGACGATCGGCCAGACGTCGCCGGCGCGGTCCGCCGACGAGATCGCGACCGTGGCGACCGGGTAGGCCGTCACCGCGAGGGCGACGAGCACGGCGAACACGACCGCGACGACCGAGGTCGCGGTGTGCCGCCGAGTGAGGGCGAGGAGGACGAGCGCGAGCACGACGACCAGGCCGAGGAGGGCGACGAGGCTCACCCGCACGAACGGGAACGGGACCAGCCCCGCGGTGGTCGCCGTGACCCCGGCGAGGAACCCGACGAGCGGGAAGAACGCCCCGACGGCGATCGCGAGGAGCAGGACGACCCCGATGCCGGACGCGATCCAGACGCCCCGGGGCCGCGGACGGCGTGCCCGGGGGCGGTCACGTCCGATGCCCCGGAGCACGGTCACGGCCGCTCCCCGTCGTGCTTCCCGTCGGGCTGCTCGTCACGGTGCGCGTCAGCGTCCTCGCGGAGGGCGTCGGCAGCACGGGACAGGGTGGCGGAGGCGTCGTCGAGGGCGTCGGCGACCTGGTCCTCGTCGGACTCGACGGTGCCCTCGTGGCGGTCGTCCGCACCGGCGGCGTCCGCACGGTCACCGGCCACCGCCGCGTCCGCGGACGCGTCCTGGGCGTGGGTGCCGGCCGCACGGGCGGATTCGGCGGCTTCGTCTGCGGCGCGCGCAGCCCGGTCGGTCACCTCGGCCCCTGCGCCGGCTGCAGCGTCCCGGGCTGCCCCAGCCGCGTCCTTCGCGTGGTCGACGGCGTCCGAGGCAGCCTCACGGGCACGGTCGGCACCGTCGTGGGCACGGTCCGCGGCGTCGGCGACACCCTCACGGGCGCGGTCGGCGCCTTCGCGAGCACCTTCGGCGGCGTCCGCAGCGACCGAACGCGCGGTGTCGGCGGTGTCGGACGCCACCGCACGGGCGCGGTCCGCCGTGTCCGAGGCGACCTCGCGAGCGCGATCGGTGGCGTCCGCGACGGCGGCACGCGCCGAGTCGGCCGCGTCACCGGCACGGTCCACCGCGCGGCCAGCGGCGTCGCGAGCACGCTCGGCCACGTCGGCGGCGTTCTCCTCGATGTCGGCCGCGGCGTCCGAGGCCGCGGTCTTCGCCCGGTCCACCGCGTCCTTGCCGGACTCGACGGCACGGTCCAGCGCGCTGGGCTCGTCGTCGAACGGCCCGTGCACGTCGAGCACACGCACGTCGACGGTCACGGTGCCGTCGCCGAGCTGCGACACGGCCTCGCGGACCTGCCGACGCACCTCGTCGGTGACCGACACCACGGGCTCCGGGTACTCGACGACGATGGAGACGACGACGTCGAGCGCGCCGTCCTCCTCGTCGACCTGCACCCCGGTCGTCCCGGCGGAGCGACCGAACTGGGAGCGCACCCGGTCGGCTGCACGGGCCAGGAGGTTGCCGAGGTGGTGGACCCCGTGCACCCCGAGGGCGGTCTCGGCGGCGGTGCGGGCGGCGACGGTCACGCGCGAGGCGTCCGCGGGCAGGGGCTCGGTGAGCTCTGCCGGCAGGGGGACCTCGGTGATCTGCGTCCGGGCGTTCGGGTCGTGCTGCATGACTTCCTCCTTGCTCCGGGACGACGGACGCCGCCCACCGTGGGCGGGCGGCGTCCGGGTCCGTGCGGGGTTACTTCAAGACGTCCTTGACGTCTTCGCCGGTCTTCTTGGCGCTCGCCGCGGCCTGGTCCTTCTTGCCCTCGGCGACCTTCTGGTCGTCGTTGGTCGCCTTGCCGACGGCCTCCTTGGCCTTGCCGGCGAGGTCCTGGGCAGCGTTCTTGATCTTGTCGTCGAGACCCATGACGGGCTCCTCTCTCTCGTTCGGGCGTCGGCCCGGTTCCCCTGGCGGGCGGCCCGGGAGGCGTGGTGTGTCTCCCGGGGTCTGGTTGCGTGTGGTTGGTGGTGCGGTCTACTGCACGCGGGTGGGTTTGGCGAGTGCGGCGCGGGTGCCGCCGGTGAGGTGGACCAACACCGGGACCTGCCGGCCGAGGGTGCGGTCCAGCACGCCGATGGCGTCATCGACGGCGTCGAGGACGCTCACGGCGTCACCGCCGCGGCGCACGTTCACCCGGATCCGTGCGGCGCGCTGCTTCTTGACCAGGTACGTGTCGACCTTGGAGCCGACGACGTCGCGGACGCCGGCGAGTTCGTGGTCGATGACGTCCCGCACGAGCGCGACGTTGATCGTGACCTGGTCCTCACCGTTGCGTTCCCGGACGGCGACGGACGTACCGCCGCGGCCACGGGTGAACACCCACAGCAGCGCCAGCACGATCAGCACCGCGCACGCGGCGGCGACGATCCACAGCGACGCCGCGGGCACGGTCACGTTCGACGGGAACGTCACGTACGGCTGCAGGGCGGTCCGGACCGGGGCCAGCACGCCCACGCCGATGGTCAGGCCGACGATGACGGCGACCAGGCCGAGGACGAGCAGGATGATCCGGTTCAGGGTGCGGTTGCTCTTGGTCATGCCAGCGTTCCCTTCTCCTCCACACGGACCTTCACACGCTTGCCGAACCGGTCGTCGAGGCGACCGAGCCGCTGCTGCACGGCCTCGCGGACCCGCTGCTCGTCGACCGGGACACCGGTGACGGGCACGACGCGGACCTCAGTGCTGCGGCCTCGGGCGGTCGCGGAGGTGTTGTCCTCGGGGACGCCGGCGGCGAGCCCGGCGGCGTTCGCTGCAGTGGAGGCGAGGATGCGGGTGTCGATGACGACCGCGCCACGCTCGTGCTCGACGGCGGAGCGGTGCTGGCGGCCGGGCTTGAGGGCCAGGACGATCAGCACGATGCCGAGGACCACGAGCACGACCGCGACGACCTCGACGATCGTCGTGAACGCGGCGTCCGGCTTGAGTGCTGCGTCGACGACCGTCTGCGGGTCCGCCAACAGCGGCGCCGCACCGACGGCCTGCAGGACCGACTCCGTACCGATCCACGCCGCCACGAGGACGAGCACCACGAGCGCCATCGACACCGCGGTGGAGCGGGACGGGTGCACGCTGCGGCGACGGATGCGTCGTTCGACGGTTCCGTTGCTCATTGCGACCTCCTAGCGGACGCGGCCGTCGTGCTCGCGCACGATGCCGGTGAGTTCGATGTGGGTGGAGCCGACGCGCCGGCCGGTGAGGGCTGCGACGCGATCGCGGATGTCACCGGCAGCGCGGCCGGCGGCGGTGACGAGGTCGTCCTGCGAGCGGACGGGGCTCTCGACGTCGATCGTCAGGGCTCCCGCCGCGTCGCCGAGTCCGACCCGGACCCGCCGGGCGGGGGCGCCGAGCCGTTCGGCTGCAACGGCCCGCGCGAGCGAGTTCAGAGCCCGGGCGGTGACCTCGACGCGGCCGGGCACGCCCGGGCCGGCGGTCACCGGGAGCTCCGGCGTCCGGTCAGCACGTCGGTCAGGGCACCGCGGTCGATCTTGCCCGAACTGATCGCGGCCACGAGGGCACCGATCGCGCCGAACACGATGACGAGGACGAAGCCCCAGAAGCCGAACTGCAGCGCGACGACGGCGAGGATGGCGCCGATCAGCGCACCGACGAGTGTGTTACTCAACGCGCGACTCCTTCTTGTCGTCGTTGTCGTCGTCGTCGCCCGGGATGTAGACGTCCTGGACGGTCACGTTGACCTCGGCGACCTCCATGCCGACGATCTGCTCGAGGGCACGCGCCACGCCGGAGCGGACGCCGTCGGCGACCTGCTGGAGGGCGACCGGGTACTCGGCGACGATCACGACGTCCGCCGCGACCTGCTTCTCGCCGACCTCGACCTTGACGCCCTGACCGAAGTCGCGCTGGCCGATCGCGTCGCGGATCGCACCGATCGCGCGGGCGGCACCGGTGCCGAGCGAGTGCACGCCGTTGACCTCGCGGGCGGCGATGCCGGCGACCTTCGCGACGACGGTGTCGTCGATGACGGTCTTGCCCGAAGCGCTGGTCGAGCCCGCTGCGGTGCGAGGCGTGGTGGTCGTGGTGGTCGTGGTGTCAGCCATGGTTGCTCCTTCCGTGTCCCGCCGGGCGTTCCCAGCGGTTGCTGTTCACGGATGAGACGGGGCACCACCGACCGTCGTCACGGGGAGCTGAGACGAACCAGCGGACTCCCAGGAAAGGGCGCCGATCACGCCGGTTCGTGTACCCCGCCGTACGGCACCGGTGAGCAGGACGCGGGAAGCGGCTGACTCAGTGCGTCCGGACAGTGGCCGGCTGCGGAGCGTTCCGCCGCCGGACCGCGGCGACGTAGGCGGTCGGTGTCGTGCCGTGTTCGGCCTGGAACAGCTGCTGGAGACGACGTGGTCGGACACCGGCGGCCTCGGCGATGCGGGTCACCGTCAGGCGCTCGTCCACGTGCTGCTCGATGAACGCGACCGCGAGCCGGAGTCGCGCGTTCGACCGGTCACGGAGCGTCGCGGCGGGGTCCTCACCGAAGCGCTCCCGGTAGTCGCGTGCGAAGCGTCCCGGGTTGGTGAACCCCCATCGGACGGACACGGCCGAGACGGTCGGGTCGTCGCCCTGGAGGAGCTCGTCCCGGACCCGGTCGAGTCGGTGGTCGCGGAGGAACCGGCGTGGGCTCGTGCCCATCGTGCGGGCGAAGACCTCGTGCAGACCGCGTTCGCTCAGCCCGCAGGACGCCGCGATGCGGGCGACGGACGGGCGTTCGGCGCCGTGCTCCTCGATGAAGCGCACGGCGTCCCGCAGCCGGGTCGCCACCGGCACGTCGTCCCCGCGGTTCCGGATCGGGAACGTGTCGAGCACCACGGTCGCCAGTCGGCGGTTGAGGGCCGTCCGCATGGGTCCGGTCACGCGCTCGTCGAACAGGGAGCACTGCAGCTCGCGGAGGAGCCGGCGCAGGGGTTCCCGTCGGGCGATCGCTTCGTCCTGCTGGTCGAAGAGCAGCGGACCGTCGGGCAGCCGGAAGCCGAGCTGGCGTCCGACCTCCCGGATGAACGAGTCGGCGACGTGGATGCCGTGGTAGATCGTGCCCGACGACTCGAAGCGGTACGCCTCGGACGCGGACGCGATGTACGGCGTTCCCGGCCGGACGACGCGTGTGCGGTCCGGGAAGTGCATCTCGAGCTCGCCCTCGGTCAGCCAGAACACCACGTGGTCGGTCCGCGGCCCGATCACACCGCCCCGGCGTCCACCGAGGGCGCGCATCGAGCGGAGGGTGAGGTCGTCGTCGCCCACGACCGTGTACTCGTACCGGGTGTCCGGCGTGGCGTAGGTCTCGCTCGCGAACTGCCGACCGGCGTACTCGGACGTGAAGATCGTGCCGTAGTCGGTGCCGTCGTCGTGCGTGTACCGCGCTTTCCGGAACCCGTTGGACGACGCGGTGCTCATGAGGACTGCTTACACGACCGGGGTGAAGACCCACGCCGTCGTGCCGGAGA
Source organism: Curtobacterium luteum (assembly GCF_001475545.1). GTDB lineage: Bacteria > Actinomycetota > Actinomycetes > Actinomycetales > Microbacteriaceae > Curtobacterium > Curtobacterium luteum_A. Next base: position 6,512 of record NZ_LDQC01000088.1, on the reverse strand, counting down.
CGGTCTCGACCTCGACCCGGCGGAACCCAGGCCCGAGGAACCGGTCGAGCGCGGTCAGTTGCCAGTCCTCGAGCGTCAGGACCGCGCCGCCGAGGACGTCATCCGGTGCGGTCGGCCGGGACACGCCGTCCTCGTGCACCCAGCCCCTGATGGCGTCCTCGTCGCCACGGACGGTGCGCCCGAGGACCCGGTTCTGTGTGGAGCGCGTCCGGAGGTCGCCGACCGCGAACACCCGCACGACCTCGCGCGGGAGGCCGTTCGCCGACAGCTTCGCGGGGGCCGGCCCGATGGTCGGCGTCGAGGTCCACACGAGCGCGCGGCCAGCCCGGTGAGGCCGAGGTGCAGCAGGCCGACGACCGCGAGGACGCCGCCCCACACGACACCCGAGCCGTCACCTGGGCACGTCGTCACGAAGCCGTCGTCCGAGCAGGTCTCGCCCGCGGCGTGGAGACCGGCGGCGACCGCGATGAGACCGACCACGAGGAGGACGAGCGCGAAGACGCCGAGGCCGACGACCCAGCGCTGACCGGGGGAGAGACGATGCACGAGACCGGAACCTACCGGAGCGCCACGCGCCCCGGGAAGCCGAGCCGTGCCTCCCGTCCGGGTGTCGCGGCCATGCGGTCTCGTGACCCGGAATACCCCAGGGGGGTACCATGTTGCCGTGGACGGAGGAACGATGCACGAGGACACGCACGCGCACGTCGGCTACATCGGCGACAAGGACGACCTGCTCAAGCGGCTCCGCCGCGCCGAGGGCCAGGTGCGCGGCATCGCGCGCATGGTCGAGGACGAGACCTACTGCATCGACGTCCTCACCCAGATCTCCGCGGCGAACCGGGCGCTCGAACGCGTGGCGCTCTCCCTGCTCGAGGACCACCTCGGGCACTGCGTCGCCGAGGCCGTCGCCGAGGGCGGCGACGCCGCCGACCAGAAGGTGCGGGAGGCGAGCGACGCGATCGCGCGCCTCGTCCGCTCCTGAACCGACCGAACCCGATGGAGGGAACCAGCATGACCACCGAGACCCTGCTCGTCACCGGCATGACCTGCGAACACTGCGTGATGAGCGTCACCGAGGAACTCGCCGAGGTCGACGGCGTCCAGGGCGTCGCGGTCGACCTCGTGCCCGGCGGCTCGTCGTCCGTCACCGTGACCTCGGACGCGCCCGTCGACGACGACGTCCTCCGCGCGGCGATCGCGGAAGCGGGGTACGAGGTCGTGCGTCCGTGAGCGACGTCGAGCTCGACATCACCGGGATGACCTGCGCCTCGTGCGCGAACCGCATCGAGCGGAAGCTCGGCAAGCTGCCCGGCGTCACCGCCACGGTGAACTACGCGACCGAGCGGGCGCAGGTGCGTGTCGAGGACACCGCCGACGTCGACGTCGACCGGCTCATCGCCACCGTCGCGTCGGCGGGCTACGGGGCGACGGTCCCGGCCCCGCCATCGGCGTCCACCGACACACCGCCCGCGGACGACGAGACGACACTGCTCGGACGGCGTCTCGTGGTGTCGGCGGTGCTCGCGCTCCCGGTCGTCGTGCTCTCGATGGTGCCCGTCCTGCAGTTCCCGAACTGGCAGTGGGCGGCGCTGACGCTCGCGGCCCCCGTCGCGGTGTGGGGCGCCCTGCCGTTCCACCGGGCCGCCTGGGTGAACGCGCGCCACGGTGCGGCGACGATGGACACCCTGGTGAGCGTCGGCGTCCTCGCAGCCTTCCTGTGGTCGCTGTACGCGCTGTTCCTCGGTGACGCCGGGATGCCGGGGATGCACATGTCGTTCTCGTGGTTCGCGGCCGATCCGGAGGGGGCCGAGCTCTACCTCGAGGTCGCCTCCGCCGTGACGGTGTTCGTGCTCGCCGGGCGGTACATGGAGGCCCGGGCGAAGCGTGAGTCCGGCGCGGCGCTGCGGGCGCTGCTCGAACTCGGCGCGAAGGACGCTTCGGTGCTCCGCGGCGACACCGAGGTCCGCGTTCCGGTGTCCTCCCTCGCCGTCGGTGACGTGGTGGTCGTCCGGCCGGGCGAGCGCATCCCGAGCGACGGCGTCGTCCGGGCGGGGGCGTCGGCGGTCGACCTCAGCATGCTCACCGGCGAAGCAGTGCCGGTCGAGGTCCGGACCGGTGACCACGTCACCGGGGCCACCGTGAACGTCGGCGGCCGACTCGAGGTGACGATCACCGCGGTCGGCGCCGAGACCGAGCTCGCCCGGATGGGACGGCTCGTGGAGGAGGCCCAGACCGGCAAGGCCGACGTGCAGCGGCTGGCCGACCGGGTGTCCGGGGTCTTCGTGCCCGTCGTCATCGGGCTGGCGCTCCTCGCGTTCGTCGGGTGGCTCGTGCTCGGCGGCTCCCTCACGGCGGCGTTCACCGCTGCGGTGGCGACGCTCATCATCGCCTGCCCGTGCGCACTCGGACTCGCGACGCCCACGGCCCTGCTCGTCGGGACCGGCCGCGGGTCGCAGCTCGGCATCCTGATCGGCGGGCCGGAGGTGCTCGAACGCACCCGGACCGTCGACACGATCGTGCTCGACAAGACCGGGACGGTGACCACCGGTGCGATGACCGTGCGGTCGGTCGTGCCCGCGAGCGGCGCGGAGCGACCAGCGCTGAGCGACGCCGACCTGCTCGCGATGGCCGCCGCCGTCGAGGACGGCTCCGAGCACCCCGTGGCACGGGCGGTGGTCGCCGCAGCGCGGGACCGTGGCGTCGACGTGCCCCGCGCCGACGACTTCGTCGCGACCCCGGGCTCGGGTGTGCAGGCCGTCGTGGACGGCGACGCCGTGTTCGTCGGCGGCCTCGACTGGCTGCGCGACGCGTGGGCGGTCGCCGTCGCGTCGGACACGGTGGACGCGGTCGCTCGTGCGGAGGCCGACGGGGCCACCGCGGTCGTCGTCGCCCGGAACGGCACGGCCCTCGGCGTGGTCGTCGTCGGCGACACCGTGAAGGACGAGTCGGCCCTCGCGGTCGAGCGCTTCCGGGCCCTCGGGCTGCACCCCGTCCTGCTCACCGGCGACAACGACGGAGCCGCACGCGCGGTGGCGGACGCCGTCGGCATCGACGAGGTGCACGCCCGGGCGACCCCCGCCTCGAAGCTCGACACCGTGCGACGGCTGCAGGGCGAGGGCCGCGTCGTCGCGATGGTCGGCGACGGCGTGAACGACGCGGCAGCGCTCGCGGCGGCCGACCTCGGGATCGCGATGGGAGCCGGGACGGACGCCGCGATCGCGGCGAGCGACATCACCGTGGTGAGCGGCCGGCTCACGGTCGTGGCGGACGCCGTCCGGCTGTCGCGGGCGACGCTCCGCACGATCAAGGGGAACCTGTTCTGGGCCTTCGCGTACAACGTGGCGGCGATCCCGCTCGCGATGGCGGGACTGCTGAACCCCGTGCTCGCGGGGGCGGCGATGGCGTTCTCGTCGGTGTTCGTCGTCACCAACAGCCTGCGGCTGCGGCGGTTCCGGCCGGCGGCCTGAGCGCGCGGCGCGGCGGCGGCTGACCGGGACAGCGCAGCGGCCGCGACGCCGCGGCCGTGGTGGCCGTCGCGGCAAGATGGGTGCATGCGTTCCCTGCCCGGTGTGCTCGGCGCCGCAGCACCTGTCCACGTCGCCCCGATGGCGGGCGGCCCGAGCACCCCGGACCTCGTCGTCGCGACCGCTCGGAGCGGCCACTTCGCCCAGCTCGCCGCCGGCTACCAGGACGTCGACGCGCTCCGCGACCAGATCGCGGCGGTCCGTTCCGCGGGGGTCGGGACGTTCGGCGTGAACCTCTTCGTCCCGAACCCGGTGCCGATCGCCCCCGCCGTGTACGACGCGTACCGCGGCGAGCTGGAGCGGGAGTCCGGCCGTGCCCTCCCGACGCTGCGCGAGGACGACGACGCCTGGTCCGACAAGGTCACCGCGCTCCTGGACGACCCCGTCCCCGTGGTCTCGTTCACGTTCGGGTTGCCGGCCCGTGACGTCGTCGAGGCTCTCCGGCAGCGCGGGGTCGTGACCGTGCAGTCGGTGACGACCCCGGCCGAGGCGGTCGCGGCGGCGGAGCGGGGCGTCGACGTCCTGCTCGTGCAGGGGGAGGCCGCCGGTGGACACTCCGCGGTACTGGACCCCCGGTCGCCGGTGCGGGCCGTGCCGCTGCCGGACCTGGTCCGTTCGGTGGTGTCGGCGACGACGCTGCCGATCGTCGCCGCCGGCGGCATCGGCGGGGCGGCGGACGTCGGCGAGCAGCTCGCGGCCGGGGCCTCGGCGGTCGCCGTGGGCACCGCCGTGCTGCGGACCGACGAAGCGGGGACGTCGCCGGTGCACCGAGCGGCGCTCGTCGACGCGGCGTTCGACCGGACGGTCGTCACCCGGGCGTTCACCGGGCGCCCGGCCCGGGCACTCGCGAACGCGTTCACGCGCGCGCACCCGGACGCGCCGCTCGGCTACCCGGCGCTGCACCACCTGACGCGGCCGCTCCGGACCGACGCCGCCGCGAGCGGCGATCCGCACCGCCTGCACCTGTGGGCGGGTCGTGCCTGGCGTGCCGCGTCCGACGGTCCCGTCGCCGACGTCCTGGAGGCGCTGCTCGCCTGACCGGGGCACGCTGCGGGCGCCGAGGTGGTCCGGTCCGGATCCGGTTCCCTTCCTGCACCGGTGAGACCGGGCGAGGGTCCGTCCACAGCGAACGCGGACTGTGCGCGGGCGCACCGCGACGGCACTACGCTCGAACGTGGTCCGCGACGCAGCGCTGCGGTGACCGGCGGACTGTGTTCCCACGTGATCCAGGAGGACCCCTCGTGACCGAATCCGCTCCCGTCGACCCCACATCGACCGACGGCTGGAAGAAGCTCGCCGCCATCGCCGACGGCTTCACCCCGGACCTGCGCGGGTGGTTCGACAGCGACCCCGAGCGTGCTGCGAAGTACACGTTCCAGGCCGCCGACCTCACCGTCGACCTCTCGAAGGGCCTCGTGACCGAGGAGATCCTCGCGAACCTGCTGCAGGTCGCCGAGGACACCGGTGTCGCCGAGCGTTTCCGCGCGATGCTCGCCGGCGAGCACATCAACGTCACCGAGGACCGTGCCGTCCTCCACACCGCACTCCGTCGTCCCGCCGGTGCCTCCCCGGCGCTCGTCGTCGACGGGCAGGACGTCGACGCGGACGTGCACGCGACCCTCGACAAGGTCTACGCGTTCGCCGAGCAGATCCGCTCCGGTGCCTGGACCGGCGTGACCGGCAAGCGCATCGAGACCGTCGTCAACATCGGCATCGGTGGCTCCGACCTCGGCCCGGTGATGGTCTACGAGGCACTCAAGCCGTACGTGCAGGAGGGGCTCGAAGCCCGCTTCGTCTCGAACATCGACCCGGCCGACATCTACGAGAAGACGGCCGACCTCGACCCGGAGACCACCCTCTTCATCGTCGCGTCGAAGACCTTCGGCACGCTCGAGACCCTGACGAACGCCCGGCTCGCACGCCAGTGGCTCTGGGAGCGCCTCGGGCTCACCGACGGCTCCGACGCGGACCGGGCGAACGCGGTCGCGAAGCACTTCGTCGCCGTCTCGACCGCCCTCGACAAGGTCGCCGCGTTCGGCATCGACCCGGAGAACGCGTTCGGCTTCTGGGACTGGGTGGGCGGCCGCTACTCGGTCGACTCCGCGATCGGCACCGCCGTGGTCGTCGCGATCGGCAAGGAGAACTGGGAGCAGTTCCTCGCGGGCTTCCATGCGATCGACGAGCACGTCCGCACGACCCCGCTCGAGCAGAACGTCCCCGTCCTGATGGGCCTGCTCAACGTCTGGTACTCGAACTTCCTCGGTGCCCAGAGCCACGCGGTGCTGCCCTACACGCAGTACCTGCACCGCTTCCCCGCGTACCTGCAGCAGCTCACGATGGAGTCGAACGGCAAGCGCGTCCGCTGGGACGGCAGCCCGGTGACGACCTCCACCGGTGAGGTCTTCTGGGGCGAGCCCGGCACGAACGGCCAGCACGCGTTCTACCAGCTCATCCACCAGGGCACGAACCTCATCCCGGCCGACTTCATCACGATCGCGAACCCGCCGCGGCCGCTCACGGACGAGACCGGCGACGGCAAGGGCGTCCAGCCCGGCACCGACGTGCACACCCTGTTCCTCGCGAACTTCTTCGCGCAGACCAAGGCGCTCGCGTTCGGCAAGACCGCCGACGAGGTCCGTGCCGAGGGCACCACCGACGAGGGGATCGTCGCGGCACGCACGTTCCCGGGCAACAAGCCGACGGCGTCGATCCTCGCGCCGGAGCTCACGCCGAGCGTCCTCGGGCAGCTCATCGCGCTGTACGAGCACATCGTGTTCACCGAGGGCACCATCTGGGGCATCGACTCGTTCGACCAGTGGGGCGTGGAGCTCGGCAAGCAGCTGGCGCTGCAGGTCACTCCGGCCGTCGAGGGCGACCAGGCCGTCCTCGACGCGCAGGACTCCTCGACCAAGGCGCTCATCGCCAAGTACCTGGAGCTGCGGAAGTAGCACGCGCATGCACGAGGACAGGAGGCCCGTGGCGGATCCG
>NZ_LDQC01000087.1 GCF_001475545.1 Curtobacterium luteum | reverse complement strand
GGCCTGGTGCACCTCGTCGGCGGATGGCGGGGCGGCGGCGGTCTCGCCGGTCAGTCCGACGAGGACTGGGACTTCTTCGACCGGGGCTTCCGCACGCTCCGGAACACGACCCGCGCCCTGTACGACGACCTCGTGGCCTCGCCCGCCGGGCGCCTCGCGATCGTGTCGTCGACGAGCGTCGAACGCCCCACCGCCGGAGCAGCGAACTACGCCGCCGCCAAGGCCGCGGCCGACGCCTGGACCCGAGCCGTCGCCCAGGGCTTCCGGAAGGACGCCCCGGCCACCGCCGCCGCGACGGTCTTCGTCGTGCAGGCGCTCGACGGTCTCGAAGGGCGCCTCGGCGACGAGGTCGTCGGGCTCTGGGACGCCGAGGCGGCCGCGGTGAACGGCGTCCGGATCCCGCTCCGGCCCGAGCCCGCCGCCTCCGAACCTAGGATCGACACGTGACCCTCCGACTCCACGACCTCGACCTCCGCGGCTTCGCCTCCGACAACTACGCCGGCATCCACCCGGAGGTCCTCGACGCCATCACCGCGGCGAACCAGGGCCACCAGATCGCCTACGGCGAGGACGTCTACACCGCGCGCCTGCAGCAGGTCTTCGCCGAACACTTCGGCGACCAGGCGCAGGTGTTCCCGGTGTTCAACGGCACCGGCGCGAACGTCGTCGGCCTGCAGTCGATGCTGCCCCGGTGGGGTGCCGTCGTCTGCACCTCGACCGCGCACATCCACACCGACGAGGCCGGGGCGCCCGAGCGGGTCGGTGGCATCAAGCTCCTCACGGTCGACGCCCCCGACGGCAAGCTCACACCGGAGCTCATCGACCAGCAGGCGTGGGGATGGGGGGACGAGCACCGCGCGCAACCACTCGTCGTGTCGATCACGCAGACCACCGAGCTCGGCACCGCCTACACCGTGGACGAGGTCCGCGCGATCGCCGACCACGTGCACAGCCTCGGCATGAAGCTGCACATGGACGGTGCCCGGATCTCGAACGCGGCCGCCACCCTCGGCCTCCCCCTCCGTGCCTTCACCACCGACGCCGGGGTCGACGTCCTGAGCTTCGGCGGCACGAAGAACGGACTGCTGTACGGCGAGGCGATCGTGGTGCTCAACCCCTCGGCGTCCGAGGGGTTGCACTACCTCCGCAAGCTCAACATGCAGCTCTCGTCGAAGATGCGGTTCGTCTCGGCGCAGCTCATCGCCCTGCTCACCGACGACCTCTACCTCCGCTCGGCGCAGCACGCGAACGCCATGGCCGCCCGGCTCCGCGGCGCCCTCGAGGCGGGCATCGCCGACGGCAGTATCCAGGGCGTCGGGTTCAGCCAGGAGACCCAGGCGAACGGGGTGTTCGCGACCCTGCCCGCGGGCGTGGCCGACCGCCTGCGCGAGCACTTCCGGTTCTACGACTGGGACGCCAGCCGGAACGAGGTGCGGTGGATGTGCTCGTTCGACACGTCGGAGCAGGACATCGACGACTTCGTGGCAGCGCTGACGCGGGAGCTCGCCACCGCCTGAGTGATCCATTGCCCGTCCCCGCCGGACGGTAGAGTACTGATATGTACCGAGCAAGATGTTTGATGGCTGCCAGTGCAGCACTCGTGGTGTCGGCGTCGCTCGCTTCGTGCAGCACCACGCACCAACCCTCCAGGTCGACGCTCGGACGAAGCGAAGTCCTGGAACTCGCGACTTGGCGAGCATCGATGGACCGCGTCCTCGCATCCGAGCCGGAGAACGACTCAGCAGCGGGCATCGGTTCCGGTGGCGGCTCGCTCTCAGCCGAGCCTGGCGACGCGGATGTCGTGGCCGCGTGCAACGGCGCCCTTCATGTGCGATTCGAGATCTCCGTGAACGGGTCCTCACGCAAGTCGATCGATGTGCAGTGCGGCGCCACGGCGACCGTGCGACTCATGGTGCCCGAGAACGGGACGCTCGATGTGTCCATCCCCGATGAGCGCTCTGTACTGGATGCCGGTCAGGACGGCCGGACGTTCTGGTACATCGTGGCCAGTCAGCGGTGATCCCAGGTCGTCTGCCGTCGTCCCTTGCCGAGACAGCACGAGGGCCATCCGGTGCTTCGAGCTGGAGACGACACCGGATGGCCCTGTTGTGCGCGCTGCGTCAGGCAGTCGCCACGCAGAGCACCCCTCGCGGCCGGTAGGCGTACAGCCAGCCGGTCGTCTTCGTTTCCTTGACACTGGTCGCGTGACCAGCGTTGATGAACGTTCGGACCGAGCGCACCTTGTACTTGTAGCGGTATCCCGTCTCGTACCCCTGGACACCTCGTTTCTTCGGCGCATGGCACGTCGCCGTCGTGGTGGTCGACGTCGACGTCGAGAGACCGAGTTGTGCGCTGACCTGTGCGCCACTGAGGCCGTACCCGGTCTGTGTGGTGTTGGTCAGGCTCACAGAACGGGAGACATCACATCCCGAGGACGATGAGCCGTGGCAGTACATGCTCGACAGCTTCTTGCCTCGCTGGGTAGACGTCAGCAGCGTCTTGCTGATCACAGTCCTCTTCGCAACACTCCACCCGGTGAAGCCGGCTTGCCGCGACGCCGCCCCCTGTTCTCCTTCGGAAGCCATCGCTGCAGGAGCGAGGACGACACCACCCGCTGCGACCCCCACACTCATCGCGAGACCCATGAAGATCTTGTACTTCGCGAACACCTCCGATCCAATCGTCATCGATCGACAGAACGGTTCGTAGAGTATCAGCATGAAGTACTACATGTACGCCCTGCTTTCCGTTCCGATCGCGCTTCCGTTCAGTTCGGCGCTCGTCGTCGGGGGGTCGGTACTCGTCACCGCTCCTGCGACTGCTGGTCACTGGGGCAGCGCCGTCGGAGCTGCGCTCGCCCTGTTCACCGCGGTGCTCTGGTCAGGCGCCGCGCTCCGTCGCCGACGGCGCCGTCAGCCGTGACGCCGCAGATCCGCTGGCAGCCAACGCTCGTGATCCTGGGTGGCATCGTGACGACGATCGGCGCAGGGCTCACGCTGGGATTCCAGTACCTCTGCCTCGGAGCACTCGCGACGATCACGTACGCAGCATTCGCACCGAGCGTGATCGATTCGACGCGCGTGCCGGAGGGCGCTGCTGCCGATCCGCGCGAGGTCAAGAAGTGGCGTGAGGAGCATCCTGGCGCAATCGTCAGCGAGGCGATCGCTGCGGTCTCAGAACGGTGACCGGACGACCGGACGGGAGGCACGCGGCGGATCCGCCCCGTGCCTCCCGTCCGGTCGTCGGTCGCGTCAGCGACCTCGACCGTCAGTCGTTCTCGACCTCGAAGTCCCACTCGGCGAGGGTCTTCCCGCCGCCGGGCGCCCACCGGAGCAGGCCCTCACCGACCTTCATGACGGTGCGGACCTCGAAGGTGGCCCGCTGTCCGGGACGCAGCACGCTCGGGGGCGTCCCCTTCCCCGGGACCGGGGAGAGTCGGTACGTGTTCCCGAGCTGGTCCGTCGTGGTCAGGTCGGCCAGCGAAACGGGCACGGTGCCGGACGCGTCCCGGAGCGACACGGTCCACGTGCAGGTGGTCGTCTCACCCTGGTACGGCAGTCCTTCGCCGGGGACGACCGGGCCGGTGACGGTGGCCAGCACCGTCGACCCGCCGTGCAGGTGCACCCGGACCGCGTCGCCCTCGGAGGTCAGGGCCGGCCGGGCCGCGGTGCCGTCGAGCACGGCGTCCGTGGTCGACGGGATCCCCGCGAGGTACGCCGGCATGCCGCCGTAGGTGTCCTCGGCCTCCGGCTCGGCGTGGGACGAGCAGCCGACGAGCGCGCCCGCGAGGATCGCCACCCCCGCCGCCGCGACCGCGAGGGTCGCGGCGCGGGAGCGGGTCACCGGTGCCTCGCGTTGTTGAACACGTCGGGCCCGTACGGCTCGAGGCCGGCCTGGCCCGCGTAGCCGAGGTGCCCGCGACCGTCGACGCCGCCGGAGACGGTGCCACCGGGCAGCCGCTGGTGGTCGTCCCCTCGGCTCACCCCGAACACGTCCTCCATGGTCCGCAGCCAGCTGTAGTGGTTGTAGTACGTCGTGGACACGGTGCCGGGCTTGATGAGCGGGCTGATGAGCACGCTGCCGGTGTCGCCGCCGCCGGGGGTCGCGTCGGTGGCGTCGTACAGCGGGTCGGCGGTCTGCCCCGTGCTCAGGAACCCGGGTGCCCCTTCTGCGCTGAGCGTCAGGCTCGTGACGGCGCCGGTCGGCGTGACGGGGTTGCCCGAGGCGTCGAGGAGTTGGAACGAGCCGTCGACGACCGAGCCCGAGGCGGTCGTCGGGAACTGCGGACCGGTGTCGCTGACCGCGCCGACGAAGGTGTCCGCGGGGATCGGGCTGGTGCCGCCGGGGCCGGTCGTGTCGGTCGTGTCGACCACGCCGCGGCCGGTGTCGGTCGCGACGATCGACTGGTCGCTGACGTAGCTCGACGCGGTGTTCGCGGCGACGGCGTCCGTGCGGGCACCGGGGGTGTTGCCGGAGCCGCCGCGGACGATGTCGGGGACGCAGTTCGCGGGCACGAGTGTCGGCGAGGTCTGCGTGCACACCGGCGGACGGTCGATGAACGCGTTGTACCCGGGGCCCGGGTAGAGCTGGTTGCCCTTCGCGTCCTTGCCGAGGGTCGAGTTCGGGCCGGTGGGCTCGAAGGCGACGTTCTTGCCGTCGATGTTCTCGCCGGCGCGGTCGGCCGCGATGCCGGAAGAAGCGCCCGGCTTGTCGGAGAGCGTCGGCCCGTAGTGGTTCGCGTTGTTGAAGCTGTTGCCCGTGTAGGTGAAGGGCGGGTTCGCCTCGTCGAACGTGATGTCGATCAGCCCGCCATCCTTGAACGCGGGCGAGCGCTCGATCATCGGGACGTAGTACTTCAGGAAGAGATCAGAGGCGTAGAGACCGCCGGTGTGGTTCTTCGGGGTGGTCGACTGCGGCGCCGGCGTGCCGGACTGGTAGACCGGCTGCCCGCTGCTGGTGAACGCCCCGGAGAGGTTGTTCCCCTTGCAGACGGCGTCGTGCGCGTCGCTGCAGTTGTTCGGAGTGATCCAGCTGAAGGCCGGGGTGGTCTTCTCGTGCTGCAGGTCGCGGAACAGACCGTTCGACGACGAGTCGAGGTTGGCGATGTGTGCGGCGTCGCAGTCGGTGCCGCCCTGTGCCGGCGTGGTGAGCGACTTCGCCGCGGCACCGTGGGCGCCGGCCGTGCCGGTGAGCCCCTCGAACCACGGGAACGGGAAGTGCTTGGCGACGTACTGGTCGTTCGCCTGGGCGCCCGTGAAGCTCGTCACACCGGTGGGTGCCGGGTGGTCCGACGTCGGGGTCAGGTAGGTCGGGTTCGTCTCGGGGTTGTTCTCGGTGGTGCCCGGTGCGCCGCAGGTGCCGTCCTCGCGACCAGGCTGCGCGCCGAGGTCTTGCGCGTACCCCTTCCACGTCTTGTGAGCGGCGTCGAGCTGGTTGAAGAGCGTCGGGGTCGCGTGCGGGTAGGTGCAGCCGTTCGACCCGTCGGGGGCGTTCGCCCCGCTCGGCTGCGACGCGTTGGCCAGCGACCGCACCTGCCCGGCGTCCTCGCCGGCGCGGATGATGCTCCGGTTCGACCCGAAGCGGGTGTCCACCACGTTGCAGTCGGACTGGGTGTCGGCCTGCGGACCCTGCCCGGACACCATGGAGATGTAGTTGTCCATGCTGTAGTGGCCGGTGCCGAAGGAGTTCTTGAGCAGCACCCCCTGCGCCGGCAACGTCTTCCAGAGGTAGCTGTTCTGGTTGAGGCCCGTGAACGTCGCGTCGTACGACTTGTTCTCGAGGATGATCAGCCACACGTGCTTCACCTGGCCGGGACGCAGTCCCGTCGAGGTGATGGTGGTGCCGCGCTGCGCCGTGCTGGCGTCGGCTGCGGAGGCGGTGGTGGACGCGACACCCGCGAACGCGGCGGCGAAGATGCCTGCCGCTGCGACGAACGCTGCGGTGCGCCGTCGACCCGTGGTCCTGCCGAAGAGCTTCATGGGGGAAGTCTCGCCCCGTGGTCGCCCCCGCTCGGGGGACGGCAGGTGAACGGGTCGTGAGGGAGCGCACAGCGTGCGTCCCGCACCGGTGCCCGTGCGCGGGACGCCGCCGAGATGCGCCCTGCGCACGGGGCCTCCGGTCAGCTCGTCAGGCGCTTCCGGCCGGCGACCCGGACGATCAGTCCGGCGACGACCCCACCGAGGATCGGCGCGACGATGAAGACCCAGAGCTGCGCCAGCGGGGTGGCACCGCCGTAGACCGCGGTGGCGATCGAGCGGGCCGGGTTCACCGACGTGTTGCTCACCGGGATGCTCGCGAGGTGGATGAGGGTCAGCGTGAGGCCGATCCCGAGGGGTGCGACGGCCTGGTACTCCTTCTTCGCGGTGATCGAGAGGATGACCGCGATGAACACACCCGTCAGGACCGCCTCGGTCAGGAACACCGAGCCGAGGCCGAACCCGGTGGGGCTCCCGTCGCCGTAGCCGTTCGAGGCGAAGCCGCCCTCGTGTGCCGCCGCGAACGCACCGGGCTTGCCGCTCAGCACGGCCGCGAGGATGCTCGTGGCGACGAGTCCCCCGATCACCTGCGAGACGATGTAGCCCGCCACGTGCTTCGCGTCGGTCCGGCCGGCGGCGAGGAGGCCGAGCGTGACGGCCGGGTTGAAGTGGCCGCCGGAGATGTGCCCGACGGCGGAGATGCCCGCGACGAGGGTGAGGCCGAACGCGAGGGCGACGCCGAGGTAGCCGACGCCCTGCTGGTTGTCGGTCGCGCTCGGGACGTTCGCGGCGAAGAGGGCCGTGCCGATGCCGCCGAGCACGAGCAGGAAGGTGCCGAAGAACTCGGACGCGTAGCGCGCGAGCGGCGACCAGTCGGTCGCTTCCTCGCGACGCTGTTCGGACGTGGACGCACTCACAGGGGGCTTCTTCGCCATGGGGCTCTCCTCATGAACAGCGACAGAACGCGGAGGCATGCTGTCGCGGGGTCAGGTTGGTGGGTGCCGGCACCGGCCCCGCCGGGAGGCGTGGTGCGGCTCCCCGGGGTTTGGTGCGGTGTGGTGGGTGGTGCGGTCTACTGCACGCGGGTGGGTTTGGCGAGTGCGGCGCGGGTGCCGCCGGTGAGGTGGACCAGTACCGGGACCTGCCGGCCGAGGGTGCGGTCCAGCACGCCGATGGCGTCATCGACGGCGTCGAGGACGCTCACAGCGTCGCCGCCGCGGCGCACGTTCACCCGGATCCGGGCGGCACACTGCTGCTTGACCAGGTACGTGTCGACCTTGGAACCGACGACGTCGCGGACGCCGGCGAGTTCGTGGTCGATGACGTCCCGCACGAGCGCGACGTCGATCGTGACCTGGTCCTCGCCGGAGCGTTCCCGGACGGCGACACTGGTGCCGCCGCGGCCACGGGTGAACACCCACAGCAGCGCCAGCACGATCAGCACCGCGCACGCGGCGGCGACGATCCACAGCGACGCCGCGGGCACGGTCACGTTCGACGGGAACGTCACGTACGGCTTGAGGGCGTCACGCACGGCGGGCAGGACCCCGGCGCCGATGGTCAGGCCGACGATGACGGCGACCAGGCCGAGGACGAGCAGGATGATCCGGTTCAGGGTGCGGTTGCTCTTGGTCATGCCAGCGTTCCCTTCTCCTCCACACGGACCTTCACACGCTTGCCGAACCGCTCGTCCAACCGCCCCAACCGCTCCTCGACCGCGGACCGGACCGAAGCCTGGTCGACGGGCACGCCCGAGAGCGGGACCAGCCGGACCTCGGACGAACGTCCACGCGCCGAGGCCTTCGCGTTGCCCTCGGGGAGGCCGGCCGCGAGGGCTGCGGCGTTCGCGGCCGTCGCGGCGAGGATCGCGGTGTCGATCACCACGGCACCACGTTCGTGCGCCACGGCCGATCGCGGCTGCCGGCCTGGCTTGAGGGCCAGGACGATCAGCACGATGCCGAGGACCACGAGCACGACCGCGACGACCTCGACGATCGTCACGAACGCGGCGTCCGGCTTGAGTGCTGCGTCGACGACCGTCTGCGGGTCCGCCAACAGCGGCGCCGCACCGACGGCCTGCAGGACCGACTCCGTACCGATCCACGCCGCCACGAGGACGAGGACGATGAGGGACACGGACACGGCACCGGACCGGGAACGGTGGATGCTCCGCCGCTGGACGCGGCGTTCGAGCGAGCTGGTGCTCATGGGTTCCTCCTCCTACCGGACCCGGCCGTCGTGCTCGTGCACGATGCCGGTGAGTTCGATGTGGGCGCTGCCGACGCGACGGCCGGACAGCTCGCCGACCCGGACGCGCACGCGTTCGGCGGCGGCGACGGCCGATGCGACGACGTCGTCCTGCGTGCGGATCGGACCGGTGACCTGCAGTGCGAGGCCGCCCGCGTGGTCACCGAGCTCCACGCGGACCCGCCGCGCGGGCGCGCCGAGCCGTTCGGCTGCGACGGCCCGCGCCAGCGAGTGCAACGCACGAGCGGAGATCTCCACGCGGCCCGGCACACCCGGGCCGGCGGTCACCGGGAGCTCCGGCGTCCGGTCAGCACGTCGGTCAGGGCACCGCGGTCGATCTTGCCCGACGTGAGCGCCGCCACGAGGGCACCGATCGCGCCGAACACGACCACCAGGACGAAGCCACCGAACCCGAACTGCAGTGCGACGACGGCCAGGATCGCCCCGATGAGGGCACCTGCGAACGTGTTACTCAACGCGCGACTCCTTCTTGTCGTCGTTGTCGTCGTCGTCACCCGGGATGTAGACGTCCTGGACCGTCACGTTGACCTCGGCAACCTCCATGCCGACGATCTGGGTCAGCGCGCGGGCGACCGACGAACGCACGCCGTCGGCGACCTGCTGCAGCGAGACGGGGTACTCGGCGACGATCACGATGTCCGCGGCGACCTGCTTCTCGCCGACCTCGACCTTGACACCCTGACCGAAGTCGCGCTGGCCGATCGCGTCGCGGATCGCACCGATCGCACGAGCGGCGCCCTTGCCGAGCGCGTGCACACCGTTGACCTCGCGGGCGGCGATGCCGGCGACCTTCTCGACGACGGTGTCGTCGATCGTGGTCTTGCCCGAGGGGTTGGAGCCAGCGGCGTGCGTCCCTGCGGAGCGCGAGCCGGCGAGGGTGTTGGGGGTCGTGGTGTCAGCCATGTCGTTTCCTTCCGTTCGTCCCGCCGGGCGTTCCCAGCGGTTGCTGTTCACGGATGAGACGGGGCACC